>DATLUE010000246.1:0-7989 GCA_035533255.1 Allostellaceae bacterium | reverse complement strand
ATTGGCCGGCCAGCGGCTTTGCGGAGCCGCGAATTCCGCGCGATCCTGCCAGGCATTGCAGCCCGCCAAAGCGAGCAGCGCGGCAACGACGGACAATCGAGTCAGCCGGCGAGGGAGCAACAGGTGCAGGTGCATTGAGTGCGAGACGTATCCTTAATCCCTCGCTACTCTACGGCCGATACCGTTAACCGAACCTTGCCGCCGCTTGGGGCCGGGCGTCACGAACGAAGGGACTTCGAGCGATGAAGCGAGCCGCGAGCCTGGTCTTGGCGCTGTTCCTGATCGGCTGTGCCGGCACCGGCGATTGGAGCCGGCAGGGCTCATCCTCGCAACAGACCGCCGCCGCGTTCGCCGATTGCCAGAGTCAGGCGCGCGAAGCGACCCAGCGCGACACCGACATCATGAGCGATATCATCGCGACCCGCGGCAATGATTGGCGCCAGACCGGCGTCATGAGCACGCAGATGTCGGAATTCGCCGCCGAGAACCACGACCGCACCAGCGACATCGTCGATCGCTGCATGATCGGCAAAGGATTCGTTCCCGGCTCTTAGCCTGGGGCCTTGCGCTTTTCCGCCGGGGCCGCGCCGTAAGTGTGCTCCGGCGCCGGGAAGCGGCGCGTCCGCACGTCGTCGGCATAGGCAGCGGCCGCCGCCGAGATCGCGCCGCTCAACTCGGCGTAGCGTTTGACGAAACGCGGCTTGAACGCGTCGAACGTGCCGAGGATGTCATCGATCACCAGAATCTGACCGTCGCATGCGGCCGATGCACCGATGCCGATGGTCGGCACCGAGACCGCCTCGGTGAGCCGCCTTGCGGTCGGCTCGGCGGTGCCCTCGACGACCATCGCAAAAGCCCCGGCCTCGGCGACAGCCTTGCCGTCGACGATGACCCGCGCCGCATCTACCTCGGTCCGGCCTTGAGCATGGAACCCGCCCAGAGCATTGACCGATTGTGGCTGCAGCCCGACATGGCCAAGCACGGGAATTCCGCGCGCGGCGAGGAAGCGGATGGTCTCGGCCATGACCGCGCCGCCTTCGAGCTTCACCCCCGAGCAACCGGTCTCGGCCAGGATGCGGGCAGCGTTGCGGAATGCCTGGGCCGGGCTTTCCTGATAGGTGCCGAACGGCATGTCGACGATCACGCACGCTCGGTTGGCGCCGCGCACCACGGCCGCGCCATGCGCGATCATCATGTCGAGGGTCACCGGCAGGGTGCTGGCGAGGCCATAGACCACCATGCCCAGGGAATCGCCCACCAGCAGCAGGTCGCAATGCGGATCGAGCATTCGCGCCTGCGAGGCGGTATACGCTGTCAGGCTGACGATCGGTACGCCGCCCTTGCGGCCGCGCAATTCGGCGGGCGTGTGCTTTTTCTCGACCGGGCTGATGCTCATAAGGTCTCCGGCCGGGTGCGGGATGCGATCCCGCCCCGGCGCGGCGTCGAGACTGGAGCGCCGCCGCCGGGCGGTCAAGCCGCGTGGGATTTGCGAAGCCGGAATGCGAGCACCAGCATGGCGATGCCGAAAATCAGCGCATAAGCGCCGATCCACCACGCCCATACCAGGATGCCGGCGATCGGGAACAGCGCCACCAGCACGCCCCACACCAGCGAGGACAGCCCCGCCAGGATCATCAGCCATTCGCCGTGCCGGCGGTGCAGGCGTACGGCGTCGATCAACAGGGCGCCCCCGGTCACGATGCCCCAGAACGCGGCGATATAGATGAACAGCAGCAGGGTCATGGCCGGCCATATCACCACCAGCGCGCCGGCCGCGAGGTTCAGCACGCCTTCGAGCGCCAGCATGCCCCAACGCTCATGGCGCTCGGCGGCGCGGAGCCCGGCGATCAGCGCCAGAACGCCGTCGACCAGCAAATAGCCGGCGAAGAAATAAATCAGCACGGTCAGGGTCAGCCCGGGCATGGCAAAGGCGACGATGCCGAACAAAATGGCCGCCACCCCGCGCAGCGCCAGCGCCCACCAGTTCCGCGCGAGAAGGTTGTTCATGGCTTATTCCCCTCAATCTGTCGGATCGCGACTATAGCGCCGGACGGGGGCGAAGGCTTGTCAAGTCGCACCGGGTTTTGTAGGTGGGCTCGCATCGACAGGAGTATGTGTCATGGCGTTCAAGGTCGCGGTGGTCGGCGCCACCGGCAATGTCGGCCGCGAGATGCTCACGGTTCTCGCCGAGCGCAAATTTCCGGTCTCGGAAGTTCACGCTGTCGCCTCGGCGCGCAGCATCGGCCACGAAGTCTCGTTCGGCGACCACAATCTCAAGGTCCAGGACCTCGACAAATACGATTTCAAGGGCGTCGACATCGCGCTGTTCTCGCCGGGCGCCAAGGTCTCGGCCGTCCATGCGCCGCGCGCCGCCAAGGCGGGCGCGGTGGTGATCGACAACACCTCGCATTTTCGCATGGACCGCGACGTGCCGCTGGTCGTGCCCGAGGTCAATCCGGATGCGCTCGCGCTGTATTCGAAGCGCAATATCATCGCCAATCCGAATTGCTCGACCATCCAGATGGTGGTCGCGCTGAAGCCGCTGCACGATCTCGCGCGCATCAAGCGCGTGGTGGTCGCGACCTATCAATCGGTTTCGGGCGGCGGCCGCGCGGCGATGGACGAGCTGTTCACCCAGACGCGCGGCGTTTATGTCAACGATCCGCCCAAGATCGAGCTGTTCACCAAGCAGATCGCCTTCAACGTCATCCCGCATATCGACATCTTCATGGATGACGGCTCGACCAAGGAAGAATGGAAGATGATGGCCGAGACCAAGAAGATCCTCGATCCCGACATCGCGGTGCATGCGACCTGCGTGCGGGTGCCGGTGTTCATCGGCCATGCCGAGGCGGTGACCCTTGAATTCGCGATGCCGATCACCGAGAGCGAAGCGCGCCGCGCGCTGCAAAGCGCGCCAGGCGTGGTCGTGGTCGATCACCGCACCAATGACGGCTATGTCACGCCGGTCGAGGCCGCGGGCGAGGACGCGGTTTATGTCAGCCGCATCCGCAAGGATCTGACGGTCGCGAACGGGCTGAGCCTTTGGGTGGTGGCCGACAATCTGCGCAAGGGCGCCGCGCTCAACGCTGTCCAAATCGCCGAGCTGCTGGCGAGCGAGTATCTGACCGGCAAGCCGTCGGCAAAGGCGCCGCAAAAGGCGCTCTGAAGCGTCCCATGCCCGCGCCGCGTCCGCGCCGCTCCGTGCTGTTCCTGCCGGGCGGCAATGCGCGCGCGCAAGAGAAGGCGCGCAGCCTGCCGGCCGACGCGTTGATCTTCGATCTTGAGGATTCGGTCGCGCCCGAGGCCAAGGACGCGGCGCGCGGCCAGATCATCGCAGCGCTTGCCGCCAGCGGCTATGGCCGGCGCGAGCTGGTCCTGCGGGTCAATGGCGCGGCGAGCCCGTGGCAGAACGACGATTTGCGCTTTGCAGCCACGCTTCCGATCGACGCCGTGCTGCTGCCGAAAGTCGCGAGCGGCGACGAGGTGCGCGCGGTGGAATCAGCGCTAACGCGCTTCGGCGCGAAGCCGGCCTTGGCGCTCTGGTGCATGATGGAAGTGCCGCTCGCCTTGCTGCGTGCCGAGGCGATCGCGGCGGCGAGCCCGCGGCTTTCGGCGCTGGTCATGGGCACGGAAGACCTCGGCAAGGATTTGCGCAGCCGCGTGCAGCCCGATCGCGCGCCGCTGATGACCGCCTTGCAGCTCTGCGTTCTGGCCGCGCGGGCGCATGGCCTCGACCCGCTCGATTCCGTGCGGCCCGATTTCCGGAACGTCGATGCCTTCGCCGCCGCGTGCCGCCAGGGCCGCGATCTCGGTTTTGCCGGCAAGACGCTAATCCATCCCGATCAGATCGCGCCGGCCAATGCCGCCTTCGCGCCGAGCGCGGACGAGGTGGCCGTGGCGCGACGCGTGGTCGATGCTTTCGCCGCCGCCAAGGCGCAGGGCCGCGCGGTCGCCGCGCTGGACGGCCGCATGATCGAGCAGCTCCATGCCGACGAGGCGCAGTATCTGCTTGATCTCACAGCGGCAATTGCGGCGCTCGCAACCCCGTAGTGAGCGCGCTTGGATTGACTTGGCCGACCTCGCGGGTTAAATCATCGCCGCTTCTCCGTCTAGCCCGCCCCGCGATCGAGCCGAGAATCTCCGGATGTCGCAAATTCAACGGCCGCTGTCGCCGCATCTTCAAATCTACAAGCCTCAGCTGACATCGATTCTGTCGATCAGCCACCGCGCCACCGGGCTTGCCTTGGCGGTCGGGACCATCCTGCTCGTCTGGTGGCTGCTGGCGGCCGCGACCAGCGCCGATGCGTTCGGCGTCGCTGAGGCTTTCTGGCATTCCTGGATCGGGCGGCTGTTGCTGCTCGGCTGGACCTGGTCGCTGTTCTTTCACCTGTGCAATGGCGTCCGCCACCTCGTCTGGGACGCCGGGCGCGGCTTCAAGCTCAAGACCGCCTATGCCTCGGGCTGGACCGTGGTCGTCGGCAGCGTCGCGCTGACGCTGATCGCCTGGATTGCGGCCTATGTGGTGCGAGGCTGATTTGGCAAAGGGCTGGCGATGAGCGACACGCGGCTGCGCAGCCCCTTGGGGCGCGTCATGGGGCTGGGCTCGGCCAAGGAAGGCGTCGCCCATTGGTGGGCGCAACGCGTCACCGCGGTGGCGATGATCCCGCTGCTGTTGTGGTTCGTCATCGCGCTGATCGGCTTGACCGGCGCCGGCCGCGCCGCTGTCGTCGCCTGGCTGCATGCGCCGGTGCCGGCGATCGCGACCGTGCTGATGCTGATCGCCGCCTTCTATCACATGGCGCTCGGCATCCAGGTCGTGGTCGAGGATTACGTCCATACCGAGTGGCTGAAGATTTCCGTCTTGCTGCTCAACAAATTCGTCGCCTTCGCGCTCGCCGCCGCCGGCATCTTCGCGGTGCTGCGCATCGCCTTTCAGAGTTGACGCCCATGCCTCAAGCCTATCCCGTCACAGAGCATCTTTACGATGTGATCGTCGTCGGCGCCGGCGGCGCCGGTCTGCGCGCAACGCTCGGCATGGCCGCGGCCGGCCTCAAGACCGCCTGCGTCACCAAGGTGTTTCCGACTCGCAGCCACACCGTCGCCGCGCAAGGCGGCATCGGCGCCGCGCTCGGCAACATGGGCGAGGACGATTGGCGCTGGCACATGTACGATACCGTCAAGGGCTCCGACTGGCTCGGCGACCAGGACGCGATCGAATACATGTGCCGCGAGGCGATCCCGGCGGTCTATGAGCTCGAGCATTTCGGCGTGCCGTTCTCGCGCACCGAGGACGGCCGGATCTATCAGCGGCCGTTCGGCGGCCATACCGTCAACTACGGCAAGGAAATGGCCAAGCGCGCCGCTGCCGCGGCCGACCGCACCGGCCACGCCATCATCCACACGCTCTATCAGCAATGTTTGAAGGCGCAGGCCGAGTTCTTCGTCGAGTATTTCGCGATCGATCTGGTGATGGACGAGGAAGGTGTGTGCCGCGGCGTGCTGGCCTGGAATCTCGAAGACGGCACGATGCATCGCTTTCGCGCGCATATGGTGGTGATGGCGACCGGCGGCTACGGCCGCGCCTATTTCTCCTGCACCTCGGCGCATACCTGCACCGGCGACGGCAATGCCATGGTGCTGCGCGCCGGCCTGCCGCTGCAGGACATGGAATTCATCCAGTTCCACCCGACCGGCATCTACGGCGCCGGCTGTCTCATCACCGAAGGCGCGCGCGGCGAAGGCGGTTACGTCACCAATTCCGAGGGCGAGCGCTTCATGGAGCGCTATGCGCCTTCCGCCAAGGATTTGGCCTCGCGCGACGTCGTCAGCCGCGCGATGACGATCGAGATCCGCGAGGGCCGCGGCTGCGGTCCCTTGAAGGATCACATCATGCTGCATCTGGAGCATCTCGATCCCAAGGTGCTGCATGAGCGGCTGCCGGGGATTTCCGAGACCGCGAAAATCTTCGCCGGCGTCGAGGTGACCAAGGAGCCGATTCCGATCCTGCCGACCGTGCATTACAACATGGGCGGCATCCCGACCAACCACCACGCCGAAGCGATCGCGCCGACCGCCGCCGATCCCGAGCATATCGTGCCCGGCCTGATGGCGATCGGCGAGGCGGCCTGCGTCTCGGTCCACGGCGCCAACCGCCTCGGCACCAATTCGCTGCTCGATATCGTGGTCTTCGGCCGCGCGGCGGCGTTGCGGACGGCGCAAATCGTGAAACCGGGCCAGCCGCACAAGCCGCTCGCCGCTACTCGCGACGAGAAGGCGCTCGCGCGCTTCGATCGCGTGCGCAACGCCAAGGGCAAGCTCAAGACCGGCGAGATTCGGCTGGCGATGCAGAAGGTCATGCAAAACGACTGTGCGGTGTTCCGCACCGCCGAGACGCTCGAGGCTGGCGCCAAGAAGATCGACGACATCGCCGCCTCGGTCGCCGATCTCCAGGTCAACGACCGCTCGATGATCTGGAACAGCGATCTGGTCGAGGCGCTCGAGCTCGAGAACCTGATCGCCCAGGCCAAGGTCTCGATCTATTCCGCGGTCAACCGCACGGAAAGCCGCGGCGCCCACGCGCGCGAGGATTTTCCCGATCGCGACGACGTCAACTGGATGGTTCACACGGTCGCGTCGCTCGGCGACGACGGCAAGGTCAGGCTCGGCACGCGGCCCGTGCACATGTACACGTTGTCGAACGAGGTCCAGGTCTTCCCGCCCAAGGCGCGGGTCTATTGATATGAGGTTGCAAGGCGATCCTGCGTGCTTCGAGACGCGCTGCTCTCATGCGGAGGAGCCGCAGGCGGTCTCTCGAAAGGGCAGCGCTCCTCAGCATGAGGAGAGATTTTCGATGGCATTAAGAAAACTGCCTCACCCCGAGGAGGCCGCGAAGCGGCCGTCTCGAAGGGCGCTCGATGCTATTCCAGCGCGAGAGTCATAATGGCCGAATTCACGCTTCCGCAAAATTCCAAGGTCGGCACCGGCAAGACCTATCCCGCCGCGACCGGCGCCAAGCGGGTCAGGAATTTCAAAATCTATCGCTGGAATCCCGATGACGGGCAGAACCCGCGTCTCGACACCTATGCGATCGATCTCGATCAGTGCGGCCCGATGGTGTTGGACGCGCTGATCAAGATCAAGAACGAGGTCGATACCACGCTGACCTTCCGGCGCTCGTGCCGCGAGGGGATTTGCGGCTCCTGCGCGATGAATATCGACGGCACCAACACGCTCGCCTGTTTGAAGGCGATCGACGAGGTCAAGGGCGAGGTGAAAATCTATCCGCTGCCGCATATGGAGGTGGTGAAGGATCTGGTTCCCGACCTCAACCGCATCTATGCGCAATATCGGATGATCGAGCCGTGGCTGAAGGCGGATTCGCCGCCGCCGCCCGATCGCGAGCGCCGCCAATCGATCGACGAGCGCGCCAAGCTCGACGGGCTGTGGGAATGCATCCTGTGCTTTTGCTGCTCGACCAGTTGCCCGTCCTATTGGTGGAACGGCGATCGCTATCTCGGTCCGGCGATCCTGTTGCAGGCCTATCGCTGGCTCGCCGACAGCCGCGACGAGCACACTGGCGAGCGGCTCGATGCGCTGGAAGACCCGTTCCGGCTCTATCGTTGCCACACGATCATGAACTGCACCAAGACCTGCCCGAAGAACCTCAACCCGGCCAAGGCGATCGCCGAGATCAAGCTGATGATGGTCGAGCGCCGATGAGGCCTGCGACCGGTTGAGCGCGGCGGACGAGGATTTCGAGGCTGCCGGTCCGCTCGCGCTGTTTCACGCGCGCTTGACCGCAGGCGAGCTGGCGCCCGATCCGCTGCAAGCACGCGCGGCCGCCCGGCTGCAGCAACTCTGGGACGAGCTGCGCGTTTATCGTCCCGGCATTGGCGGCGGTTGGCGCGCGCGCCTCGGCCTTGCCAAGCCCCCGCCGCCTCCACCCAAAGGTCTCTATATCTTCGGCCGCGTCGGCCGCGGCAAAAG
>DATLUE010000245.1:0-2030 GCA_035533255.1 Allostellaceae bacterium | reverse complement strand
CGATGCCATCGAGCACCGGCTCGCCCGGCCCGTGCCGGAACGAGACGCCGTCGAGCACGATCGCGCCTGCGCCGGGCGAAGGCGGCGCCGCGTGCGCGGCGTCCGGCAGGTCATGCATCACCATCAGAGTGCCGATCGCCTCGCTGACGCGGCTCCAATGGTGGCTCATCTCGACGAGCGCCACCGCGAGGTCGCGTGACGCCTGGAGGAGCGCCAGGGTGAAAGCGCCGCAAACCACGACATCGCCCGCGGTGATTTGGCCGCGCTGCCACAGCCATACGGCCCAGGCAAGCGTGCCGCCGCTCAACACCCAGACCGCGGCGGCATGGATGAGGCGAAGCCGCTCGACATAGACGAGCGCACGGCGCTGCGCGCCCGCCTCGGCTTCCAGCGCGCCCTCAAGCCGCATCACCTCGCGCGACGCGGCGCCGAAGAGCCGCACGGTTGCGTGGTTCGACACGACATCGACGATCTCGCCCGCGACGCTCGCGGCGCGACCGGCGTAGAGACGGTGCAGGTCACGCCCGCGCGCCCCCGCGACGCCGATGCCGAACGCGATGGCGCCCGCCGCAAGAGTGAGGGACGCCGCCATCTGCCACGCCACGGTCGCCAGCCCGATGAGCGCGCCGACGGTCGCCGCCGCGGGCGGCAGCACGTTCCAGATGAAGCTGTTGCTGACCGTCAAAAGGGCGTTGGCCGCGGCGCTTATCCGGCTCGACAGGGCGCCGGTGAGACGCTCGTTGAAATAGCGCGTCGAGTGGCCGAGAAGGTGGCTGAAGAGGTCGAGGCGAAGCTCAGCGCCGATCCGCGGGAAGGTCCGCGCCGAGACGAAGCCGCCGATCCGCCATAGAAAATTGTCGGCGCCGACGCACGCGACGAAGATCGCGATGGCACGCCACACGGCGAAGCCGCGCGGACCCGCCATTGCATCGACCAGGAACTTCATCGAGAAGCGTTCGCCGATCGAAGCCGCCACTGCACCCAGCACGGCGAGGAGGACCACGCCATGCGCGATCCTGTGCCGCCACAGATAGCGGGCAATGAAAGGGAGCGGTTGTGCCTCCCGCGGCAAGCCCTGCATGCTGACCCAATCAAGCAATAAATTGTCGCGCAAAGGCGCTACGCGTGCCGCGATCCCTTTTTAAGAACGGAAGCGCCCCGCGATTTCTTCCATGCCAACGGCATCTGCGCCGTAATTTCTGCCAGGATGCCAAGCCGGCGCGCGTCATTCGACTTTAGATTGAAAGATTGACGTTGCCGCTGCTTTACACCCCGACTACCAACGTCACACGCGATGATTCGGCTGCCATCGGAGCTTCGCCGCGCCATCCGGCATAACGCCAGCCCGAGACGCCGATCCGAACCCGGCCTGCCAAGACGCTGGGAGCCACGCTTCTCCTACTCCCGCGCCGTGAGCGCGGTGCTGGAGAGGAGCCGCACCGGCAGAGCATCCGCGGTCAGCGCCGCCATGATTTCGCCGACATGCGCGGCATTGCGCGTTTCGACCACGACATCGACCTCGGCGAGCTTCACCGGCACATCGAAGAACAGCCTCTGGTGGTAGATTTCAAGAATGTTGCCGCCGCGCTCGCCGATGATGCGCGTGACCTTGGCGAGCGCGCCCGGCACGTCGGTGATTTCAACCCTGAGTCGCACCAGCCGCCCGGCTCGTGCGAGCGCGCGCTGCAAGATCGAGGCGAGAAGCCGAGCGTCGATATTGCCGCCAGACACGATGAGGCCGACGCGCTTGCCGCGAAACCGGCGCCGGTGCGCAAGCAGCGCCGCGAGCGGCACCGCCCCGGCGCCCTCGACGACGAGACGCTGGCCATCGAGAAAAAGCGCCACCGCCTTCTCGATCGCATCTTCCTCGACCAGCAGGATGTCATCGACCAGCGCCGCGATGATGCGTCGCGTGATCTTGCCGGGCTCCTTCACGGCGATGCCCTCGGCGAGCGTCGTGCCGCCTCCCGGCCGCTTGCCGCGCCCAAGTGCATGCCGCATCGATGCGTAGGACGCACATTCAATCCCGA
>DATLUE010000244.1:0-3070 GCA_035533255.1 Allostellaceae bacterium | reverse complement strand
CGATGCCCATGACGCGCCATGAGTGAGCCCGCGGGCCATTACCGCGTGCTCGCGCGCAAATACCGGCCCGCCACCTTCGCCGAGCTGATCGGCCAGGAGGCGATGGTGCGGACGCTGACCAACGCCATCGCCACCGGCCGCATCGCCCATGCCTTCATCCTCACCGGGGTGCGCGGCGTCGGCAAGACCACCACCGCGCGCATCATTGCCCGCGCCCTCAACTGCGTCGGCCCCGACGGCAAGGGCGGGCCGACCGCCAGCCCGTGCGGCGTGTGCGAGCCGTGCCGCGCCATCGCCGACGACCGCTTCGTCGACGTGATGGAGATGGACGCCGCCTCGCGCACCGGCGTCGACGAGATTCGCGAGCTGACCGACGGCGTGCGCTACAAGCCGGTGGCGGCGCGCTTCAAGATTTACATCATCGACGAAGTGCATATGCTGTCGAAGGCGGCGTTCAACGCGCTGCTCAAAACCCTCGAAGAGCCGCCGCCCGACGTCAAATTCATCTTCGCTACCACCGAAATTCACAAAGTGCCGGTGACGGTGCTGTCGCGCTGCCAGCGCTTCTCGCTGCGCCGGGTGCCGCTCGATCTGCTCTCCGCGCATTACGCCGCAATCGCCGAGAAGGAAGCGGTCAAGGCCGAGCCGCTGGCGATCGCCCTCATCGCGCGCGCCGCCGACGGCTCGGTGCGTGACGGGCTCTCGATCCTCGATCAGGCAATGGCGCTGGGCGGCGAAGCGATCACCGAAGCCGCGGTGCGCGAGATGCTCGGCATCGCCGATCGCGGCCTGGTTTTCGACCTGCTCGAAGCTGCGCTCAAGGGCGACGCGGCGACGGCGCTCGGGCAGATGAAAGCGCTCTATGACGGCGGCGCCGATCCGGTGATCGTGCTGCAGGATTTGCTCGAGCTGGCGCATTTCCTGACCCGGCTGAAGCTTGCGCCCAATGCCGGCGAAGGCGATCCCGCGCTCGAAGGCGACCGCACGCGCGGCGCGCCGCTGGCGCAAAAGCTCGGCATCCCCGCGCTCACCCGCGCCTGGCAGCTTCTGCTGAAGGGCCTGGGCGAGGCGCAGGCCGCGCCGTCGCCGCTGCAGGCCGCCGAAATGGTGCTGGTGCGCCTCGCTTATGTCGCCGATCTGCCGGCGCCGGCCGACATCATCCGCGCGCTCGACCGCGCACCCGCCGCGCCCAGTGCCGCCCCATCGGCGCCGCGCGTCAGCCACAACGCGGCGCCGGTGAGTAATGGCGGCAATAGCGGCGCCTCGGCGGTTGGCAGCGTCGCGATCCGCCAGGAAGCGATGCCCGCCGCAACCCTGCCGCAACCGCAAAGCTTTTTGCAGGTCGTCGAGCTGTTCGAGAAGCATCACGAGGCGCTGCTGCGCGCGCAGCTCTTCGCGCATGTGCATGTCGTGCGCTTCGAATCGGGGCTGATCGAGCTGCGGCCCGAGGAAGCCGCGCCGCGCGACCTGCCCAACAAGCTCGGCAGCTTCTTGACGCAATGGACCGGGCAGCGCTGGGTGGTCAGCATCTCGCGCGAGCCGGGCGATCCGACCTTGAAAGAGCAGTCCGAGGCGCGCGCGCAATCGATGAAGAGCGAGGCGGCGCGCGATCCGCTGGTGCGCGCGGTGCTCGATGCTTTCCCGGGCGCGCGGATCGAAGCTGTGCGCGAGAACCTTGCGGCGGCAGCGGAGCCGGTGCCCGATGCCGACGAGCTTCCCGAAGGAGATGAGCTTTCATGAAAAATATCGGCCAGATGATGAAGCAGGCGCAGGAAATGCAGACGCGCATGACCGAGTTGCAGGCAAAGCTCGCCGAGATCGAGATGACCGGCGCGTCGGGCGGTGGCATGGTGCAGGTCACGCTCAACGGCAAGGGCGAGATGCGCCGGGTGAAGATCGACAAATCGCTGATGATCGCCGACGAAAGCGAAGTGCTCGAGGATCTGATCGTCGCCGCCGCCGCCGACGCCAAAACGCGTGTCGATGCGCATCTTGCCGAAGAAATGTCGAAGGTCACCGGCGGCCTGCAATTGCCGCCGGGCATGAGGCTGCCGTTTTGAGGGGCGCTGAAAGCTTTAAGCGATAAGCTCTAAGCACTAAGCTTCGGGCGTGAGATTCTTCAATAGCGCCTTACCGGCGAAAGCCGGTATCCATTTATCAATGTCACGATCCCTCGAGGTTGGCCCGTGCTTGCTGAGAAATGGGTCCCGGCTTCCGCCGGGACAGCGCGGAACAGCAAACGATGCCCGATAGCCCGACCCAGCTCGATCGTCTGATCCAGCTTCTCGCCAAGCTGCCGGGGCTCGGGCCGCGCTCGGCGCGGCGCGCGGCGCTGTTTCTCATCAAGCGCCGCGAATCGCTGATGGAGCCGCTGGCGGTCGCGCTCGCCGATGCCGCGCAAGCGGTCACGCCGTGCTCGGTCTGCGGCAATCTCGATACTGTCGATCCGTGCCTGCTCTGCGCCGACCCGCGGCGCGATGCCGGCCTCGTCTGCGTCGTCGAGGACGTCGCCGATCTCTGGGCGATCGAGCGCGCGCATATCTTCAAGGGCCGCTATCATGTTTTAGGAGGAACGCTCTCGGCGCTCGACGGCATCGGCCCCGGCGAGCTGCGCATCGACACGCTGGTCGCGCGCGTCGCCGCGGTGCCGGTGCGCGAGGTGATCCTCGCGATGAACGCGACGGTCGAGGGCCAGACCACCGCACATTACATCATCGACCGGCTGGCCGGCACCGCGGCGCAAATCTCGCGCCTGGCGCATGGCGTGCCGGTCGGCGGCGAGCTCGACTACCTCGACGAAGGCACGCTCGCCGCAGCGCTCAACCAGCGCACGCCGATCAAGACTGGCTAATAGAGTAATCAGATCGGGTCACCAGCTTCGTCCTCTTCTTCTACGTCTGCGATGGCCGCATCTTGAAGACCTAGCAACTTTGCTGAATCGCCATCTGGAATTTTTTCAACGTCGCTCAACTTACGAACCATTACCCGGGTTCGCCTTCCTAGATCCTCGACGGAATTGGCCGCGCTATTCAGATGTTTCGCCAACGCATCCACCGATTTTCCGTATTTA
>DATLUE010000243.1:0-2661 GCA_035533255.1 Allostellaceae bacterium | reverse complement strand
TACGTCGTAGAGCTGGTTTTCGCCAAGCCCGTTGAGCGAGCGGCCGTCGATCCAGACCTCGCCAGCGTCGGGCGCCACCAGTCCGTTCAAGTGGCGCAGGATTACGCTCTTGCCTTCGCCGCTGCCGCCCAGTACCACCAGCGTCTCGCCCTCGGCGACGTCGAAGTCGACGCCTTGCAGAACGGGCTTGCCGTTGAAGCTCTTGCTGAGCCCGCGCACGCTGATGTACGGACGCGCGCCGTCTTTCATCCGATCGCCATGAACAGCTTGGTCAGGAAAAAATCCGAAACCAGCACGCCGATCGACGCCGCCACCACCGCCGAGGTCGTCGCGCGCCCCACGCCGTCGGCGCCGCCGGTCGCGCCGAGTCCCTTGCTGCACGCGATGATCGAGATGAGGTAGCCGAAGAACACCGCCTTGCCCAGGCCGCTCGTCAGATCGCCCAGCCGCGTGTTCTGCACCATCGAGCTGAAAAAATAGCCGGCGCCCAGGCCGAGCTGGGTGACCGCGATCAGCAGCCCGCCGACCAGCCCGACCGCGTCCGAGATGACCGTCAGCACCGGCAGCATCAGGATCGTCGCCAGCACGCGCGGCACCACCAGCTTCTTGACCGGGCTGGTCGCCAGCGCGCGCATCGCGTCGATCTGCTCGGTGACCTTCATGCTGCCCAACTCGGCCGTGATGCCCGCACCGACGCGCGCGCCGATCATCAGCGCGGTCAGCACCGGACCCATCTCGCGGAACAGCGACAGCCCCATGATGCGGCTGATATAGATCTTGGCGCCGAAGCGGGCGAGGAACTGTCCCATCTGCAGCGCCAGCACCATCCCGGTGAAAATTGCGGTAAGGTTTACGACATTGAGCGAGCGCACACCGACGCTGTCGAGCTGCTCGACCAGCAGACCGCCCTCGAACGGGCGGCTGAGCGCCTGGCGGACGCATTCGCGAGTCAGCAGACCGATGTCGCCGAGTTGTTCGAGGAAGCGCTTGAAGGCTTGACCCATTTTTAGCCGCGGCCCAACGCGGTGAGCGTAGGTGAAGCCGCCCGATGCGGCAACCGCATCGCGATGCCGCGCGGGAGGAAATTGCGATGAGCACGCTGGAGGTGGATAGCGATGGAGCCCTGTTCGTCTGCGGATCGCTGCTTGACGCGGCGCATCGTGCCGCGCTGCTCGGGCGCGAGGTCGCCGCGGCGCTGGCGCGGCTTAGTGGCTACGAGCGCCGGCGCGGCCGCTACTTCTATATCGTCGCGCGCGCGGGCGCCGAGACTGCGGGCCTGGTGCTGAGCGGCCTCTCCGAGCGCGACTTCGCAGCGCTCGATCGTTACGAGGAAGTGCCGCGGCTGTACACGCGGGCGAAAATCGAAGTCGCGGACGCGGGCGGCGGCGGGACGCTCCGATGCTGGGTTTACCTGCCCACGCCGGCGCTGCCCGGGCCCAGGAACTGAGCGCCGCGCGGCGCTCAAGCTTTGAAGTCGGTCGGCTGCGGGCGGCCGTCGGGTTTTTTGATTCCGAACTTGTCCAGCCGGTACTGCAGCGTGCGATAGCTCATGCCGAGCATCTTGGCCGCCTTGGCGATCACCCAATCCGCGCGTTCCATCGCCTGCAGGATCAGATCGCGCTCGAGATTTTCGAAATTGATTCCCTCGGCGGGCATCTCGAAACGTTCTCCGCGCGCGCGCTCGGCGCCGCGCGCGGGCATCTTGCGCGCCAGGACTTCCTGCGGCAGGTCCTTGGGCATGATGCGGTCGCCCTCGCACAAGAGCAGCGCGCGTTCGATCGCCGATTCGAGCTGGCGCACGTTGCCTGGCCACCAATAGTCGAGCAGCACCTCCATCGCCTCGCGGCTGATCTCCTTGACCCGGTTTTGCGCCAGATGGGCGAAACGGTTCTTGAGCGCGTTCTCCGCCAGCAGCGGGATGTCCGAGCGGCGATCGCGCAGCGGCGGCAGCGTGATGGTGACGACGTTGATGCGGTAGTAGAGGTCCTCGCGAAAGCGTCCCTGGGCGACTTCCTCGGCGAGTTCGCGGTTGGTGGCGGCGACCAGGCGGACGTCGACCCGGATCGATTCGTTGCTGCCGACGCGGCGCAGCTCGCGCTCCTGCAGGACGCGCAAAAGTTTCGCCTGCAGGCCGATATTGAGGTCGGCGATCTCGTCGAGAAAAAGCGTCGATTTGTCGGCGCTCTCGATCAGCCCGATCTTGCGCTCGTTGGCCCCGGTATAGGCTCCGCGCTCATGCCCGAACAGTTCATTTTCGATCAGGCTGTCGGGAATCGCCGAGCAGTTGATCGCGACGAACGGGCGCGTCGCGCGCGGCGACAGCTTGTGGATCGCGCGCGCGATCACCTCCTTGCCGGTTCCGCTCTCGCCCTGGATCAGCACCGTCGAATACGACGGCGCGACCTTGCGCACCACGCGGATCACGTCCTCGATCGCGGGATGCTGTCCGATGATCCCTTCGACCTGGAGCTTGCCCTCAAGCCGCGTGCGCAAGAGGATGTTCTCCTGCGTGAGGCTCGCGAACTCGGCCGCCTTGCCGACCGTCATCACCAGCTTCTCGCGATCGGTCGGCTTGGTCAGGTATTCGAAGGCGCCGCTCTTGGTCGCCTTGACCGCGCTCTCGATGGTGCCGTGCGCGGTCAGCAGCACGACCTGGCTGCC
>DATLUE010000242.1:0-24152 GCA_035533255.1 Allostellaceae bacterium | reverse complement strand
GCCGCGGGCTTGCCGAGCGTCGGCGAGCCGCTCTCGCCCAAGCTCGTCATTCGTGCCGCTTCCCGCGCCGGCCTTACCGCGCGCTGGCACAAGCTGCCGCTCGACGAGATTTCCCCACTCAATCTCCCCTGCCTGCTGTTGCTCAACGAGAACAGCGCGTGCGTCGCGACCGCGATCGGTCGCGGCGAGATCGAGATGCTGCTGCCGCAGCCGGACGGCGAGCCGATCCGGCTGCCGCTCGACGAGCTCCGCGGCTACTACGCCGGCTTTGCGCTTTATGCGAAGGCCGAATATCGCTTCGACCAGCGGACCGAGGACGTCGTCGATACGCCGGTGCCCAAGCGCTCGTGGTTCTGGAGCACCCTGGCGTCGTTCTGGCACGTCTACACCCACGCGATCATCGCCTCGCTCGTGGTCAATCTGGTCGCGCTGGCCAGTCCGCTGTTCGTGATGAATGTCTACGACCGGGTCGTGCCCAACAACGCGACCGCGACGCTCTGGGTACTGGCGAGCGGCGTCCTCGTCGCGTTCCTGTTCGATTTCATCCTGCGCACGGCGCGCAGCTATTTCGTCGACAGCGCGGGCAAGAACGCCGATGTCGTGCTCGCGAGCAAGCTCTTCGAGCACGTCATGGGCATGCGCTACGACGCGCGGCCGGCTTCGGCCGGCGCGTTGGCGGCGAATTTGCGGGAATACGAGACGCTGCGCGAGTTCTTTACCTCGGCGACGCTGCTGTCGATCGCCGATCTGCCGTTCGCGTTGCTGTTCATCTTCATCATCGCGCTGATCGCCGGTCCGGTCGCGCTGGTGCCGCTGCTCGCGGTGCCGCTGCTGATCGGCGTCGGTTTCGGCTTGCAGCTCGCTTTGCGCGAGGTGATGGGCAAAACCCAGCGCGAGACCTTCCAGAAACATGCGATCCTGGTCGAATCGATCGCCGGCCTCGATACTATCAAGATCACCGGCTCGGAAGGCCGCGCGCAGCGGCTGTGGGAGCGCTTCATCGGCAGCACGGCGCGCACCGCGATGCGCGCGCGCTTCATCTCGACCCTGGGCGTCAATATCGCGACGCTGACGCAGAACCTGGTCAGCGTGCTGGTCGTCATCGTCGGCGTCTATCAAATTTCGGCCGGGAACCTCACCACCGGCGGCCTGGTCGCGGCATCGCTGCTGTCGGCTCGCGCGATGGCGCCGCTCGCCCAGCTCGCCTCGCTGCTGGTGCGGCTTCATTCCTCTTTCATGTCGCTGCGCTCGCTCGACAAGGTGATGAGAACGCCGCTCGAGCGGCCGCACGGCAAGACATTTCTGCATCGTCCGCAATTGCAGGGCGAAATCGAGTTCCGCGAGGTCGGTTTCGCCTATCCGGGCCAAAGCCAGACCGCGCTCGGCGGCGTCAGCTTCCGGATCGCGGTCGGCGAGAAGGTCGGCATCATCGGCCGCATCGGCTCGGGCAAGAGCACGCTCGCGCGGCTGCTGACCGCTCTCTATACGCCGGCGTCGGGCGCGATCCTGGTCGACGGCACCGATCTGCGGCAGATCGATCCCGCCGATCTGCGGCGCAACATCGGCTATGTGCCGCAAGACCCGTTTCTGTTCTTCGGCACGGTGCGCGACAACATCGCGCTGTCCGCGCCAAACATGTCGCATGGCGCGATCCTGCGGGCGGCGACCATTGCCGGCGTCGATGACTTCATCAAGGGCCATCCGGAAGGCTACGACATGCAGGTCGGCGAGAACGGCAAGCATCTTTCGGGCGGCCAGCGCGAGGCGGTGACCATCGCCCGCGCGTTGCTGGCGGATCCCTCGATCCTGGTGATGGACGAGCCCAGCGGCGCGATGGACGCGACCGCCGAGGCCTGGCTGAAGCAGCGCTTGCGCGAAATCCTGCCGGCGAAGACCTTGCTGCTCGTCACCCATCGACCGTCGATGCTGGAGCTGGTCGACCGCGTGATCGTGATGGATGGCGGGCGCATCATTGCCGATGGCAAGCGGGACCGCGTGCTCCAAGCGCTCAATCAGGGCGAGCTGCGGATCGCCGCCAGGGCCGGTGCGCGATGAGTCACAAGCTCGATGCCGAGTTCCTGCCCGACTATGAATATGCGCTGCGGGCGCGGGCGGGGCGCTTCGCCCATATCCTGACATTCGGCGTCTGCGCCTTTTGCCTCGTTTTCCTGATCTGGGCGCATTTCGCGACCCTCGACGAGGTGACCCGCGGCGACGCGCGGGTGGTGCCATCGAGCAAGATCCAGGTCGTGCAGAATCTCGAAGGCGGCATCATGTCCGAGTTGCTGGTCCATGACGGCCAGATCGTGCAGAAAGGCGCCGTGCTGTTGCGCATCGCCAATACCGGCGCCGAAGCGCAATACCGCGACAGCCGCACGCAATATCTGACGCTCGAAGCGATGATCGCGCGGTTGACCGCCGAGAGCATCGACAAGGCGCCGCAATTTCCGCGCGAGGTGCTGAGCGAGGCGCCCGATGTCGCGCGCAGCGAGCAGGCGCTCTACGACACGCAGATCAGCGAATTCAAATCGAACATCGCCGTGCTCACCGACCAGCTTTCGCAGAAGCAGCAGGAGATCGCGGGCCTACAATCCAAAGAGCAGACGCTGTCGCGCTCGCTCGACCTTGCCAAGCAGGAGCGCGGGATCACGGCGCCGCTGGTGTCGAGCGGCGCGGCCTCGAAGCTCGATCTCGTCAAGCTGGAGCGCGACGTGTCCGATTTGGAAGGCCAGCTCGACGATGTGAAGCTTTCGATTCCGCAGGCGCGGTCGGCGCGCGACGAAGCGCAAAAGCGCATTCAGGAGAAGACCGCAATCTTCCATTCGAGCGCGCAAGCCGAGCTCAACAAGCACACGGCCGAGCTCTCCGCCTTGTCGCAGCAGATTTTCACGCAGCGCGACCGCGTCACGCGCACCGAAGTGCGCTCGCCGGTACGCGGCACGGTCAAGGACGTGAAAGTCACGACCATCGGCGAAGTCATCAGGCCCGGCGAGGATCTGGTCGAGATCGTCCCGCTCGAGGATACGCTGCTGGTCGAGGCGAAGATTCGGCCGGCCGACGTCGCTTTCCTTCATCCCGGCCAGGCGGCGACGGTGAAGATCACGGCCTACGATTTCTCGATCTATGGCGGGCTCAAGGCAAGGGTCGAGGACATCTCCGCCGACACCATCAAGGACGACACGCCGAATGGCGGCACGTTCTTCCGCGTGACCTTGCGCACCGAAAAAAACGCGCTCGGCGATGGAGCCAAGTCGCTCCCGATCATTCCCGGCATGACCGCAACGGTGGAAATTCTCACCGGCCGAAAATCGGTGCTCGATTATCTCCTGAAACCCCTGATCAAGGCGAAGGAGCAGGCGCTGCACGAGCGTTAACGCTCCCGCAAGCGCCGGGAAAGCTTAACGCTTCGGTAAGCGCGCGCCGGCACTATCGGCGCATGAATTCGTTCTGGAGCACGTTGCCGACAAGCTTCGCGGGCGAGGCCGTCTTGGCGGTCTATGTCTTTGCGCTGGTGTTCGCGGCGTTGAGCGATCTGGTCAGCCTGCGCATTCCCAATTGGTTGACCGGCGCGCTGGCGCTGGCCTTTCCCGTGGCGGCGCTGATCGCGGAGCACGCGGTCGCCGGCCATAGCATCGACTGGCTCTCGCATATCGAAGCTGGCGCGGCGGTGCTCGTCGGCGCGGCCATTCTCTTCGCCTGTCGCATGCTCGGCGGCGGCGACGTCAAGCTGCTGGCGGCGATGGCATTGTGGAGCGGCCTCCATCTCATTTTGCCGCTCCTGTTCCTGGTGGCCCTTATCGGCGGCGTCTTTGCCCTCGTGGTTCTCGGCTTGCGCCAGCCTCTGGTGCAGGCATCGATCCTGGCGACGCTGCGCCGCGCCCCGGCTTTCATCCATTCGCGCATGCCGATCCCCTACGGCATTCCGATTGCGATCGCCGGCATCCTCACCGCGCCGCATCTGCCGTTTCTCGCCTGATTTAGCCGAGTTTAAGACTTCCAGCCCATCACTGGACAAGAGTTCGCGGCGCGTAGCCTTGCGCTTGCAGGACGGTATTAACCATGCGTGCGGATCGCGATGGCAAGCGACGGCGAGATTTTACAGGATGCGCGCGGCGACGCGGCGCCGAGCGCGAGCGGCGCGACGCCGGATTCCGCGCTTCCTTGGGAGCAACGCATCCTGCAGCTCGATGGCCGGCGCTATTCGCTGCGGCTCGAGCATGAGTTCTGGTCGGCGCTCGAGGCGGTTGCCGCGCGCCGCAAGCTCCGCCTCAACCGACTGATCGCCGAAATCGCGGCGCGGCCTGCGTCGGAGGGCAATCTTTCGTCGCGCTTGCGAGTCTTTTGTCTCGGCGAGATGCAGCGCTCGGCGGCTGGCCGGTCGCTCGCCATCGACCGCGCCGCCATCGCGGCGCTGGTCGAAACGGCGCCAACGCCCGCGCTGCTGGTCGATGCCGAGCAGATCGCGCTGGCGATCAACGACGAGTTCGTGCGTTGGAGCGGGGTCAAACGCGCGCACTTGTTGCGCCAAAAGCTCGCCGGACATTTCCGATTTCAGGAGATGAGCAGCTTCGAGGGCCTCTGGACGGGGCCGTTGGGGGAGGTACGCACGCGCATTGTCGGCGTCACGCCCGGTCGGGTTGTGGCCGCGTCGGCGCGGCTCGTGCCGATGTTCGGCGCGCGCGGCCGTCGGCTGTGCGTTGTCTGGGTGATGGTCTGACCCATGCATACGCGGCTTGCTTTGTGGATTGCGGCCGGAATGTCGCTCGCGCCGGCCATCGCCTCGGCCGCGTGCTCGGCGAGCGTCACCGCGCCGGTCTTTACGGTTGCCTTGAAGGAGCCTCCAGTCAATTACCGCTTGAATCTCGATACCGCTTCGCTGTCGCAGATCGCCGGCGAGAACGGCATGGCGGGTCTCAAGGACGAAACAGCCTTCGGCCTCACGGTCGGGCGCTACGATCTCGAAGTCACGGTCGAAACCGACAGCATGCGCAGCGGCAGCGGCTATTGCGCCCAGCTCCGCTCGGCGCATGTCGAGATCGGCTTGAAACAGCTTGACGTGATCGTCGATCGCCGTTTCGCCGCAGGCTCGTGCGAGCGACAGGCGGTGCTCGATCACGAAAGCCGGCATGTCGCGGTGTTCCGCGAGGCCGTCCGCTATTACTTTCCGGCGATCAGGCGCGCGCTCGTCGCCACGTCTTTGCCGCCGAGCGTTCATGTCGACGATCGCGGCGCGGCGCGGGCGCTCTACCTGGCGCCGATCACCGATTCCTTGAAGCCGATCTTCGCGGCGATCAATGGCCGTGCGCGCGACGGCAACGCGCGGCTCGATTCGCCCGAAAGCTATGCCGCCGTCTTCACGCGTTGCACTCATTGGTGAGGGCGCCGGCGCCGATGCGGCCTGCGCGCTTTAACGGCCGCTTCATCGGTTCTCGCTAGCCTCGAATCGCGGGGCTACCGAAGAGGCTGTGGCGTGTTGCGATTGATTTCCGGTATCGCCGCCCTGGCGATTGGCCTCGCGCCGGTCGTGCTCGATCCCGGGCGCGCGGCGGCGCCGCTTGCACTCGTCTCGCTGCCGCCGGCCACGCTCGCGGGGCCGATCGGCGGCATCCAGGCGACGCGCTTCGACGGCGTCGCGCAATTCCCGAAATGGACTGACATGCTGCGACGATGGTCCGAGCAAATCGGCGCGGCGCGGCACTGTATCGCGATCACCGGCGCGGTCGAAGGATGCGTGCCCGCCGAATGGTCCGCCCTGACGGCGCAATTGCGTCCGCTCGGCCGGCGGGCGATGCTCGACCGGCTCAATCGCGCGATCAACCGGCATCGCTATGTCGCCGCAACCGACAATTGGGGCCGCGCCGATTATTGGGAAACGCCGTTCGAGTTCATGAGTCGCGACGGTCAATGCGAGGACTACGCGATCGCCAAATTCATGATCTTGCGCGCGCTCGGCTTCGACGACGACGATCTCCGCATCCTCGTGGTGCGCGACGTCGCTCGCCAGATCGATCACGCGGTTCTTGTCGTCTACCTTGACGGCACGGCGTGGCTGCTTGACAGTATCGACGACACTGTCGCGCCGCTTGCCAGCGCGACGCGATATCGCCCCTATTACGCGATCAACGAAACCGGCTGGTGGCTTTACGCGCCGAATCCCGTGCGGCCGGCAATGGCGCGCGTTACGCGCTGAGTCCGGAACGTCACAACCCCGTGTGACGCGACTTCGAATCAGCTTGCCATGTCAGCACTGACTCGGTAGGGTCGGAATTTGGTGAATGGGCGCGGGTCACCGTGATGCCGCGCAGGTCTAGCCGCCACATAGAAGTGCGACGGGCCTAAGCTTTCCAAGCATACCATTCGCCAATGAGCCCTTCATGGGCCGCGATCGGTGGCGGTGTTGCGCTAGCAGCACTTGGTGCAGGGACGGTAGCGGGGGGCGAGTGGCCAAAGTCTCACAGATTCTTGGGGAGCAGCTATTCCCCGAACGGCGATTGATCTTGCAGAGTTCGGGCGGCGTACGCCTCGTCGCTCTGCCCGGTTGGCTTCAGGCGATGTTGATGGCGGCCTCGCTCGCGACGGTCGGAGGGGTTGCCTATCTGGGTGTCGGCTTCGCCCACCTCCATGAAGCTCTGGGCGACCGTGCCACGGAAACCGCGACCCTTGCTCCGGCGCCAGTCCCGGCGGCGCCGGCGGTTGTGGCAGCCTCGCCGGCGCCCGATCCCGACTCGGCGGCGCTCGACGAGATGCGCAATGAATTGGCCGCCGTGCGTCAGCAATTGACCACCGTCAGCCAGAATTACGCGCAAGCCAATACCAATTATCAGCAAGCCGGCGACAAGCTCCTCGCGCTGGCCGCGCAGAACAACCAGCTCCAGGCGCAACTCGCCGATGCGGCCGCGCGCGTCAAATCGGCGCAGGAGGAGCGCGACGCCGCCGACCGCCGGACCAAAACCGCCGAGCAGGCGCTGAATGCCAGCAAGTCGAGCAACGCGATGCAGCTCGCCAAAACGCTCGATACCGGCAAGCATCAGTTGCAACAATCCGAGGTCGAGCGGACGACGCTGCAGAATCGCGTCCAGCAGCTCGAGATGGATCTTCAGGCCACGCAGATCCGGGCGAACCAGCTCGATGCGAAGAACCAGCAGCTTCAGCAGCAGCAGCTTGCCGCCGATCCGCAACGTATCCCGTCGGCCGCGGTCGGCAACGCGCCAGCAGCCAGGCCCGCTATGGTGCCGCCCGAGGCGATTCCGCCCGAGCGCAAGCCCCTGAGTGCCGGGCCGCATGCGCAGAATAGAACGTCCGGCGCTTCATCCGAGCTCGAGCGGCTTCTCGCATCGACCGGCCTCGATGTCGACCGTCTGCTGCACGGGCTCGATAGCGCGCCCGGCGAAGGCGGTCCCTATATCGCGCTCAACGACCCGCGCGCCGCGCCGCTTGATCGCCAACGACTCGAGGATCTGAAGCGGTTGGCAAAGATGCTGCCGCTGGCGGCGCCGCTCAACCAGTATCGGATCGGAAGCGGGTTCGGTCCGCGCATCGATCCGCTCAATCATCGCGCTTCCTTCCATCCGGGCCTCGATTTGGATGCGCCTTACCGGACAACGGTTTACAGCACGGGTGCCGGCATGGTGATTTTCACCGGAACCATGGATGGTTATGGGCGGGTGGTCGAGATCGACCACGGTCATGGCATTGTCACGCGCTACGCGCATCTTCACCGGATTCTGGTGGCGAAGGGACAAAGGGTGGCTGTGCATACGCCGATCGGCGAGCTTGGCAGCACCGGGCGCAGCACCGGCCCGCATCTCCATTACGAAGTTCGCGTCGATGGTACGGCGGTAGACCCGGCGAAATTCATGCGGGCAGGCAAGAATGTGGTTCAAATCAACGACCGGCAATAGCGCCGCCGGCGGCAACAGCCTGCGGCGCAGCGCGTTGTCGATCCTCAGCGATGGCTTCCGGATCGACGGCGATATCGCTTGCTCGGGCGAGGTTCATGTCGGCGGCACGCTGATCGGCAATCTGGTGGCCGGCAAGGTCACGCTGGGCGAGGGCGGCTCGATCAACGGCTCGGTCGAGGCCGAGACCGCGATCATCAACGGCGTGCTGCAGGGCCGGCTGGTCGCGATCAACGTGATTCTGGGACGCTCGGCGCAGGTAAGGGCCGATGTGGTCTATTGCTCGATGCGGATCGAGCCCGGCGCGGTATTCGAAGGCTACAGCCGCCGCGTCGACCGCGAGCACCTGCCCGACGGCGAAGGCAAGCAGCTTCTTCCGGCGCTGAAATCCTTGCGCAGCGGTACCGATCACGGCGAGGCGATCACCTCGGCCGAAGCCGGCGAGTGACGCCGAAGTCCTGATCTAAGCAAGCGCTGCCGCGAACGCCGCCGGATCGACATTGCCGCCCGATGCGACGATGGCGATCGTCTTGCCGGCGATCGCCAGCTTATGCGACATAACCGCCGCCAACGCTGCCGCACCGCCGGGCTCGAGCACGATTTTATAAGCCGAGAACGCAGTCGCCATCGCGCGCCGGACCTCGTCGTCGCTAACGGCAAGGCTACCGGCGAGCAGCCGCTCGGCGAGGGCGAAGGTGAGCTCGCCCGGTGTCGGCGCCAGCAGCGCATCGCAGATCGAGCGCGCCGCTGGGTCGTTCGCGACCCGCTTGCCGGCCGCGAGCGAGCGGCGCAGGTCATCGAATCCGGCGGGCTCGGCGGCGTAGACGGCAATTTTTCCGGGCGAGGCGGATAGTCCCAGGGCGCAGCCGGTAACCAGGCCGCCGCCGCTGCACGGCGCGATCAAGATATCGATCGCGACGCCCTGGCGCTGCGCCTCCTCGCCGATCTCGAGCCCGATGGTCCCTTGTCCGGCGATCACCCGTGCGTCGTCATAAGGCGGCAAGAGCTCGGCGCCGCGCTCGGCGGCGATCCGTTCCGCGATCGTCTCGCGGCTTTCGCGATAGCGGTCGTAGGACACGATCGCGGCGCCATAGAAGCGCGTATTCGCGACTTTGATGGCGGGCGCGTCGGCCGGCATGACGATGGTTGCCGGGATGCCGAGCAGCGCGGCGGCGGCGGCGACGCCTTGCGCGTGATTGCCCGAGGAATAGGCGACCACGCCGGCGCGGCGCTTGCCGGCGTCGAGTTGCGCCAGCGCGTTGTAGGCGCCGCGAAACTTGAACGATCCCGTGCGTTGCAGGCATTCGGCCTTGATCAGCACCCGGGCGCCCAACCGGCTGTCGATCAGCGGCGAGGACAGCAGCGGCGTCGCAACGGCTTTGCCCCGCAGCCGCGCAGCGGCCGCGCGGAGGTCCCCGAGATCCGGCAATGCGGGCGGCGTCACGGCTTAGCGCTTCAGATCGGCGGCCAGCGACAGCGTCGGCAAAGCCGCGCCGAGGCGGACGCGGTAGACCTGCAAATTCTCCAGCACGCGCTGCACGTAATTGCGGGTTTCGCTGAGGGGGATGCGCTCGATCCAATCGATCGGGTCGACATTCGCGTTGCGGGGATCGCCGTGATCCGCGATCCATTGATGGACCCGCGCCGGGCCGGCATTGTAGGCGGCGACCGCAAGCACATAAGAGCCGGAGAAACCGTCGACCAGGCTATCGAGATAGGCGCGTCCGAGCGTCATGTTATAGGCAACGTCGGTGGTCAGGCGTCGGCGCGAAAACGGCAGATGCAAAAGCTGCGCGATCTTATTGGCGGTCGCCGGCATGAGCTGCATCAGCCCCATCGCCCCGGCATTGCTGACGGCGCCGGTGTCGAACGCGCTTTCCTGCCGGGTCATCGCCAGCACCAGCGGCGCCTCGATGGTGCCGCCCGGCGGCACATCGGCGAGCGGATAGCCTTCATCCATCAGCGTGATGCCGGCATAGCTCGCGCGCTTGGCGGCAAAGACGGCAATGTCGGG
Source organism: Allostellaceae bacterium (assembly GCA_035533255.1). Taxonomy (GTDB): domain Bacteria; phylum Pseudomonadota; class Alphaproteobacteria; order ATCC43930; family CGMCC-115725; genus CAIKMD01. The sequence continues at coordinate 14,240 of DATLUE010000242.1, read as the reverse complement.
CCGGTCGAGCGCGCGGGCGAGCCGCGCGGTCAGCGCAAAATCGGCGGCGGTCTTGGCCCCTTTGGCGATCCGGCGCAGGAACACCGGGAGATCGTCGGTGTCGCCGATCAGCGCCAGATCGCGCGCCACGTGCACGAGCTCGTTGCCGTCGAAGGCCTGGCTTTCGGCCGATGTCGGCGTCGGCTCGGATACTTTCATCGTCGCGGCCGTGCCGCCGAGATGAGCGTCGGCGAGCTGGCCGTAATACGTCGTCACATACGGCGCCGCGGTGTCATACCAGGTCGCGGCGAGCGAGGCCCGGCTCATCGCCTCGGCAGCGCGCGCCGACCAGTAGGCGCCGCGCGCGAGGCTGATCGGCAGCGTCGCGGCGTGATAGAGGCGGACGAAGTGGTTGTAAGCCGTGGCCGGCTGGTTGAGATCGCGCAGCGCGATCCAGCCGGCGAGGAATTCGAGCTCGGCAAAGGTCGGGCCGGCGGTCAGCCCGCTATCGGCGGCCAGCTTGTAGGCGCGCGCCGCCTGGCCATCGTCGAGCAAGCGGCGCGCGATGATCAAACGCTCGATCGCCCAAGCCAGGGGCCGCACCAGCTCGGCCGGCGGGTGCTCGAGGATCGCCGCGGCGTCGTCGTCGAGGTCTTTATGCCGGCGCCATTGCAACCGCGCGAACTGCAAGCCGGGATCGTTCTGCAGCCGCGCCGGCACGCGCGCGATCAGCCGCTCGACCCCGGGCTCCATTGCGGCGAGTGCCAGCCGCGCCTCGCCGAGCGCCGCGGTTTCGGGACCGACATGGCGCAGCATGTGCTTGGCCTGCTCGGTCTGATGGTCCCAGATCAGCCGGTCGAGCCGACGCGCATTGTCTTCGCCCCGCAAGACGTCGTGGTACCGCTCGAGCATGAATTTTTCTTCGATCGCACTGTAATCGCCCTCGATCCAGCTTTGGCGAATGAGGCGCGCGGCATCGGCCTGGCGGCCGGATTGCATCCAGATTTGCGCGAGCCGCAGTCGTGCCGCCGGCAAGACCGGCGGATGGGCCTCGAACCACGGCGCAAGCTGCGCATCGGTCGCGGTCGCGATCGCTTCCTCGGCGCGCCGACGCAACAGGTTCTGGCTCGGCCAATCGGGATGAGCGTCGATGAAGGCGGTGAGATCGGCAAAGCTCGCATCCGATCCGTCGCGCGTATAGTCGAGGAAGGCCAGAGCCTGCGCCGGCAAGCGGTCATGCGCTGCGGCCGCGGTGGTCTCCGCCGCGCTCCAATCGCCGCGCTTCGCCGCATCGAACGCCGCGATGTAAATCTGCCGATCGCTCGCGGTGAGTGGCGCCGCCCGTACCGATCCGCCGGCTCCCCACGCCAGCACGACCAGGACGAACAGGGCCGATGCCCGTCGTAAACCCATCTATTTCCTATTCCACCCGATCGCCATTTTAGCGCCAAGCAGCGGCGGCATAAAGCGTTTCGGTGCGGTTGCCCGGCCCGGCGTCATGGCCTATCGTCGCAGCCGCAGCCGAAAGCCGCTGCGGGAGGCAGCAAATCATGTTGAAGGGATCGCTGGTCGCGCTCATCACCCCGTTCCGCAACGGGGCGGTGGATGAGAAGGCGTTCCAGAGCTTCGTCGATTGGCAGATCGCCCAGGGGACCGAGGGAGTTGTGCCGTGCGGGACCACCGGCGAATCGCCGACCTTGAGCCATGACGAGCACAGGCGGGTGGTCGAGCTCTGCGTCGAGGTCGCAAAGGGCCGCATTCCCGTGGTTGCCGGCAGCGGCTCCAACTCGACCGCGGAAGCGATCGCGCTCACCCGCCACGCCAAGGAGGCCGGCGCCGATGCCGCGCTGGTCGTCACGCCCTATTACAACAAGCCGACGCAGGAAGGGCTTTATCAGCATTACAAGGCGATCAACGACGCGGTCGACCTGCCGATCATCATCTACAACATCCCGCCGCGCTGCGTCATCGATATGAGTGTCGCGACGATGGCGCGGCTGGCGAAGCTGCCGAATATCGTCGGCGTCAAAGATGCGACCAACGATCTGGCGCGGCCGATGCGCACGCGCGCGACGATCGGCGCGGATTTCTCGATGCTGTCGGGCGAGGACGTGACCGCGATCGCGTTTTTGGCCCAAGGCGGCGACGGCTGCATCTCGGTGACGGCGAATGTCGCGCCGCGCGCCTGCGCCGACATGCATGCGGCTTGGCGCAAGGGCGCGACCGCGGCCGCGATGCAGATCAACGAGCGCTTGCTGCTCTTGCATGACGCGCTGTTCTGCGAGACCAGCCCGGCGCCGGTGAAATTCGCCTGCTCGCTGCTCGGCACGTCGACACCCGAGGTCCGTTTGCCGCTGGTGCCGGCGAGTCCGCAGGCGCAAGAGACGGTGCGTGCCGCCATGCGCTCGGCGGGCGTGCTGAACTGAGCTGATCGGCGGCGCATGGCGCTGCGTGGAGACGAGAAGTATGTCGCGCTGAATCGCCGCGCGCGGCATGACTACCTCATCCTCGAAACGCTCGAGGCCGGCATGCAATTGACCGGCACCGAGGTCAAGGTGTTGCGCAAAGGGCTCGCCAGCATCGCCGAGGCCTATGCCGCCGACGAGGGCGGCGAGATTTTTCTCGTGAACGCTAATTTTCCGGAATATCCCGCGGCGCGCTTCAACCACGCGCCGCGCCGCAAGCGCCTGCTGCTGCTTCATCGCCGCGAGATCAACAAGCTGCTCGGCGCGATCAAGCGCGACGGCGTCACGGTGGTGCCGCTGGCGGTCTATTTCAACGAGCGCGGCCGCGCGAAGATCGAGCTCGGCGTCGCCAAGGGCAAGCGCAAATCCGACAAGCGCGAAGCGGAAAAGCAGCGCGATTGGCAGCGCAACCGCGCCCGCATTCTCCGCGAGCACAAGTCCTAAGCGGCGAGCCGCTGCCGCAGCTCCGCGAACACCGCTTCGAACATCGCGGTCGTGAGCTTGCCGGTGTTGGTGTTGTAGCGCGAGCAGTGATAGCTGTCGGCGAGCAGCTTGCCGTCGGGCAGCGCGTGAAGCGCGGCATGCCCGAAGCGAAACGCCGATTTACGGTGCCCGAGCGCCACCAGCACAGCGCCATGCGCGACCTGTCCTAAAGCCAGAATCGCTCGAAGTCTCGGCATTGCCGCGATCTCGGCAATGAGGAAGCGGCGACAGGATGCGACTTCTTCGGGCAGCGGCTTGTTCTCCGGCGGCACGCAGCGGGCGGCGTTGCTGATGCGGCAATCCACCAGCGCCAGCCCATCGTCGCGGCGCGCGGCATAATCGCCGCGCGCGAAGCCGAAGCGTTTCAACGTCGCGTAGAGCAGATCGCCGGCATAATCGCCGGTGAACGGCCGGCCGGTGCGGTTGGCGCCTTTGAGGCCCGGCGCCAGACCGACGATCAGCAGCCGCGCCGCGGCATCGCCGAACGACGACACCGGCGCGTTGTGCCAATCGGCATGAGCAGCGCGTTGCGCCTCGCGAAACTCGACCAGCCGCGGACACAATGCGCAATCGCGGCCCGGCTGGTCGATGGGCATTTCGTTCGCGGCCCGCGCGATCACGCGTCGGCGTCGGTGTATTGCTGATCGCGATGCTGATTGTGCGCGCGCATGATCTGCGGCGCCAAATCCTGCAGCTCGACAAAGACGTCGGCTTGCCGGCGCAGCTCGTCGGCGACCATCGGCGGGGTCGAGCGGATCGTCGAGACCACCGTGACGCGCACACCCTTGCGCTGCACCGCCTCGACTAGCCGGCGGAAGTCGCCGTCGCCCGAGAACAGGACGATGTGGTCGAGCGACTGCGCCATCTCCATCACGTCGATTGCGAGCTCGATATCCATATTGCCTTTGAGCTTGCGGCGGCCGGTCGCGTCGGTGAATTCCTTGGTCGGCTTCGTCACCATCGTGTAGCCGTTGTAATCGAGCCAATCCACCAGCGGGCGCAGCGGCGAATATTCCTGGTCTTCTATCAATGCGGTATAATAGAACGCGCGGATCAGGCGGCCCTTGGCGCCGAAAAGCTGCAGCAGCCGTTTATAATCGATGTCAAAGGCGAGCGCGCGCGCGGCGGCATAAAGATTGGCGCCGTCGATGAAGAGGGCGATCCGCTCTTCCGGATAAAACAACATAGTTGCTCCTGAATATATCGTCGCATGAACGCCACCATTTGCGTCGATCGATCGCGTTGCGTCAAGCCGCAGGACGTGCATGATGGGCCGACGCTTGGTTTTGCCGGAGACGCCGCAAATTCCGCGGGTGAGTGCGGCGCGCTTGCCCGTAAGCGGTGAGTGCCCGAGCAAAAGACATAAGGGGAGGCGAGGGATGACGCTCTTCGATCTTGTGCGCGGCAAGGCGATGCGGAGCGCGGTATTGGTCGCCGGCGCGTTGCTGGCGCTGACCGACCCGGCGGCGCAGGCGCTCGAAAAAATCCGCGTCGGCATCCCGGCGACCGGCGCTTTCTCGTTCATGGCGGTCGATTTCGGCGATCATCTTGGCATCTTCGCTCGGAACGGCGTCGCGCTCGAGAAGGTCATCCTGCTCGGCAGTGCCAAGCTGCACCAGGCGATGACCGCCGACGCGATCGACATCGCCGTCGGCGCGGGCACCGATTTCGCTTTCCTGGTGAAGGGCGCGCCCGAGCTCGCGGTCGCGGCATCGGCTGGCCGGCCGCTCGACATGGGCTTTGTCGTGCCATACGATTCGCCCGCCAAGACGTCCGACGATCTCAAAGGCAAGCGGATCGGCATTTCGAGCTATGGCGCGCTGACCGATTGGCTTGCCCATCGTCTCGCCCAAGTCAAAGGCTGGAAGCCGGAAAACCTCGTCGAGGTGACGGTGGGTTCCGACAAAGCCGCGGAGGCAGCCTTCCTCGTCACGCATCAGATCGACGCGATGATCACCGGCTCGGCCTCGGGGTTGCAGCTCGAGGAAACCCAGCGCGGCCGCTTGCTTTTCCCGGCTTCCGAGATCGTGGGCGATTTCCTCGACCACGCGATCTTCGCGACCGACAACATCGTCCGCAAAGATCCCGAGGCGGTGCGCGGCTTCCTCAAGGGCTGGTTCGAGACCATCGCTTACGAGCGCGCGCATCGCGACCAGACCATTGCCTATGCGGTACCCGCGATGCGGCGCTCGGCAGCAGTCGAAACCAAGGAATACGATCTGGTGACGCCGATGTTTTCCGCCGACGGAAAATTCAAGCCCGCCGCGCTGAAAGTCCTGGCGCGATCCTTCGTCGAGCTCGGCCAACTCGACAGCGAGCCCGATCTGACGAAATACTATACCGAGGCGTACCTGCCTAAGAAATGAGGATTCCGTCATGCCCTCGAAGCTGAAGATCACCCTGACCTGCGGCGATTACGAGATCGTCCGTCCGCTGAAGGAAGGCCGTGTCGAGGCGGACGGCATCGATCTGACGATGCTGTGCGCGACCTCGTCGCGCGATCGGCACTGGCGGCTCGATCGCAATGCGGAATGCGATGCCGGCGAGTTCAATCTCTGCGGCTATTACATGGCGCGCGATCGCGGGCATCCTTATATCGGGCTGCCGATTTTCCTGCATCGCCGCTTCCGTCACGGCTTCGTCTTCGTCAACGCGCAGAAAGGCATCAAGCAGGCGTCGGATTTGAAAGGCGGCAAGTTCGGTTGCAGCGGCGGCATGCTGGCCGCGGCCTGCACCTGGCTGCGCGGCACCTTGGGCGAGCATTACGGCCTCTCGCACAAGGATGTGAAATGGTATACCGACCGGCCGCACGACATTCCGTTCGCGCATCAGGAAGGCTTCGACATCGAGATCATCAAGGACGGGCCGAGCGTCGAGGAGCGGCTGCTGTCGGGCGAGATCGACGCGATGATGTCGGCCGGCATCCCCGAGCCGCTGCTGCGCGGCGACAAGCGGATCGCGCGGCTGTTCCCGGACTACAAAGAGGCCGAGATCGACTATTACAAGAAAACGCAGATTTTCCCGATCATGCATACGCTGATCATCAGGCAGGAGATCGTCGAGAAGAATCCCTGGGTCCCGGAAAACCTCGCCTATGCGTTCAACGAATCGAAGAAGATCGCGCTCCAGCATCTGCGCAATCCGCGCATCTTGCCGCTGGCGTTCTATATGAACGGCATGGAGGAGCAGAACCGCCTGCTCGGCCGCGATCCGTGGCAATACGGGCTCAACGACATCAACCGCAACAACGTCGCGACCGCTCTCAAATATACTTACGGACAAGGGCTGATCGCCAAGCCGCATTCGGTCGAGGAGATGTTTCATCCGATCGATGATTGGGCCTGGACCGGCACCGAAGGGGTGTGAGCGAAGGCGGCGCCACATGATCTTGATCGGGCTCGGCGCCAATCTGCCGAGCGCGGCCGGCGCGCCAAAGCGAACCTTGGAAGCCGCGCTGGCGCGGCTGGAAGCATCGGGCGTCCGGATCGTCGCGCGCTCGCGCTGGTATCGCACCGCGCCGGTGCCGGTATCGGATCAGCCGTGGTTCGTGAACGGTATCGTGCGGGTCGAGACCGCGCTCGAGCCGGCGGCGCTGTTGGCGGTCTTGCGCCGGATCGAGCGCGATTTCGGGCGCCAGCGCACCGTCCGGAATGCCGCGCGGACGCTCGACCTCGACATCATCGACTATGATGGCCGGATCGAGGACACGCCCGATCTGGTCTTGCCACATCCGCGCCTGCAGGACCGGGCGTTCGTCCTCTTGCCGCTGGCCGAGATTGCCCCGCACTGGCGCCACCCAACCCTGGGTAAAACAGTCGAAACCCTGATTTCGGGGCTGCCGTCCGAGCAAAAAGCCGAGCCGCTGGCCGGCTAACCGGCCTAACCGGCCGGAAAACCGGCCTCGCCGCCGGCAAAGCCTGTTGCAGCGCGGCATTAAGGCCCATATATTCAGCAACTTGAAATATTCTTGCTGGAGATTCCGTTAGATGGCTCGCGTCACCGTCGAAGATTGCGTCCTCAAAGTCCCGAACCGCTTTGAGCTGGTCCTGCTCGCCGGCCAGCGCGCGCGCGATATCGCATCCGGCGCGCCGCTCACGGTCGATCGCGACAACGACAAGGGACCGGTGGTGGCATTGCGCGAGATCGCCGATGCGACCATCCCGCTCGAGAATCTCCAGAACAACGTGATCAAAAGCATGCAGAAGCATGTCGAGATCGACGAGCCGGAAGAAGACCACGATGTCGAGATCGGCGCGCCCGCGAATTGGGCCGGCGATCTGGCGCCGCTCGGCGAGGAAGATGCCGACGACGTCGAGGAAGCGGCGGTCGATGCCGAGCTTCAGGAAGATATGCTCGAGCCCTCCGAAGAGCCCCGCTTGGGCGACGATGTCCTGCCCGATTTGCCGGAAGGCGAGGCCGAGCCGGACAATAAGATCGAATAGCCGAATGGCAGGCGGCGAAACGCTCATCCGCGCCGCCGCTCCAGCGCAAACCGGCGTGGCCGATGGGCGCGCCGTGATGATGCGCCAGTTCGAGCTGGTCGAGCGCGTCAAATCCTACGACCCGCATGCCGACGAGGACGCGCTCAATCGCGCCTATGTCTTTTCGATGAAGGCGCATGGCGCGCAACTGCGCGCCTCGGGCGATCCCTATTTCTCCCATCCCGTCGAGGTTGCCGGCATCCTGTCGGGCATGAAGCTCGACGGCGCATCGATCATCACCGGCCTGCTGCACGACACGGTCGAGGACACGCTCGCGACCCTCGATGACATCGAGAAGCTGTTCGGCGCCGAGATCGCGCGGCTGGTCGACGGCGTGACCAAGCTCTCGCGGCTCGAGCTGCAATCCGACCAGAACCGCCAAGCCGAGAATTTCCGCAAGCTGGTGCTGGCGATGTCGGAAGACATCCGCGTGCTGCTGGTGAAGCTCGCGGACCGCCTGCACAACATGCGCACATTGCGCTTCATCAAGGACGCCGACAAGCGCCGCCGCATCGCGCGCGAGACGATGGAGATTTACGCACCGCTCGCCGAGCGCATCGGCATGCACGAGATGAAGGACGAGCTCGAGGACCTTGCTTTCGGCGAGCTCTACCCCGAAGCGCGCGAAGGCATCAAGACCCGGCTCGGCTTTCTGAAGGACAAGGGCGGCGATCTGGTCGCGCGCGTGTTGCGGGAACTCCATCAGACGCTGAAAGACGGAGGCGTCGCAGCGGAGCTTTCCGGGCGCGAGAAATCGCCGTATTCGATCTGGCGCAAGATGCAGCGCAAGAATGTCGGCTTCGAGCAGCTCTCGGACATCATGGCGTTCCGCATCGTCGTCGAGGATATCGAGGCCTGCTATCACGCGCTGGGCGTCGTTCATAGCCGCTATCCGGTCGTGCCCGGCCGGTTCAAGGATTATATCTCGACGCCCAAGGCGAACAATTACCGCTCGCTCCATACCGGCGTGATCGGCCCCGAGCGCCAGCGCGTCGAATTGCAGATCCGGACCCGCGAGATGCACGAGGTCGCCGAGCTCGGCGTCGCCGCGCATTGGGTTTACAAGCAATCGGGACAGCCGGGCACCGAGGGCCGGCAGTATCGTTGGCTGCGCGAGCTGCTCGATATCCTCGAGCATGCCTCGGACCCGCAGGAATTCCTCGAGCACACCAAGCTCGAGATGTTCCAGGACAAGGTCTTCTGCTTCACGCCCAAGGGCGACCTCATCGAGCTGCCGCGCGGCTCGACGCCGGTCGATTTTGCCTATGCGGTCCATTCCGAGATCGGCGATACCTGCGTCGGCGCCAAGGTCAACGGCAAGCTCGTGCCGCTGCGCACCGCGCTCGCCAATGGCGATCAGGTCGATATCGTCACCTCGAAAGCGCAAACGCCGTCGCCGACCTGGGAGCGCTTCGTCGTCTCCGGCAAGGCACGCGCGCGCATCCGGCGCTTCGTGCGCACCCAGCAGCGCCAGCAATATCTCGATCTCGGCAAGGCGATCCTGCAAAAGGCCTTCCGCCAGGAAGGCCACGACCTGATCGAGAAAGCGCTCGGCGAGGTGTTGAGCAATTTCGACGCTGAAACGCTCGACGATCTTTATGTCGCGGTCGGCGAGGGGCTGCATACCGGACGCGAAGTCGTCCACGCGCTTCATCCCCCCAAGCCCGAGCAACGCGCGGCAAAGGTGGTGCCGCTGGCGAGCGCGCGCAGCAAGAAGGCCGACTATGCGGTGCCGATCCGCGGCCTCATTCCCGGCATGGCGATTCATTATGCCGGCTGCTGTCATCCGCTGCCCGGCGACCGGATCGTCGGCATCGTCACCACCGGCAAGGGCGTGACCATTCACACCATCGATTGCGAGACCTTGGCGACTTTTGCCGAGACGCCGGAGCGCTGGCTCGATGTCGCTTGGGACGACGATGCCTCGGCCGGCGCGCATGTCGGCCGCGTCAGCGTCACGCTCGGCAACGAGCCCGGCGGCCTCGGCAGCCTTACGACCGTTATCGGCAAGGGCGGCGGCAACATTACCAACCTGAAGATCACCAACCGGTCGCTCGATTTCTTCGAGATACTGGTCGATATCGAGGTGCAGAATCTGCGGCATCTGACCAATATCATCGCCGCGCTCCGGGCGACGCCGGTGATCAATTCGGTCGAGCGTGCCCGAGGTTAATATGGCTGCCGGTGATATGGCTCGGGCTGATAGGGCCGGGCGCGAGCTGCGCCTCGGCGTCAACATCGATCACGTCGCCACGATCCGCAACGCGCGGGGCGGAACGCTGCCCGATCCGGTCCGGGCCGCGCGCTTGGCCGAAGAGGTCGGCGCCGACGGCATCACCGCGCATCTGCGCGAGGATCGGCGTCACATCAGCGACGACGACATCGCGCGGCTGGCGCGCGCGCTGACGGTGCCGCTCAACCTTGAAATGGCGGCGACCGAGCCGATGCGGGCGATCGCGCTGACGCACCGGCCGCATGCCGTCTGCCTGGTGCCGGAGCGCCGCGCCGAGCTGACGACCGAAGGCGGGCTCGATGTCGCCGGAGCGACCGCACGGCTGACGCCGTTCGTCGCATCGCTGTCGCAAGCCGGCATCCGCGTTTCGCTGTTCATCGATCCCGATCCCGGCCAGGTAGAAGCCGCGAAGGCGGTCGGCGCACCGGTGGTCGAGCTTCATACCGGCGCCTATTGCGAGGCCGAAGGCGCGCAGCGCGCGCGCGAGCTGCAGCGCGTGATCGCCGCCGCGACCCTGGCCGAGGCGCTCGGGCTCGAATGTCATGCGGGGCATGGGCTCGGCTTCGAGACGGTCGGCGCGATCGCCGCGATCCCGACCATCGTCGAGCTCAACATCGGGCATTTTCTGGTCGGCGAGGCGATCTTCGGCGGCCTCGACAGCGCGATCCGGCAGATGCGCGCGCTGATGGAGCAGGGCCGTGCCGCGATGCCCCTGTCCCGGGATGTGGGTGTGAAGACCGCATGACGGGCGGATCGCCGTGATTCTGGGCATCGGCAGCGATCTGGTCGATATCAGGCGCATCGAGCGCACGCTCGAGCGCTATGGCGAGCGCTTCATTGCCCGGGTCTTCACCGACGAGGAGCGGCGGCGCTCGGAGCGGCGCGCCAATCGCGCGGCGAGCTACGCCAAGCGCTACGCCGCCAAGGAGGCTTGCTCGAAGGCGCTCGGCACCGGCTTCCGGCGCGGCGTCTATTGGCGCGATTTGGGCGTGGTCAACTTGGCGTCGGGACAGCCGAGCTTGATCCTGACCGGGGGCGCTTTGGAGCAGTTGAAGGCGATGGTGCCGTCGGGCATGGTCGCCGAAATCGCGCTGACCCTGACCGACGAGCCGCCGCTCGCCAGCGCCTTCGTCATCATCAGTGCAATTCCCGCGCTGGCGGCTTCGTCTTGAGGGCATTCCGAGTCCGGCCTACCCTTGACTTACCGGCCAAGGCCCGGCTAAGTCAGGCCACAATTCCCAGCCCACCACCCCAGCAAACAAAAGCCGATCAATCAATAGCTTAGAGAGCGCTCTTAATGGCTAAAAAAGCGACGGGCGGAATCGGCGAGACGCTCAAAACTATTATCTATGCGGTCGTTATCGCCCTATTCATCCGGACGTTCTTCTACGAGCCGTTCAGTATCCCGTCGGCGTCGATGGTGCCGACCTTGCTGGTCGGCGACTATCTGTTCGTGTCGAAATTCTCTTACGGCTACAGCCGCTATTCGCTGCCGCTCGGTCTGCCGCTGTTTTCGGGGCGCTTCTTCTTCAACCCGCCGCATCGCGGCGACGTGGTGGTATTCAAGCTGCCGTGTTCGTTTCCGCAACTCGATGCGGCGAGTGCCGCGATCTACGCCGCGCGCTGCGATCCCTCGACCGATTTCATCAAGCGCATCGTCGGCCTGCCGGGCGACAAGATCCAGATGAAGGACGGCATCCTCAACATCAACGGCCAGCCGATCGAGCGCGACCGGCTCGCGCCGTATTTCTATTCCGAGGACGGCCGGACCGCGACCTATACGCGCTACATCGAGACCCTGCCGAACGGCTACAAACACAACATCATCGAGATCAGCGACGATCAGCCGCTCGACAACACCGAAGAATTCACGGTGCCGCCGGGCCATTATTTCATGATGGGCGACAATCGCGACGACAGCGCCGACAGCCGCGATCCGACCAGCGGCGTCGGCTTCGTGCCGGCGGAAAACATCGTCGGCCGCGCCGAATTTCTGTTCTTCTCGACCGATGGCTATGCGCGTTGGTGGGAGGTCTGGAAATGGCCGTTCACCGTCCGCTACGGGCGGCTGCTGTCGGGCATTCATTGATGGATGATGCGGCCGCTGGCCTCGCAATCCTGGAAGAAACGCTCGGCCATAACTTCGCCCAAACCGATTTGCTGATCGAGGCGCTGACGCATCCGAGCGCGGTGCGCCGCCGCGGCATCTCGAAGCGCGGCTACGAGCGCCTCGAATTTCTCGGCGATCGGGTGCTCGGCCTCATCGTCGCCGAGCTCCTGTGGCGGCGCTTTCCCGACGAAGCCGAAGGCGAGATGACGCGTCGCCACACGCATCTGGTTCGGCGAGAAGCGCTCGCCGAGGTCGCGCTGGCGGTCGGCCTTGGCGAGCGGCTCATCGTCTCGAAGGGCGAGGACGGCGCCGGCGTGCGCGACAACAAGAGCGTGCTCGCCGATGCCTGCGAGGCGGTCATTGCCGCGCTCTATCTCGATGGCGGATTGACCCCGGCGCGAAATTTCGTGGAGCTCCGGTGGGAGCGGCGGCTGAACGCCCTCGGCGCGCCGCCGCGCGATCCGAAGACGACGCTGCAGGAATGGGTGCAGGCGCGCGGCTTGCCGCTGCCCGATTATCGCACGGTCGCGACCGAGGGTCCGGCGCACAAGCGGCGCTTCACCGTCACGGTGAAGGTCGAGGGCTTGGAGCATGCCACCGCGAGCGCCAGCGGCTCGTCGAAACGCGCGGCAGAGATCGCGGCGGCAGCCGCGGCGCTGGCCGCGCTCGGGTTTCCCGCATGAGCGATCCCCAACCGATCGTCGGCCCACGCTGCGGCTATGTCGCGCTGGTCGGCGCGCCGAACGCCGGCAAATCGACGCTGCTCAATCTGCTGGTCGGCACCAAGCTCTCGATCGTCACGCCCAAGGTACAAACGACGCGCAGCCGCGTGCTCGGCATCGCCTTGAAAGGCGCGGCGCAGCTCATCTTCGTCGATACGCCCGGCATCTTCGCGCCGAAGCGCCGCTTGGATCGCGCGATGGTCGCGGCGGCCTGGGCCGGGGCCGACGATGCTGACATCGTCGTCGTGCTGGTCGACGCCGCGCGCGGCTTCGACGATGACACGCGCACCATCCTCGAGCGGCTGAAGATCGCGCACCGTCCGGTGGTTCTGGCGCTCAACAAGATCGATCTCGTCCGGCGCGAGCTTCTGTTGCCGCTGGCCGAGGCGCTCGGCAAGGCGTGCGAATTCGAGCGCGTGTTCATGATCTCGAGCACCGCCGGCGACGGCACCGAAGACCTCGCGAATTTTCTCGCCGGCGCCGTGCCGGAAGCGCCGTGGCTTTATCCCGAGGACCAGCTCACCGATTTGCCGCAGCGCCTCCTCGCCGCCGAGATCACGCGCGAGCAGGTTTACCTGCAGCTCCACCAGGAGCTGCCCTACGCCGCCGCGGTCGAGACCGAGCAATGGGAAGAGCGCAACGACGGCAGTGTCAAGATCAGCCAGGTTATCCACGTCCAGCGCGACGGCCAGAAGGCCATCGTCCTCGGCAAAGGCGGCGCGCAGGTGAAAAGCATCGGCGCCGCCGCCCGCGCCGAGCTGGAAAAACTCCTCGCCCGGCGCGTGCATCTCTTCCTCTTCGTGCGCGTTACCGAGAACTGGGCCGACGACCGCGAACGCTATCGGGCGATCGGGCTCGATTATCCGGAGTGAGGCGGGCGATGCCCCGTTGCAAGGGCATCGCCCGCCCTTCGACGACGCTCAGGGTGAGGCGATTTTCTTTCGGGCATCTTCCGATAATTGATGCCGTAAACAATTTCACCTCACCCTGAGCGTCGTCGAAGGGCGCAAGCTGGAATTGCAACCGGCGGGGGATACAACGCACACTCTCTCATCGTCACCCCGACGAATGAAAGAGAGCACCTGACGGCCCATGGACTGGTCTGACGAAGGCATCGTGTTGGCGACGCGGCGGCATGGCGAGCGGGCGCTGGTCGTGCAGATGCTGACGCGCGAGCATGGGCGGCATGCCGGGCTGCTGCGCGGCGGGCAGTCGCCGCGGGCGCGGGCGCAGTGGCAGATCGGCAACCGCCTCGCCGTGACTTGGCGTGCGCGGCTCAGCGATCATCTCGGCTCGTTCGCCGGCGAGCTGGTCGAGACCCATGCGGCGAAACTGCTCGACGATCGCGTGCGCCTCGCGGCGCTCTCGGCGGCGACGGCGCTCGCCGCCTCGGCGCTGCCCGAGCGCGAGCCGCATCCGCGCGCCTATCGCGGCCTCAATGACCTCATTGCCGCGCTCGATGCCGACGAGCGCTGGGCGATTTCCTATGTCGAATGGGAGATGGCGCTCCTCGAAGAGCTCGGCTTCGGCCTCGATCTCGCGACCTGCGCGTCGACCGGCGTCACCGAGGATCTGCTCTATGTCTCGCCGCGCTCGGGTCATGCGGTCTCGGCCGCGGCGGGCGCGCCCTATCGCGAGAAGCTGCTGCCGCTGCCCGCCTTCCTGCGCGCCCCCGGGAATGGGCGCCGGCCCGAGGTCAAGGACATGCTCGACGGGCTGCGCCTCACCGGTTTCTTCCTCGAGCAGCGGGTTTTCGCGCCGCATCAG
>DATLUE010000241.1:0-6189 GCA_035533255.1 Allostellaceae bacterium | reverse complement strand
TTAGCGCGGCACGGCAGGAACGGCGCGCGATGCTGAGGCGGATCGAGAATCTTCGGTTGATGGCGAAAGTCGCGATTCCGCCGGCCGTCATGCTGGGGGTCGCGCTCGGAATCGTCGTGCTGGCCGAGCGCAGCCTCAGCGAATTGACCGCTCAAACGCATGAAATCATCCGGGTGACGGCGGCGCGCCAGACCGAGGCGCTGGTGGCCGCCGCGTCGGTCAATGGCGTCGCGGCCGACGAGAAGAATGCGATGCTGATGACCGACAAGGCGGGGCTCGACGTCTTTGCCTCGGCCTATGTCACCGATCTCGATCGCCTGAAGGACAGCATTGCGAAACTGAGGCGATTGCCGGCGGACCCGACCGAGACGGATCGTCTGGCGCGGATCGAGCGGGCGATCGACGCCTATGGCTCGACCGGCGAGCAATTGTATCAATTCATGGTCGACAAGCAATTCGACCAGGCGCATGCCCTATCGACGGGCGGCGCCCAGCAGGCGCGCGAAACGCTCATCGCCCTGATCGGTGAGGAGGTCGATCGGAGCGCGGCGATGATGCGGAAGGCGGAGAGTCTGGCGGACGCGCGCTCGGCGCGCACGCTCGAGCTGTTGATCGGGTTGTCGGGCGGCGGGCTGATCGGCGCCCTGCTGACCGTGGGATGGATCACGAAGCGGTTTATCGTTCGGCCGCTGACCGAAATAACCCGATTGATGGGACGGTTGAGCGCCGGCGATCTGGCGGTCCGGATCGACGGCGACGATCGGCGCGACGAGATCGGCACGCTCGGGCGCGCCTTGATGATCTTTCGCGACCGCAGCATCGCCTTGCGCGATCACGCGGAGCGGCTGAATGCCGCGCATCGCGAGATTCGCGAAATGAACGAGGTGCTCGAGGGCCGCGTCGAGGAGCGCACCGCCGAGCTCAGGAATGCCCATGACGAGCTGTTGCGAAGCGAGCGTCTCGCCGCGCTGGGGCAGGTGACGGCGACGGTCGCGCATGAGCTGCGCAATCCGCTCAGCGCGATCCGAAACACCTTGTATGTGATCCGGCAATCGGCGACGCAAGCCGGGCTGAATCTCGCGCGCCCGTTCGAGCGGGCGGAGCGGAGCATCGGCCGGTGCGACGGCATTATCGTCAATCTGCTCGATTACGCTGAGCCCAAAGAGGTTCGGCGCACGGCCGCGCTGGCCGACGAATGGCTCGCGGAGGTGCTGCGCGATTACCCGCTGCCAGCGTCGATCGGGCTGACGCCCAAGCTCGGCGCACCCGGCTGCAAAGTCGCGATCGATCGCGATCGCATGCACCGGGTGGTGATCAATTTGATCGAGAATGCCGTTCAGGCGATGGCCGAGCCGCTACCCGGTGGCGAGGAGCGGACAATTCGCGTGACGACCACGGCGTCGGCGACGCATTTCGCGTTGATCGTCGAAGATAGGGGAACCGGGATCGCGCCCGAAATGCTGCCGAAAGTCTTCGAGCCGTTTTTCAGCACCAAGAGTTTCGGCACCGGCCTCGGTCTGCCGACGGTCAAGCAGATCGTCGAGCAGCATGACGGGATCGTCGAATTGACCAGCACGCCGGGGATGGGGACCCGGGTCGCGATCCGGTTGCCCAGAGCCGCCACCGATCAGATGGCGGCCTGATCGGTGTTGCCGGCGAGACGGCGTTGGAAAAATCCGCGCCCGGCGAATTTTCGGCTATACGCTCGGCTCGCCCGCTTGTGTCGGCCCGTCGCCGGCGTCGCTCGACGGAAGACGATAGGTTCCAACCTTACGGCTATCTTGCCAAATCTCGACCGCCGGATATTCCGGATGCTGGCGAAGCAGCGCGAGCGCGGCCGTCACGCAGGTCTGGTCATCGGCGCAATCGAGAACATGCGCGTCAGCGATGCGGTTCTTCGCGCTGAGAAAATAGACGCGGTAGCTCTGGGTTACGACAGTCGGCATCGCGCTGCTGCTAAAATCAGATCGAGGTTCGCGGCACAAGAGCCCGGGTCATGTCGACGACCGATCAACGATGTAAGCGGGCGATTTTGTCGCCGCAATGTAAAACAACGATTGACGCGCATTTTGCACCTGTTGGACGTGTCGCGGATGAAACAACGCCGGTACACTCGCGCCAAAATTGCAGACGCTGCGCGATGAGACGCGGTCGGTACGCTATCGTACGCATGCCGATGTGCCGACCAGAGAGGGGCGCGGCGATGTGCGATTGTGTTGCCCAAGGGAGGGCGGTCCGCGATTGTCGGGGCGCCGGGATCAGCCGATGCATCGCCTGAACGACGCCGCGACGCCGACGCGCAAGATCACCGCCTGGACGCTCGCGGCCGCGATCGCCGGCAACGCGCTCGAATGGTACGATTTCACGATCTACGGCTACATGGCCGTGACGATCGCGAAATTGTTTTTCCCGACCGGCGCCGCCTGGAGCTCGCTGCTGTCGGCGCTTGCGGTTTTTGGCGTTGCCTATGGCGTACGTCCCTTGGGCGGCATCGTGCTCGGCAATTTCGCGGATCTCTACGGCCGCAAATCGGTGCTGGTCGCCGTCATCGGGTTGATGACGTGCGGAACCGCGATCCTCGTTGTCACCCCGTCCTACGCCGCGATCGGCGTCGCCGCGCCGCTGCTGATCGTCTTGGCCCGCGTGCTCCAGGGCCTCTCGGCGGGCGGCGAATTCGGGACCGCGGCGACCTTCCTGGTCGAGCACGCGCCGCCGTCGCAGCGCGGCTATTTCGGCGCCTGGCAATTTGCGGGGCAAGGGGCGGCGGTTCTGCTGTCCGGGCTGATCGGCGGATTGCTGGTCCGGACATTGACGCTCGCCGAGATCGATGCTTGGGGCTGGCGCCTGCCCTTCGCGATCGGATTGCTGATCGGCCCGGTCGGCGTTCTCATGCGCCTGCGCCTCGACGAGACGCCGGATTTCCGCCGCGGCCGATCGCCGGAAGGGGATTCGCCGATTGCCGAAGTCTTCCGGGCGCACAAAGCCGCGCTCGGCATCGGTTTCGCGCTGGTCGTCGGCGGCACGGCGATCTTCTACGTCCTGCTCGTCTTCATGCCGACCTATGCCGTGCAGGTGCTGCATCTGCCGGCAGAGGTGGCGTTCGTCGCCCCCGCGATCTCGGGCCTCGTCATGATGGTGTTTTGTCCGCTGATGGGCTGGTGCTCCGACATTCTGGGGCGCCGGCGCATCATGGCGGTGACCGCCGCCGCCGGAATCATCCTGCTCTATCCCGCGTTCGCGTGGCTCGAGGCGCAGCCGAGCGTCGCGCGGGTCGCAAGCGTCGCGGTATTCTTCGGCCTGCTGTTTTCGGGCTATGCCGGGCCGTTCAGCGCCGCCCTCGCCGAGCTGTTCCCGACCGGCACGCGATCGACCGCGATGTCCATCGCCTACAATCTCGGCGTCAGCCTGTTCGGCGGATTTTCGCCCTTGATGGTCGCCTGGCTGATTGCGGTGACGGGCGAGCGCCTCGCGCCCTGCTATTACGTCATGGTCTGTCTCGCGATCAGCCTCGCCGCGCTCGCGGCGATGCCGGGCGCGCGGGAGACGTCGCTGCGCCACTGAGACGCCAAGCGGCCGCCGACCATCGCCCGGATGATCGGCGAGCGCGTGCGGCGGCTTAGACGGCTTCGGCATGCAGGGCTTGCGGCGGCAGCACCGCAAGCGAAGGCCAGCCGAGCGGGCGGGCGAGATCGCCGGTTTCCGGCCGGAGCCAGGAAGCGATCGCCGTCTCGCGATCGCAGGTCGGCAATTCGTATTTATGCAGCTCGGTGCCTTCGCCCGGGCGGGTGCGCCAGATCCCGACCTCGAGCGACGTCATCCCATAGACGTCGAAGATGTGGCGCCGCGCCAAGGCGCCTTCGATGATGCCGGTGAGCCACGAGAAGCGCCAATGGCACAGCACCCAGAGATAGTGAAGCCGCAGCATCGCCGCCAAGGTCGTGCCGCCGGTCACTTCCTGCGCGAGATAGATCGAGCCGGTGAAGACCACATGGCAGGCGCGGATTCGTCTCGCGGTCGGGGCGCGGACGACGCAGCGATCTTCCGCCGTCCAGAGCGAGGGGTGCGAGACCCAGAGCCGTCCGCTTTCCATCTCCTCGGCCATGCTGCGCTCGCACCACAAGAGGCGCGAGGCGACGCAGCCTTGCGGAACGCCGTCGCGCAGGAGCGCGAGAACCATCGTGTCGTTCGGTCCCGCATTGGGATGATATTTCGGATCGTTGGTCTGGATCAGCCGCTTCATGCGGCCGCCGCTGGTACGATAGAGTCGCTCGACGGTGCCGAGGTCGCGGCCGACGACCGCTTGCAGCCCCTGGTCCTCGAGCGCGTTCAAGAGCGGCGGAATGATTTCCGCCCCGGCCATCCGCGTCAGCTCGAGCGGAAAAATCTCGTCCGGAATAAAGGCGTCGATATAGTCGACCAGATCGCGATCGATGCGATGAAGGTCGGCAACGGCAAATTTGAAATTTTTCATGGACGTTCCCTTGAGGCCACAAATGCACAGGCGGCGCCATCCCGAGGCCCCGTTTCGGAATTGGCCGCCGCACAATTCAATCCGCGACCGGGGCGAAGACCAAGTCGAGAATTGTGGCGGGTAAGCGTTTCCATCCCTCAGGCGCTGCGTGCCCGGCGCTTGTCGTGGATTTCGGGCAGCGGGATTTCGGGCAGCGGGATTTCGCGCGGCGCGAGGTTGCGCGGCGGCGGCGCGAGCGGGCTGGCGACGAGCGCGGCGCCGCTGCGCAGGCGCGCCAGGCGCTTGCGGTCGGTCGCATCTTTCACCGACATCGCGGCGGTGCTGACCAGCATGGCCGCCTCGCCGAAGCCGGATTCGGCCAGCCATTTCGACAGGAGCGCCAATTGTTGCTCCACCCCGTACTTGCCGGCATACTTAGGCTCTTGCATGGCGTTACTCTCGACGAGCCGGGAGAGAGTTGAGATGGAACGGATCGGGCGTCGGCGGCTCCAACCCAGCATCCCGCGATCGGCGATACAGGTTTGGGGTCTCGATCGCCAAATGTGGTTGGACCGGTAAATGGCGGATTTTCAGGCCGGGTTTCAGGAAGCGTTGCGGCGGCGGCTCTATCCGCACACATCGCTCCACCTCAAGGAAATCGCCCGTGCCATCGGCCGCTCGGAAAACACCGTCGCGCGCTGGTGGCGCGGCGAGACGCGGGTCCTCGCCGAGGACCTTTATTCGATCGCCCGGTTTCTCGTCCGCCGCGGCGACCGCTCGTTCCTGACCGAGGTGTTCGGCGAGCTGGCGCCCGAAGGCGCGGCGGGCGGCAATTCCGACGATGCGGTCCTGGCGGCCGCGCGCGAGATCCTGGTCCGGGTGGCCGAGACCAGCGGCCTCGGCCGCGAGTTCCATTACTGGTTCACGGCGGATGGCAGCACCGCGCTGGCGCCGCGCGGTCACGCCGAGCATGTGCAACGGACGCTGCGGCTGCCGGCCGGCGCCGGCGATCTTGCCGCCTATGCGATGCGCATGTTCGGGTGGATCGCGGTCACCGAGCGAATGTCCGGCGATGCGATGATCCGGCACGACGGCCGGCGGGTTGCGGCGGCGGCAGCCGAGGCGTGCTGCGACTGGCTCTACGACGGCGCGGACCGCCTGCGCACCGTGCGGCGCGCCGTGCAAATCGATCGCCAATGGGTCGAGGCGATCCACGCGACCGCGCCGCTCGCCGCCGCCGCCATCGAGAAGGTCGCATTTATCGTCCGCATCCAGCGCCAGCCGTGGCGGGTCGCGCGACTGCCGCTCGATGCCGTGACCCATCCGCGCCTGGCCGCGCTGCTGCGCCTTTACGGCGAGGCGCCCGAGCACATCGTTCATGCCGCAGCCGAGATGGGCGCGTTCACCACCAGCAGCCTCTTCGGCGTCGCGGGCGAGGACGTGATCTCGCATCACGTCGCCACGGGCCTCGGCTTCGATCCGCGCGCGATCGAGGGGATCAATGTCCTGGCGCGGCCCGATACCGATTACGCGCTGATGGTCCAGACGCGGATCTTGCGATCGAAGCGCGAGGGTGCGGCTTATTACGAGCTCGAGGGCGTCATCGACAACCGCTATGCGCGCTATCTCAACCTCGTGCTGCCCGAGCCGGATCTCGATGGCCGCGTGCTGACGTCGTCAGTGGTTCTCGACGTCGCGACGCTCGCGAATTAGCGAGCGATTCGTCCGCAAATCGGCTT
>DATLUE010000240.1:0-4375 GCA_035533255.1 Allostellaceae bacterium | reverse complement strand
CCCGACTCGGTGCATCGCTTTCGCATCGGCCTGCGCCGGCTGCGGTCGGTGCTTAGCGCCTTCGGCAAGGTGCTGCCGGAAATCGAGCGCCACGCCCTCGGCCAGCGGCTGGGGAGCGTCGCCCGAAGCTACAGCCGGGTCCGAGAATGGGATGTGTTCGTATCAGGTACGCTGCGACCGATGGCCGAGATGCTGTCCGACGAGCCCGCGGTTGTCGAGCTTGACGCCACGGCGCGCGCGGCGCGCCGCCAAGCGCTTCCCGATTCCGGCAGCCTGCGCCGCCAAGCCGACGAGGTTGTCGCCACGATCGAGGAAGCGGCCTGGCTGCAACGGCCCAGCGGCGCGTTCGAGCTCGAATGGCAGAAGGATCTCAAGGGCTTCTCCGCCGCTTTGTTGGAAAAGCGCCACCATCGCTTGCGCAAGCGGCTGAAAGCAGTCGATCTTGCCGATCAGAGCGATTTCCATCACCTCCGCGTCGAGGCGAAGAAAATAAGATATCCTGCTGAAATGTTTGCAAATTTATTCGACGACAAGGCAGTCGATCCCTATCTGGACCGGCTGATCGCGGTGCAGGACGCGCTCGGTCATCTGAACGACGCGCTGGTGGCCCGCGACCGGGTCACTGAGCTGCCGCTCTCCTCACGCGCCCAGGGGCTGGTCTCGGGCTGGCTGGCGCATGAAGTCGAAGAACGCCAGCAACGCTTCCCGCGCGCCGCGAAACGGCTGCGCAAGGCGACGCCGTTTTGGGAAGACTGACAGCCGACCCCACGACACTCGCGATTTACGAGAACGGCCCCGCAACAGCTCGCGAATTAGCAAAGCATTAGTTAGCCGCTGAGATAGTTCTTACCGGGAGCGCCGCGCTCCCCGAGAGGGCTGTCGGCCGTGGATTCATCGGGTATGAACGGCGCCGGGATGCCGTCGGCGGCGGCTCCGCGCCACGCCGAGCCGGAAATGCTGCGCCACGGGCGCGCGGCGCCTGACCGGAGGCGGTTGACGCGGCGGATCGTTGCGGGCGCCGTCATGGTGTCAGTGGTGATCCTTGGCCTGACCGCCGCGACCTGGTGGCGGCTGCGCCAGGACCAGCGCGACGACAGCCTATCCGATCTTTCGGCCCTCAATCTCCTGATCGCCGCACAGACCCAGCGCAGCTTCGCGGCGATCGACATTCTGCTCAGCGACATTTCCGGCGATCTGCAAGCCAGAGGCATCGTCACCGCGGCCAGGTTGCGCCAGGCGATGGGCGACGACGCGACGCAGCGGTTGTTGGGCGCCAAAATGGGGGGCATGCGGCAACTCGACGAGCTGGCGATCGTCGGCGCCGACGGCGATGTCCTCGCGCGCGCCAGCCGCTCCTCGGTCGCCGCGCCGGCCAATGTCGTCAACCGAAGCTATTTCCTGAGCTTGCGCGACCACCCCGAGCTGAAATCCTATATCAGCCCGCCCACGCGGAGTCCCGGCGGCGCCTGGACGATCTATATCGGCCGGCGGCTGAGCGCGCCGAACAGCGCCTTCATCGGCTTCATCCTCGGCGCGATCCGCTTGCCGTATTTCGAGAGCCTTTATCGCGCCGACCTCGACGCCCTTGGCGGCGCGGGAAAATCGGTCGCGCTCTGGGGGAGTAACGGCACGCTGCTCGCACGCGCGCCCGTGCCGCCGCAAAACTTGAGCGGCAGCGCCGACGAAGCCGCTGATTTCCGCCGCCTGCCGCTGGCGGGCGGTCTCGCCTCGTTCTGGACCGCGGATTCAACCGGCACCGTCGCGGTCGCGGCGCGCCGGCTCGACGATTTCCCGGTGACGATCGAGACCAGACAGGCGGCGAGTGCGGTCCTCTCGCTATGGACCGACGAGTTCCTCGCGACCGAATTCTGCGGCGCCGCGCTGCTCGGCCTGGTCGGCCTCGCCACCTGGCTGTTGCTGCGCCAATTGGGCGCGGCGGACCTCGTCACCGAAGCGCGCGCGCGCGCAGCGCGCGAGGCCGGAGAGCGCGAAGACACGCAACGCGCGATGACCAAGGCCGAGGCCGCGATGCGTGAGGCTCAACGCAGCGAAGCGCGGTTCCGCGACATCGCCGAGGTCGCCAGCGACTGGATCTGGGAAACCGACGCGCAGCATCGCTTCACCATGATCGCCGGCGCCAAGCGGCCGAACAACAACCTCATCGGCCAGACCCGCTGGGAGCAGGCCGGCGCGGACGCCGAGACCGACGAAACCTGGCGGCAGCATCGGGCCGAGCTCGACGCCCATCACGCGTTCCGTCAATTCCGTTTCACCGTCCGCCTGCCCAGCGGTCAATTCTATGCCTGCGTCAACGGCAAGCCGATTTTCGACGACGACGGCTCGTTCGTCGGCTATCGCGGGACCGCGACCGATGAAACCGAGCTGGTGGAAGCGCGCCAACGCGCCGAACGCGCCGAGACCCTGCTGCGCGGGGCGATCGACAGCATCGCCGAAGGATTCGTGATCTGCGATGCCGACGATCGTTTCGTCATGTGCAACGAAGCCTATCGCCGGATGTATACCGCGAACGCCGACGCGATGGTCCCCGGCACGAAATACGAAGACATCATGCGGTCGGCGCTCCGCACCGGCCGTTATCCGGATGCCGTCGGTCGCGAGGAGGAATGGCTCGCGGCATGGATGCGCAAGCACCGGGAAGGCGGCGAGCCCGAGGAAAAGCAGCTCGCCGACGGTCGCTGGGTGCTTGTTTCCGAGCGCCGCATGCCCGATGGCGGCATCGCCGGCCTCAGGATCGACATCACCGCGCTCAAGGCCGTGCACGCATCGCTGCGCGAGAGCCAGGTGATGCTGAGCCGCGCCCAGCGCCTTTCCAGCACCGGAAGCGTCATCCGCAATCTTAAATCCAATGTGGCCGAATGGTCCGACGAGATGTACCGGATATTCGGTGTCGCCCGCGAGAGCTTCATACCCTCGACCGAAGCATTCCTCAGCCACATTCACTCCGACGACCGCGCGCGCGTCGCGGCCGCGATCCAAGCCGGCAATGATGGTGTCAGCACGGCGCCGATGCAGTTCCAGATCATCCGGCCGGACGGCACGATGCGCTGGGTCTATCGCGACGCCGAGGTATGGGCCGACCCCGCGGGCGCGCCGACCGTGCTCCTCACCACTTATAAAGACATCACCGATCAGCGCACAGCCGAGGCGCGGCAGCGCGAGCTCGAGATCCTGCTGCGCGACGCGATCGATAGCATTTCCGAAGGCTTCGTGATCTACGACGCCGAGGACCGGCTCGTGCTGTGCAACGACGCCTATCGCCGGCTCTATCCCGAAAGCGCCGAGTTCATGGTCCCGGGCACGCGCTTTGAAGACCTTTTGCGCGCGGGGATCAACCACGCTCGCCTTCGCGACGGAAAGATCCGCGACGAAGCGTGGTTCGCCGACAGGATGCGCAGGCATCGCGAGGTCAACGAAGCGGTCGAGACCCGACTCGAGGACGGCCGCTGGATCATGATCTCGGAGCGGCGCACGAGCAGCGGCGGCACGGCCGGGCTGCGCGTCGACATCACCGCCCTGAAGACGGCGCAGGAGGCACTGCACGAAAAGGAAAAGATGCTGAGCCGCGCCCAGCGCATCTCCGCCACCGGCAGCGCGATCCGCGACTTCCGCACCGGCAAGACCGAATGGTCCGACGAGATGTACCGGATTTGCGGCGTAACGCCGGAGAATTTCACCCCGGGCCCCGAGGCTGCCTTGTCGCTGATTCACCCGGATCATCGCCTCGCCGTCCGCGACTCCATACGAAAAGCCGAAAAAGGCATCGCGACGCCGCCGCTGCAATACCAGATCAATCGTCCCGACGGCACGAGCCGATGGGTGATTTCCGAATCCGAGATCATGTTCGATGAAGCAAGCATCCCGATCGGCCGGTTGACCACTTTCAGGGACATCACCGCACTGAAAGCGGCGCACGAGGCACTGCACGAGAAGGAAAAGATGCTGAGTCGCGCCCAGCGCGTCTCCAACACCGGCAGCGTCACGCTCAATTTCCGGACCAAGACGCTCGAATGGTCGGATGAGCTGTATCGCATCTGCGGTGTTACGCGCGGGACTTTCATCCCGAACCGCGAGGCTCTTCTGGCGCTCGCGCATCCCGACGATCGCAAAAAAATTGACACAGCGTTGACAGGCGCAGCGTTGAAAGATGGCGAGCAAGGAGCGGATGCCGCGCCGCTGCAATTTCGTATCATTCGCCCCGACGGCGCCGTCCGATGGATCGATCGCGACGCCGAAATTTGGTATGGTCATGACGGAAAGCCCATTGGGTTTCTGGCCACGTTCACCGATATCACGGACAAGCACGAAGCGGAGCAGCGCGAAAGGGAGCTTCAAACCCTGCTGCACGACGCAATCG
>DATLUE010000239.1:0-4692 GCA_035533255.1 Allostellaceae bacterium | reverse complement strand
CGTGCACTCAATTTTCACATCACTTACGCATTCCCTTGGATCGGGGCGCTCCTCGACGGCGTGCGCGCGACCATGGGAGACGATTGGTGGCCCTACGGCGTCGAACAGAACCGGAAGACGATCGAAACCTTCCTGCGCTATCACGAGGAACAGGGACTTTCTCGACGCCGCATCACGATCGAGGAAATGTTTGCGCCCGAAACCTTCGTCGACTATTCGGGCTTTCCATAGGGCTACTCAAATGATGCTCACGTTGTCACGCTCGGAAACCGCTCGACGTAGCAAAAATTTTGACGCAGCGATGGTGCGCCGATGCGCTAACGCGAACAAAAATCGGAAGATCGAACAAGCGGCCGCTACGACCAAAGGGGAGCAAAACGCCATGCGCTCGCGCTTTCGCACGACGATTATCCTGGCGCTCGCGATCATTGCCGTTCCGGTCCTTGCATTCGCGGAAACGCCTTTAACCGTCGGTAAATCGATTGCCAGCGCATCGGTCATGCTGCCGGCCAATCTCGGGGTGGAATTCGGCATTTTCAAAAAGCACGGGCTCGACGTGACGGTTGCGGACTTCACCGGTGGCAGCAAGCTGATCCAGGCAATGGCGGCAGGAAGCGTCGATGTCGGGATCGGCACCGGCACCGGGATGGCCTTCACGGCCAAGGGCGCGCCGATCCTCGCCGTCTGCGAGTACGAGGCAAAGATGTTTCCGACCGCTATCGCCGTGCCGTGGGATTCGCCCATCCACACGCTGGACGGATTGAGAGGCAAGCGGATCGGCGTCTCGAGCCCCGGCTCGTTCACGGACTGGGTCGCCGATCAGCTCGCGCGCCAACGCGGTTGGGGCCCGAACGGAATTACGAAGGTCGACATGGGCAACGGTTTGGCGAGCGGCGTGGCCGGGTTCCGCACGAATGCCATCGACGCCGACATTTTTTCCACGGCGGAAATCTTCGAGATGGAGGAAAAGCACGAAGGGCGGTTGCTCGCCGACGTCGCCGACTTTACCGGGAATCTCGCCGCCGGCGCGATCTTCGCGACGAAGGACGCGATGGCGAATCACCCCGATGCGGTCCGGGCTTTCTTGGCCGGGTGGCTCGAGACCGTCGATTTTATACGCCGGCATAAAGACGAGGCGGTCACGGCGGAAAGCAAGCTCACCGGGTTGTCGCCGGCCGTGATGGCGAAGGACTATGATCTTGTCATGCCGAGCTTCAACAAGGACTGCGCCTTCGATGCGGAGTCGCTCGCCAATTTGAAGGGCTCGCTCGTCGAACAAAAGCTGCTGAGCAACACAGCCGACATGTCGACGCTCTACACCGATGCCTTCATGCCGAAATAACGGAACGCGGTAGAGCGATCTCGCTTGGCCCGAGCGCTCGTCCGCGAGCCAACGGTCGCATACGCCGGTGCGCGTGGAGAACATCCATTACTCGATCATGCCGACCTGTCCGCGCCTATCAGCCGCGTCAGCGTTCTTCACGGACGACGACGTAGGGTCGGGCCTAAAATCAAAAAGCCGCTTGGTTAGAGCGGCTTTCTGGCAAAGGGATTGGCGCGCGATTCAGATGGCGCTCCGCTCCGACGAATTTTCTTTCTGCAATGGACGTCGTGCGACCGCGATCATCGACTTCGCCAAGGGAGGAATACGACCAACGCGTCGAAATATCACATCTCGGAAGCCGGCTTCTGAAAGAAGAGCGCGCAGAGTTCGGACTGACCAAAATTTTATATGCCCATAGTCCCACAAAGCGGTGAAGTGAGCATCCATTTTCCCCGAAGCCGCCAAAGCAAGATTCTTGAGATAAGAGTGGTATGGGGTGGAGATGATTGCCACTCCTCCGTCCTCAAGAAGATTATAGACAGAGGCCGCATACTTCCGCGGCTCGAACAGGTGTTCTACGACCTCGAGACTCACGACCGCTTTGAATTTCCCAAACGCCTCGTCAAGTTTGTCATAAGCTGACGCATTGTAAAAAGCGACGTCGGATGAGTTGGATTTGGCCAGCTTGATGCCGGCAAGAGATGCATCGACTGCCGTGACGGAGTACCCGTGATCGTGCAAAATCCTTGCGAACGATCCATTTCCGCAGCCCAATTCGAAAACATGCCGTCTGCCATCAGGCCAAGATAACTCCGCGAGAATTCTCAAAACTTCGCCATCGAGATAACGATGGTGGGCATGATGAAGCCCATCCGAAAACGGATAATTTGATGGATCGCTCACGGCGGATGATTCATGACGTCAGTTTAAAATTATCAGCGCTCGTCGTCGATCGGTAAATTGGCACTGCGGAAGACGGCGGTATTACCCATTACCAAAACATCCATCTGGGTCCGCAAAAAGCAATCGAGCGCCTCTTCAGGCCGGCACACAACGGGTTCGTTCTCGTTGAACGAGGTATTCAGCACCATCGGCACGCCCGTCAAATCCCGGAACGCTTCGATCAAGCGGTAATAGCGCGGGTTGGCAGCGCGCGTGACCGTCTGCAGCCGCCCTGAGCCATCGACATGCGTAACAGCCGGTATCTGTGCGCGCTTTTCTTCGCGGATTTATAGATCTCACCGTTGAAAGTGATCGTCCAACGGCCTGTGCTGTCGGACATCGGCTGCGCGCCGCCGCTGCTGGTATCGATGATCGACAAGCGGCGATGGCCCAAGACGACGCTGTGGTCCGACGACGACCAAAGCCCTGCGCCGTCCGGCCCGCGACGACGCTGCCATTCATTGAGGCGCGCAATGACGGTGTCGTCGATCGGCCGATCGTCGGCATCGAAATTGACCGCCCCGGCGATGCCGCACATCGTTCCTATCCAGCGAGCGAAAGGTTCGAAGAAAGGCGCACATTTTCGCGGGCACCCAAGGCATCGACAACCGCCGCAACGACTTGGCGGGGGCGTATCGATGCAATCGATCCCGACTTCGCCGTCGGATAAAGGACCGTATGTCCTACGCCAAAGGGAAACCATTTACCGGGTGGGTTGCGCCGGCTGAAGACCGCCACGCAGGGCGTTCCGACCGCTGCCGCGAGATGCATCGGTCCGCTATCGTGGCACAGAAACAATCGCACATGCTGCAGCACGGCTGCAGTGACACGCGGCGAGACACTCCCGCATACATTCAAGGCTGGCCCGGGCCAGCGATCCGCCAATGCCTGCGAGCGAGCGCGATCCTCGGGCCCACCAACCATGATCAGGCCGAATTCGAAACCTCCCAGCGCCTCCACAACGGATTGCCAATTGGCATCGCCCCAGTCGTTGATGGTCTGCTTCGTTCCGATGCTGAGGCCGAGCAAGCGTCGCTCCCAGCGCCGCGGCGGCGGCGGAAAAGCTTCCTCGACGATTCGCGCCGCTTCCTCGGTCTCGGTCGAGGATAGCTGCAGGTTCCAATAGCTCTCCGCGTGAAAATCGATCGAACCGATCGAGTAAAGCTGACGGCCGAGACGCTGTCCCTCGGCTTCCTGCATCGCGCTACCCGCAATGGGCCATAGCGGTTTTACCTGGATCCCGAGCGGGTCGAGGCCGAGGATACGACGAACTCCGCACAGCCGAAAAAATAAATAGTCCCGATAGAGCGAGACTGCCCCTCTGGGCTCCGCCAGATAAATCAACGCATCAAGCGCCAAAGACCGAATTTCTCGCCTTAACGCGCGCAGATGCCGAATGTCTCTGGTGCCGCCCGGGTACCGGATATAGCGATCGACCAGGCCGGTTCCTCGCAGGACGGCCTCGGCTGGAACGATCTGATCGGTCGCGGGCAAATTCGTCAGAAGGATGATTTCAGCCCCAGGAAAGGTTCGCCGAAGCAGATGAAAGCACGGCAACGAAACCACGAAATCGCCAATGCTACCAAGGCGAAAAACCATTATTCGGACCGGCTTGAATGGCATTTATTTGGTCCAAGCCGTCCGGATGATCGAGTTCAGACCGAGACGCGCGAGCGAACCTTTGACGAGGTCTTTCAGGCGATGACCTTGCGGATACGAGAAGTGATAAGTGCGCTGAAGCAACCGACGACGAAAGCCGAACGGCCGCATCAGCTTTTCAAGCGATCTCGTGTCGAAATAATTCACATGCGCACGATGAAAATAATCCCATCGGCGCCCTTTGATACGCGCGAAGCCGCCGCTCACATCAGGCACCTCGATCACAACGACCCCACCGGGCCTGAGGGCCTGATCCACCAGCCGCATCACATATTCCGGACGCGGAATGTGTTCCAACACATGGAACATGGCGACAATGTCGAACGATTGCGGATGTTCTCGGATGAACTCGACCAAGCTTTCGTCGTGCCATTCGATCGCGGGAAATTGCGCGCGAAGAAAGCCGATTGCTTTCGGCGATTCGTCGACTGCGACGACCTTGAATCCCGCATCGCAAAGTGCGATCGCCGTTTCGCCGATTCCACATCCGAGTTCCGCAACTCGGCCGGCAATTTTGAATTTCCGGACAATGTCAACCCTTGCCCGAATCCAAGGAGCATCGCGATTCAGCTGCCCCGGTCGCCATTCCTCGTAATAATCAGCTTGGAGAGGCTGCCAATGCGCAAGATCGAAAAAGCGAAAGCCGCAGTCGCTAGCGACACAGCGAAGGATCGGTATTCCTTCAACATCTCTCCAAGGTCTAGCCCTTTCCCCGCAAATCGGGCATTTCATAGCGAGCCTATATCCGGATCTTTTTGACGAGGTCC
>DATLUE010000238.1:0-7767 GCA_035533255.1 Allostellaceae bacterium | reverse complement strand
TCCAGCAATTGCAGGAGCACATCGATGCCTTTATCGCCGCGTACAACGAAAATGCCGAGCCGTTCGCATGGAAAAAGAAAAGCGTCCGCCAGCGCCGGTTCAAAGGCCGACGTATCACTCAGCTTTGATTCCGGGTACTAGCCTACTTCCCCGCGCGGATCGCGGCCAGCTCGACGCGGAAGGCGGCGAGCACATGGGCGCCGTCGGGCGTTGCCTTCACCCATTCGTCGGTTACCGGCGCGACCGCCTCTTTCCAGCGCTCTTCCTCGGCCGGGTCGAGCTGCGCGATGGTCTGACCCGCCATCGCCTTGGTGGCATTGCGGCCGATCGCCTCCATTGTGTCGTCGGCGGCGATCAGCCGCTCCACATAGGGCAAGCCCGAGAATTTGTCGATTGCCGCGCGGCCTGCGGGCGGCAGCTTGGCGTAGGAAGCCCGGTTCATGAACACATAGCCGGTATTGAAGCCGAGCGGCACTTCGAGGTGGAAATTCGTCACCTCGTCGAGATGGAAGGTGGGCACGCTCGGCCAGCCTTGCGGCACGGCGTCGACCAGCCCGCGCTGCAAGCTCGGATAGAGATCGCCGGGTTGCAGCGAGATCGGCGCGGCGCCGAGCCGGGGCATCATGGTGCTGAGGACGCGGCCCTCGACGCTGATCTTCAAGCCCTTCATGTCGGCCAGGCTATGGATCGGCTTTTTCGAATGAATGACGAGGCCGGGGAAGACGATGAGGCCGAGCGGATGGACCTTCGCGAACTCGTCGGCGATGACGCCCTTCTCGTAGAGCCGCCACAGCGCCAGCGCATCCTCGCGATGATTCTTCGCCTCGAAAGGCAGGGTCCCGACATTGGTTTTCGGAAACACCGACGAGACCGGGCCGAACACGGCGAGGCCGATATCGGTGACGCCGCCGGTGATGCGGTCATACATGTTGGAATTGTCGGCGATCACACCGCCGGAAAAGATTTTGATCTCGATCGCGCCGTCGGCCGCCTTGTTGACGTCGTCGACCCAGGCCTGAGCGCCCTGCTTGAACAGCGCGTTATTGGGCGCCGAGGGATAGGCGAATTTGACCTGCACCGGATCGGCCAACGCCGGCGCGGCGGCGGCGGCCGCAGCGGCGGCAAGGCAAGCGACGACGATGGCGATTCTCATTGATTCCCCCACGATTGACGATCGTTACGACGCATGTGCGGCGCGGATGGCGCGCCAGACGCGCTCGGGCGTCAGCGGCATCTCGATATGCCTGATGCCGAGCGGCGAGAGCGCGTCGAGCGCCGCGCTCATCACGGCGGGCAGCGCGCCGACCGTGCCGGCCTCGCCGGCGCCTTTGGCGCCCAGCGGATTGGTCGCGGTCGGCGTCGGATGGTCATCGACTTCGATCGCGCAGAGATCGTCGGCGCGCGGCATCGCGTAATCCATGAACGAGCCTGAGAGCAATTGTCCCGATTTTGGCTCGTAGACGATGCTCTCGCCCAGCGCCTGGCCGATGCCCTGCGCGACGCCGCCATGAACCTGGCCGTGCAGGGTGAGCGCATTGATCACGACGCCGACATCGTCCACGGCGACATAGCGCAGGATCGCGATTTTGCCGGTGGCTTCGTCGATCTCGATCTCGCAGACATGGGTGCCGCAGGGAAAATTTTGCATCGTCGGATCGTAAACCCCGGTCTCGAACAGGCCGGGTTCCATGCCCTTGGGCAGCCGGCCGGGTTGGAACGACGCGCGCGCGATCTCTTTCAGCGGCATGCGCTTGTCGGTGCCGGCGACGGCGAAGCTGCCTTTGGCGAATTCGATGTCGGCTTCGGCCGCCTCGAAGATGTGTGCGGCGATCTTGCGGCCTTTGGCGATGATCTTCTCCGCCGCGCGCAGTGCTGCCGAGCCGCCGATCGTTGCCGAGCGCGAGCCGAAGGTGCCGGTACCCCAGACGACCTTGTCGGTATCGCCCTGGATGAAGGCGATCTCGTCGCTATCGATGCCGAGCTTGTCCGAGAGGATGATCTTGTACATCGTCTCGTGGCTCTGGCCCTGCGCGGTGGTGCCGACCACCAGCGTCACGCTGCCGGTGGCGTCGAAGCGGATCTCGGCGGTCTCGGCGCCGGGTGGGGCCGCGGCGCGCTCGATCGCGTTGGCGATGCCGAGGCCCAAGAGCTTGCCGCGCTTTTTCGCCGCGGCGCGGCGCTGCTCGAAGCCGGCGTGGTCGGCGCCCGCCAGCGCCTCGTCCATGCAAGCCTCGAACTCGCCGCTGTCATAGGTATAGACGAGCCCGGTCTTGAACGGCATGGCCGAGGGCGGGATCATGTTGCGGCGGCGCAGCGCGACGCGGTCGATGCCAAGCTCGCGCGCTGCGCGATCGATGATGCCCTCGATGACATAGCACGCCTCGGGCCGCCCCGCGCCGCGATAGGGCGCAGTCGCGGTGGTGTTGGTGAAGACGCCCAGCACCGTCACATGGATCGCCGGCGTCTTGTAGACGCCCGCCAAGGTGCCGAGATTGGCGAAAGTCGGCAGCAAATTCGTATCGGCGCTGAGATACGCGCCGAGATTGGCCAGCGTCTTGACGCGCAGCGCCAGGAATTTGCCGTCCTGGTCGAGGGCGAGCTCGGCCTCAGTCACGTTATCGCGGCAATGGTCGTCCGAGAGGAAGCATTCGCTGCGCTCGGCGATCCATTTGACCGGCCGGCCGAGCTTCCTTGCGGCATAGAGCGCCAGCGTGTTCTCGGGTGCGGTGTTGCCCTTGGAGCCAAAGGCGCCGCCGATGTCGCCGGCAACGACCCGGAAGCGATTCTCGGGCAGCTTGAAGATGTCCTCGGCAAAGGCGCGGCGCACCGAATGGATCGAGCCGATGCAGCCATAAAGCGTGAACCGCTTGTAGCGCGCATCGTATTCGCCGATGCAGCCGCGCGGCTCGATCGCATTGTGCATGATGCGCGAGATCACGAAATGCTGGCGCGTTACATGATGCGCTTCGGCGAAAGCGGCATCGACCGCTGCCTTGTCGCCGAGCTCGAAGAGATTCGAGATATTGTCGGGGCAATTCTCCCACACGGAGGGCGCACCGGGCTTCACCGCGTCGCCGGTCAGCACGACCGATGGCAGGGGCTCGTAATCGACAAGGACGCGCTCCGCCGCGTCCTTGGCCGCGGCGAGGCTTTCGGCGACCACATAGGCGACCGGGTCGCCGACGAAATGGGTCTCGCTGCGTGCGAGGCCGGGATGCGGGCTCGAGAAGATCGGCGTGCCGTCGGGGCGCCTCCTCGGCATGCGCACCTTGGTGGTGCCGATGCCGTCGGCTTTGAGATCGGCCTCGGTGAAAACGCCGAGCACGCCGGGCATCTGCTGCGCGGCGCGGGTGTCGATCGAACGGATGCGCGCATGGGCGTGCGGCGAGCGCAGGACATAGCCGTAGGCCTGGTTCGGCCGCGACATGTCGGCGATGTAGTCGCCTTGCCCGCGCAGCAGTCGCGGGTCTTCCTCGCGCGGCACCGACTGGCCGATTCCGAATTGTCCCATATCCTGTGCTCCCTTAGGCTTGCGCGCGGCGCAGCCCCGCCTGCTCGAGCCGGGGCATGACATCTTTCTGCCAGCGCCGCAGCCCATCCCAGTAATCGACCCAGCGGATCAGCACGCCGTCGATGCCGACCGCGGATAGCTTTTGCAGCGCGGCGACGATGTCGTCGGCGGTTCCGGTCAGCGGATAGCCGCCCCAGCCGAGCTTGGCGCCAAAGCGCAGCTTTTCCGCACGCTCGGGCATCATCTTGTGCATCTCGATATTCTGGATGGCCAGCATGTTGTCGCAGGCTTCGTCGTCGCCCTTTTCGACGACGTAATAGTTGACGTAATCCTCGGCTTCCTTGCGGGTCTCGCGCTGCGTCACCGGCGCGCCGATCCAGATCTGAAGCTCGCGGCCGTATTCCTCGCGCGCCAGGCGGCGATAGGCCTCGACATGCGCGCGCGTCTTCTCGAGATCGCTCGGATCGATATGGATGAACGCCATGTCGGCGTATTTGGCGGCGAAATGCTGGCCTTTGCCCGAAGCGCCGGCGTTCATCAGCGGCGGAAACGGCTTCTGGATCGGCTTCGGCATCGAAAAGCCTTTGACGACGCGCAGGAATTTGCCCTCGTAATCGAATTCCTCCTGCCGCGTCCACAGCAGCTTGACGATATCGATCCACTCGGCCGCGTATTCGTAACGCATGTCGTGTTCCATCATTGGCGCGCCGAACATCTCAAGCTCGGGCCGGAACCAGCCGCACACGACATTGAGCGCAAAGCGCCCGTTGCTGATGTGATCGACGGTCGCGGCTTGCTTCGCTGCCATCACCGGATGAATCGTCGGCACATGCGAGGTGGTGAGGACGCCGATGCGCTTGGTCGCCTGCGACAATCCGGCGGCCCAGGTATAGGTCTCGAAATTGGTGCCGTTGAAATTCGACTTGCCGCCAAAGCCTTTCCAGCGCGCCACCGGCACCATCGCCTCGTAGCCGTGGCGGTCGGCGAGCTCGGCGATGCTGAGGGCGTTCGGCCAGTTGAGCTCGTAGGCTTCCGCGGCGGTGGTGATGGCACAGCCGTTGCTGACATTGGTGGCGAATATGCCGAGCTTCAGCTTGTTGTCGCCGAACAGCGGATTGGTGCCGCGCCGCGGATCGGCCGCCGACGGATTGCTCATGGCTTTGTCCTTACCTCGCGTGCCGGCGGATGCCGCGATCAGTTTCCCATCGTCACGGTCAGCCACAAGGTGATGCCGGGGAACAGCAACAGCAGCGCGAGCTTTACCAGATCGGCGATCACGAAGGGAAAGACGCCTTTGTAAACGGTCCAGATCGAGACGTCGGGCTGGATGCTCTTCAAGACGAAGACATTGAGCCCCAGCGGCGGGTGGATCAGGCCGGTCTCCACGACGCAGATGTTGACGATGCCCCACCACAGGATGTCGTAGCCGAGATGCAGCACCAGCGGCGTCACGATCGGCACGGTGATCACCATCACCGCGAAGGATTCCATCACCGAGCCGAGCAGCAAATAGACGACGAGGATCATCGCCATGATTTCGATCGGCGCCCAATTGAGATGCTCCATCGCCGCCGTCGCCGATTCGGTCAAGGCGCTGACGCCGACGAAGAACGAGAAGATTTGCGCGCCGAAAATCAGGCCGTAGATCATCGCCGTGGTCGCGGTCGTGCTGGCCATGACATGCCAAAAGGTCTTGCCGCGCAGCTTGCCGCGGAAGAGCGCGCAGAGGAAGGATTCGAAAGCGCCGACCGCCGCGGCCTCGGTCGCGGTGAAGACGCCGAAATAGATGCCGCCGAGCACGCTGCCGAACAGCAGCCCCGCCGGGCCGCAGCGCGACAGTGCCTGCCACAACCGGCCGGGTGTTTCGTCGCGATTGAGCGGCGCCGATTCGGGCGACACCCGCACGTAAATCGCGATGGTGATGAGATAGAGCGCGGTCGCCAGCAGTCCCGGCCCGATGGCGGCGACGAAGAGCTGCCCGATCGATGCCTCGGACAGCAGCGCGAACAGGATGAGCGGCCCGGAGGCCGGCGGCAGCAGCGCGCCGAGGGTCCCGCCGGCGGCACAGACGCCGGTCGAGAAGGCGGGCGAATAGCCGCGCGCCGCCATCTCGGGGAGCGCGACCTTGCCGATCGTCACCGTCGTCGAGATCGAATGGCCGGTCAGCGCGCCGAAGCCGGCACTGCCCGCAATGGTGGTGAGCGCGAGGCCGCCGCGCAACCGACCGAGCATGACATGCGCCAAGCGGTAGACGTCCTCGGCAATATCGGCGACCGCGGCGAAGCTGCCCATCATGAGGAACAGCGGCAGGGTCGCGAGCTGGCTGTTGCCGAGAAATCCGGTGACCTCGGTCGATGCCGCGCCCAGCGAGGGCAGCAGCCCGATGAACAGGGTGGAGCTGATGACGCCGACGATGCCCATGATGGCGGCGATCGGAATGAGGATCAGCGTCATCAGCCACATGATGACGAAGACCAGCGTCACCGCGAGGCCGATATGTACTTGAGTCCAGGCGGCGAGCATCGCCTCGTTATCGACCCACCACCAGCTCGCGAGGCCGATGATCGCGGCCCCGACGCAGGCGGCCGCGGTCGCGACCCTCCCATGCGCGGCGGCGCGGCGCGCCTCGTTGATGATGATCAGCGTCTGGACCAGGGTTCCGAAGGCGAGCAGCAGCGAGACGCAATACATGAACGGCGCTTGCGGCAGGCCGAGGATCACGGTGGTGCGTCCCTCCATCGCCAAAGTGTCGGCATAGATGAAGATGCGCCAGGCGAGTACGGTATAGAAAAGCCACAAACAGGCGCTGCCGAGCACTTCGAGCCACGCGCGCAGCGGCGGGCTGAAATAGCGCGCGACGAGATCGATCTTGAGGTTGACGCGCTGGATCATGCCGGCCGGGATGCAGGCCGAGATCGCGACCGAGAAGGTCATCTGCACGATTTCGTTGATCGCGGCGATCGGCTCGTTCGCGAACCAGCGCATCAGCACGTCGATCATGGTGATCGCCGCGACGAACAGCATGCCCGAGACGCAGGCGATGGCGACCACCCGCGACGCCTCGCCCACCCAGAATTCCAGTCGGTCGAACAGCGTTCGATCGAGGTCCGCGATTTCGGCCGTGTGGGCGTGGACGGTCACCGGTATTCCTCCCTGCTCGCCGAGACCTGGACTTTTTTCGATCAATCGCCGACGATGCGGCGATCGCGATTGGCAAGTCCCGGAAGCGAAAGAAATCTAAACCACAACCGGCGGCCCGTCGATCCTATTGCGGGCGGCCAGCAGCGGCGGCGCCGCGGCACGTCGCCCGCCGGGAGCGATCGGCTCTACCAATCGGGGTCGCTCCGCAGGAATGCTTTACGTCCGGACCGGCGGCCGGCTCTAATCGCCCGTGATCCGGGTTGGGGAAGCACGACATGAGCGAATTCGCCCGCCAGCAAGGCGTCTCCGAGGCCGATGAATGGGCCTGGCGGCGCAAGCTTGCGGTCATGTGCCGGATCGTCGGCTTGCAGCAATCGATCGGCTTGTTCGGCCATATCTCGATCCGCCTGCCCGGAACCGACATCGTGCTCATCACGCCCGGCGCGGGCTCGGAAAAGACCACGGTGCGCAGCGACGAGATTTTCGTCTTCGGTCTCGATGGCAAGATTCATCACCACCCGGGCGGCGATCGGCCGATGCAAATCCCGGCCGAATGGCGCATCCATACCCAGATTCACAAGGATCGGCCCCAGCTCGGCTCGGTCGCGCATCTCCATGCGCATGCCTCGACCTTGCTCGGCGTCGCGCGCAAGCCGATCGTGCCGGTGTTCGCGCAGGGCGCGCTATTCAAGGATGGCGTGCCGGTCTGGGACAATCCGCGCCTCGTCGTCACCGACGACATGGCGCTCTCGCTGTCGCGGGCGCTCGGCGACAAGCGCGCCTGCCAGATGCGCGGTCACGGCTCGGTGGTAGTCGGCGAGACCGCGGAAAGCTGCCTCGTCGCCTGCACGTTCATCGAGGAGAATGCGCGTTATCAGATCGAGGGCGATGCGCTGGGCGGCGCGGCGCCGATGTCGGCGGCGGAGATTGCCGATTGCGCGCGCGGCAGCGTCGGCGGCCTCGATCGACTGTTATGGGAGTATTGGGAGCGCCGCGTCGCCGTCGCAGGCTTGCCGCTGTAGCGACAGGCTCCTTGGTCGCATGCCGCACGCCTTCGGCATCGTCACGCCCTCGCGTCCGGCTCGCCAAGCTCCTTGGTCAATTGTGCGCGGATG
>DATLUE010000237.1:0-17038 GCA_035533255.1 Allostellaceae bacterium | reverse complement strand
AAGAGGTGCCGGAAAATCTTTGGACCAAATGCGGCAATTGCGGCCAGATGCTGTTCAGCCGCGATCTCGAGGCGAATCTCCACGTCTGCGGCACCTGCGGTTTCCATCTGCGGATGGATCCCGAGCAGCGTCTGTCGCTGCTGTTCGACGACCGGAAATTCACCACCATCGAATTGCCCAAACCGATCAGCGATCCGTTGCGCTTTCGCGACGTCAAACGCTATGCCGACCGGCTGAAAGAGGCGCATGCCAAGCACGGCAATGGCCGCGACGCCGTGATCGTGGCGCATGGTGCGATCGCCGAGCTGCCGGTGGTGATCGCGTGCTTCGATTTCGCTTTCATGGGCGGATCGATGGGGATCGCGGTCGGCGAGGCGCTGCTGGCGGCGGCGCGGCTCGCCGTGCTGCAACAGGCGGCGCTGGTGGTCGTGCCGTCGTCGGGCGGCGCGCGCATGCAGGAAGGCATCCTGTCGCTGATGCAGATGCCGCGCACCACGCTCGCGGTCGAAATGGTGAAAGACGCTGGCCTGCCTTACATCGTGCTGCTGACGCACCCGACCACCGGCGGCGTCTCGGCGTCGTTCGCGATGCTCGGCGACATCACCCTGGCCGAGCCCGGCGCGGTGATCGGCTTTGCCGGCGCGCGGGTGATCGAGGAAACCATCCGCGAGAAATTGCCCGAAGGGTTCCAGCGCTCGGAATACCTGCTCGAGCACGGCATGATCGACATGGTGGTACCGCGCGCGGCGCTGAAAGAGACGCTCGCGCGCATCATCCGCCTGCTGATGAGCCCGGCGCCTCCGATGGGTCGCGCCGCACTGCAGCGCGTTGTTCTTTAGGTATCATCATTGCGAGCCCCTTCGACCAGAGCTCAGGAGCGAAACAATCCACCCCATCAGTATTGTCTCGCTGGATCGCCACGGCCGCTACGCGGCCTCGCGATGACGGTCAATTGATGTATGCGGCAAGCAGCGACCGGATTCTGGCGCGGCTGCTGACGCTGCACCCCAAGCTCATCGATCTGAGCCTCGACCGGGCGAAGCGCCTGCTGACGGCACTCGGCAGTCCGCAGGACCGGTTGCCGCCCGTGGTCCATGTCGCCGGCACCAACGGCAAGGGCTCGACCATCGCCTTTCTGCGCGCCTGTCTCGAAGCCGCCGGCAAGCGCGTCCACGTCTATACCTCGCCGCATCTGGTGCGCTTCGCCGAGCGCATCCGCATCGCCGGGACGGTGATCGAGGAGGACGCGCTGATCGCGGCGCTGGAGGAATGCGAACACGCGAATGACGGCGCGCCGATCACTTTTTTCGAGATCACGACCGCGGCGGCGTTTTTGGCCTTCGCCCGCATACCGGCCGATTACGTATTGCTCGAGGTCGGGCTCGGCGGGCGGTTCGATGCGACCAATGTGATCGACCGGCCGGCGGCAACGGCGATCACGCCGGTCTCGCTCGATCATCAGCAATTCCTGGGCGACACGGTCGCGAAGATCGCCTTCGAGAAAGCCGGTATCCTCAAGCCCGGCGTCCCGGCGGTGACCGCGCCGCAGACCAGCGACGCCGCGGCCGTGATCGCGGCGCGCGCGCGGGACATCGGTGCGCCGCTCTATCGTTGCGGCGAGGAATGGCATGTCGCATCGCGCGGCGATGGCGGATTGTCCTATCGCGGGCACGTAGCGCTCGATCTCCCGCCGCCGGGGCTGCTGGGGCCGCATCAATACGCGAATGCCGGCACTGCCCTCGCCTGCCTCGAATGCCTGTCGGGCTTTACGCCCGAGCCGAGCGCGCTCGCGCGCGGGGTGCAACGGGTGGAATGGCCGGCGCGGCTGCAGCGTCTGGCGCAAGGCGTGCTGGCGCGGCTGATGCCGGCAGGCGCCGAGTTGTGGCTCGATGGCGGCCACAATGCCGCCGGCGGCGCGGCCCTCGCCGAGGTCGCCAAATCCTGGCGCGACCGCAAGCTCAATCTGGTGTTCGGCATGCTGAACACTCATGATTCGCACGGCTTCCTGACCGCGCTTCGGCCTTATGCCGCGCGGGTCGAGG
Organism: Allostellaceae bacterium; assembly: GCA_035533255.1. GTDB lineage: Bacteria > Pseudomonadota > Alphaproteobacteria > ATCC43930 > CGMCC-115725 > CAIKMD01. The sequence goes on along the minus strand of DATLUE010000237.1, from coordinate 14,996 downwards.
CGGTTGCCATTCCGGGCGAAGCGAATGCGCGCCCGGCGGATGAAATCGCCGCCACCGCGCGCGGCCTCGGCCTGGCGGCCACCGCGCGCTCCGGCATCGTCGATGCGGTGGCGGCGGCGGCCGAGCCGGGCGCGCGGGTGCTGATCTGCGGCTCGCTCTATCTCGCCGGAAGGGTGTTGGCGGAGAACGACGCCACGCATTAACATAGGTCCCGATAGGGAGAACGCGATGCGCCTGGGTCTCTTCATGATGCCGGTCCACCCGCCGCATCGGCCGATGCACGAGAACCTGGCCGAGGACATCGAGAAATCGCTGCTCGCCGACCGGCTCGGCTTCGACGAGATGTTTCTCGGCGAGCATTACTCCGCCTCGACCGAGCCCTACCCCTCGCCGTTGATGTTCATGGCGAGCCTCATTCCGCGGACGACCAAGCTCGCTTTCGGCACCGGCGTCTTGTCGTTGCCCAACCGCCACCCCGCGATCGTCGCCGGCGAGGCCGCGCAATTCGACCACATGAGCCGCGGGCGGTTCATCCTCGGCATCGGCACCGGCAGCCTCGTATCGGATTTCGAGCTGCTCGGCCACGGCGATCCGGCGTTGCGCGGCCGCATGCTGATCGAGTCGATCGACATGATCGAGAGGATCTGGTCGCAGGAGCCGCCTTACGACATCAAGGGCGAGTTCTGGTCGACCCGCATCGCCGAGAGCGTCAATGCGCGGCTCGGCATCGGCATCATGCCGAAACCCTATCAAAAGCCGCGGCCGCCGATCTGCGTCACCGCCGCCAGCCCCAATTCGCAAACCGTGCGCCTTGCCGGCCAGCGCGGCTGGGGACCGATCTCGAGCTCGTTCCTGACCGAGACCGGCCTCGCGACGCATTGGGCGATGCTGCGTCAGGGCGCCGCCGATGCCGGCAAGCGGCCGAGCGGCGAGAATTGGCGGGTGGTGCGCTGCATCCATGTCGCGCCGAGCGATGCCGAGGCGCGCGAGCGGGTGATGAGCGCCCAATCCTCGTATCAATATTATTTCGGCTATATGAGCGAGATCCTGCGCGGCCTTGGCCGCCTCATCGCGCTGAAGCCACACCCTGACATGCCCGACGACCAGGTGACGGTCGAGAAGATCATCGATTCGCGCGTGATCTTCGGATCGCCCAAGACCGTGCTGGAAAAGCTCGCGGCGCTGCGCGACTGCGCCGGCCCGTTCGGCAGCTTGTTGATGACCGGCGTCGATTGGGGCGGACCCAACGAGGCTTGGGAGCGCCACTCGATGCAGTTGCTCGCCGAGGAAATTATGCCGCGCTTTGCGCAGCACGCCGCCGCCAAAGCCGCCGAATGACCACCGCCCAAGGAGGAAACATCATGCCCGATGCCAGCGCCGAAACCGCTACCCCCAAACCTGCCTTGAAGCTCAATTTCCTGTCGCATGGCACACTCGAATCGCGCGACCTCGGCTTCTCGCGCCAATTCTACCAGGAATTCCTCGGTCTCGAGGTGGTGCAGACCAGCCAGATCTCGCTGATGGTACGGCTCGGCAGCAAGCATTGCATCGCGGTCGTCTACACCCGGAAGCCGAGCGAGATGGGCGTCCTCAACCACAATGGTCTCGACGTCGAGACCCAGGAGGCGGTCGACGAAGCCTATCGGATCACGCTCGCCCAAGCCGAGAAATGGAAGCTGCACAAGATCAGCAAGCCGTTCCTGCAGCACGGCACCTACAGCTTCTATTTCTGGGATGCCGACGAGAATTGCTGGGAGATCCTGACCAATCCCCAAGACGGCTATGATTGGCTATTCAAGATCGGCGACCAGTCCGGCAAGGGCCACCACGACCGCAATTTCAAGCGGCCGGGCGTGAAGCTCTAGCCGCCGGCGCCTCGGCAAGCTCGGCCGCGGGCAGCGGGAAATAGAGATCGAAGCGCGTGCCTTTGCCGGGCGCGCTTTTGACCTCGACATGGCCGCCGTGGCTGGCGACGATGCCGTGAACGATCGACAACCCGAGCCCGGTGCCTTGCCCGACCGCCTTGGTGGTGAAGAACGGCTCGAACATCCGCTGCTGCGTCGCTTCGTCCATGCCGCAGCCGGTGTCGGCGACCGAGAGACAGACTTCGTTTGCGCCCTTAACGCGCGCCGCCACGCCCAGCGATACGGTGATCGTGCCCATTCCTCCGGTCAGCGCGCCCGCCGCGTTGGAGACGAGATTCGTGATCACCTGATGGATCTGCGACCCATCGGCGCGGATCGGCGGCACGTCGGCGATCGCCGCATCGAGCTGGATCGAGGTCGGCACGGTCGCGCGCATCAGCTTCAAGGCCTCGCGCACCACGTCGCCGAGATTGGCTTCATGCTGCTCGGGCTCGTCCTTGCGGCTGAAAGCCAGCACGCGGCGCACCAGATCGCGCGCCCGCTCGCTCGCCTCGAAGATGGTATCGAGATTGGCGCGCACCGGGTTGCCGTGCTCGAAGCGGCGCGCGGTCAGCTTGCTGAGCGCCATGATCGGGACCAGCGTGTTGTTGAGATCGTGCGCGATGCCGCCGGCCAGGGTGCCGAGCGCCTCGAGCTTCTGCGAATGAAGAAGCTGACGCTCGAGCTCGCGCTCGCGGGCTTCGGCGCCGCGCCGCTCGGTGATGTCCTGCACGGTGCCGAACATGCGGGTGAGACGGCCGTCCTCGGCATAATGCACATCGCTTTCGCGGCGCAGGACGCGCTCTTCTCCGTCGGGCCGGATGATGCGGAACTCGAACGATTCGGATTTCGGTTTCGCCGTCCGCGCTCTGCTGGCGAGAAAGCGGGCTCGGTCGTCGGGATGCACGAGCCGCGCGATGATGTCGGATGAGGGCGAAGCCTCGCCCTTCTTCATCCCCATGATGCGGTACATCTGATCCGACCATTCCGTGCGGCCGGTCATGAAATCGTGGTCGAAGCTGCCCATGTTGGCGATGCGCTGCGCGCGCAACATGTTTTCGCGACTTTGCGTCATCTCGAGCTCGACGCGCTTGCGCTCGGTAATGTCCTGCAACGTTCCGAAAATGCGGATCACGCGGCCTTCGGCGTCCAACACGATCTTGCTTTCCCGGCGCACCAGCCGCTCGACGCCATCGGCGCGAATAATCCGGTATTCGAACGGTGCGAGCGGCTTTCCCGCCAGCTCTTCCGACCAGGCCTTCCCGAAGCGCTCGCGATCCTCGGGATGGACGAGTTTGCGCAAGTTCTCTTGCGCCGGGCGGGGTTTCTCCGGATCGAAACCGAGGATGCGGTAAAGCTCGTCGGTCCACTCGATTGTTCCAGTCACAAGGTCGCGATCGAAGCTGCCGATCGCCGCGAGACTCTGCGCCCGCACCATGTTCTGGCGGCTGCGACGCAGCTCGATCTCGACCTTGCTGCGCTCGGTGATGTCTTGCATCGTCGCGACCAGACGGACGGGCATGCCGTCGGCGTCGCGCACCAGCTCGCATTCGCGATGCAGGATGCGCTCGACGCCGTCGGGCCGGATGATGCGGATATCGATCGGTGGCGCGGTAATGCCTTGGGCCGAGAGCGTCCGCACCTCGTCGAATTTCTCGATGTCCTCGGGATGGATCAGCGAGCGCAAATAGGCGATGCCGACGCGCGGATCGTCGCGATCGACACCGTGAATCCGATAGAGCTCGTCCGACCATTCCGATTTCCCGGTCACGAGGTCGCGCTCGAAGCTGCCGATGCCGGCGATGCGCTGCGAATGGGCGAGATTCTCGCGATGGCGGCGCAATTCGATCTCGATCCGCTTGCGCACGGTGACGTCCTGAACCGTGCCGAACATGCGCGCGGCTTTCCCGTTCTCGTCGAAGACGACGCCGAATTCGCGGTGCAGGATGCGCTCTTCGCCGTCGGGCCGGGTGACCCGGAAATCGAGCGACGTGCCCGAGACGTTGTGGAGCGCGACATTCCGGCCGCCGAGGAATGCCGCGCGGTCGTCGGGGTGGACCATCTCCGAAAGCGCTTCCGCGGTCGGAAACTCCAGCTTGCCGGCAATGCCCCAAACACGCAGAAATTCGTCGGACCACTCGGTCTTGCCGGTCGCCAGCTCGCGGCTGAAACTGCCGATCCCGGCAATTTTCTGCGCGCGCGCCAAATCTTCCCGGCTGCGCCGGAGCTCGTTTTCAATCGTCTTGCGCTCCGTGATGTCCTGAACCGTACCGAACAGGCGCACCGCACGGCCCTGATCGTCGAAAATCACGCCGTCTTCGCGGTGCAGTATCCGGATTTCGCCGTTCGGCCGCGTGATCCGGAAATCGAGCGGCGGAATCGGCTCGTGGTTGATCGCCGCCTCGCGACCCATAAGAAATTTCTGGCGATCGTCGGGATGGATCAAGGACGTCAAAAATTCGACCGTGTCGCCTTGCGGGGTTTCGGTAATGCCCCAAATTTTGAGAAATTCCTCCGACCACTCGCTGCGCGCGGTGATGAGATCGTGATCGAAGCTGCCGATCGCCGCGACCCGCTGCGCGCGCGCCAGGTTTTCCTGGCTGCGCCGCAGCGCCATTTCACCGGCCTTGCGCTCGGTGACGTCTTGGACGATCCCGAACAAGCGGATCGGGCTGCCGTTGGCATCGAAATCGGCGTCGTACTCGTGATGGAGAATGCGCGCCTCGCCGTCGCGGCGAATGATGCGAAAATCGGGGCACGACGCCGGATGTCCTTGAAGCACCGCATCGCGGCTCTCGATGAATTTCGCGCGGTCCTCGGGATGGACGCGGTCGATGAGCTCGGCGGGCGACGGCTGCCGCGACGGGTCGAGACCCCAGATGCGCAGGAACTCGTCCGAGCAGTCGACGCTTCCGGTCGTCAGGTCGCGATCGAAACTGCCCAGGGCGACCAAAGATTGGGCGCGCGCGAGGTTTTCGCGGCTGCGCCGGAGCGCCAGATCGTTTGCCTCGCGAGCCGTCATGTCCCGAATGACCGAGATCAGTTTCGAGCCATTCGAAGCACAGTAGAATCGCGAGGTGATCTCGACCGGGAATTCGGCCCCGGTTTTGCTCTTGGCCGTGCGCTGGCGGACGCGCATGCCAAAATCGCGGCCCTCGCCCGCAAGCGCAAGCCGCAGCGCTTCGATATCGTTATCCTTGTCGGAGTGGACCGTGATTGCAGTCAATGCGAGGCCGTTCATCTCGCCCCGGCCGTAGCCGTAGACAGCCTCGGCCGCGGGATTGGCGAACTCGATTGCCAAAGTATCGTCGACGATCGCGACCGCGTCGGGGAGCGCCTCCATCAGATTGCGCTGGCGTTGCTCGGCCAGGGATACTTCCGCCAACAAGGCATCGTTGCGGCAAATCTGGCGACGCAGATAGATCAGCAGCGCGAGCGCCCCGACGACCGCGGCAAAGGTGCCGCCGGCGATCGCTAAAGAATCCGCGCGCCAGGAAGCCAGTGCCGCGTCCGAATCCCATCCCGCCGCGACGACAAAGATCGCGCCCTTGCCGCCAACCCCCGCGATGAAGCGATCGATTCCGGGGATCGTTTTGAATCGCGCGAAGCTTCCCGCGGCGGAGCCGTCGCGGAAGCCCGCAAAGATCGGAAGGTGGGAAAAATTTCTCGCAAGCGCGGCATCGCCGAGATGGACCGGCGGCATCCGCACCACCATATGGCCGTCGCGATTGAAGACGGTGATGCTGGTGCCCGGCGGCATTTGCAGCGAATCGAATATCCGCTGCAGGTAGCCGGCATCGATGTAGATGACCGCAACGCCGATCAAATCGCCGCGGCTGTCGGCCAGCCGGCGGCTCAGGGCGATCTCGGGCTTGCCGTCGATCGGATCGGGGATGAGATCGCTGACCACGAGCCGATCGGTCGATGCAGCGACTTGCCGGCGGAAGAAATCGTATCGGGCGACCGACCCCACCGGCGGCGCGTCGCCGCCGGAATTCACCAAAGGCTTGCCGCCCGCATCGTAAATCGCGATTCGGCTGATCGAAATGCTGACGTTGTCGCGATAGAGCATGATTTGGCGCAGCGCGGCGGTCGCAAGCTCGCCTTCGCCGGTCGTGCGCAGCGCGGCCTGGATGTGGCGCAGCGCCGCGTCGGCGTTGAGCGCGATCGCCTGGGTCGAATGCGCCATCGCGTGGGCAGGTATCTCCAGCCGGTTGCGGATGGCACTGACCTCGCTCTGGTAGAGCGAGGTGACGAAATAGCCGCACAGCATAACCGCGGTGACGACCACCAGCGCGCCGATGACGACGATAGTCTGGCCCGGCCGTAGCGCGCGGGTTGCCGGACCGCCCTCGCGGGACGGCCGCACGGTAGGCTTGGTAGGCGGGGTCTTCATATCGTCACCCTTTGAGCGCCGGGTTGTAGAGATCGAACAGGCTGAACGCGACGACGCTTTGCGGCAGCTCGATCGGCGGCGCGACCGCATTGCCGTCGATATGCGCGAAGCCCGCGCCGAGCGCGGCGGTCGCGAGGCTGATGCTGCGAATGCCGCGCAGATAGGTCACCATTCCGGCTTTGGCGGCACCGCGGCTGAAGCGCGCCATTTGCTGCATCGCCGCCAGCTCCGAATTGTTATAGCGGCCGATATCGCAGCCGACGGCAGCGATGCGCGAAGCCGAGAATGGACCGAATTCGGTCGTGTCCGGGCGCAGCCGCGCGATCACGGCCCGCGCATGCGCGCGCAATGGCGAGCTGATCTCGAGAAGGCGTGCATGCGGCACGCCATCCGGGACGTCGATGAGCTCGACAACCAGCAGCGGCTCGGCTTCCGGCGCGAGCCGCGACCGCAGGGCGTCGATATAGCGACGTCGTTGCGCCGCGGCCGCCAAGGTCTCGAACCGGACCGGAAGGGTGATGAGCAGCCGCCGTTTCTCGCGCACGAGGCCATCGAGCAGTCCGGCAACCTGTTCGAGAATCGCGAAATCGAGCGCCTCGAGCCCCGCTCGATTGCCGCCGAGCACGAGCGACGCCTCGCGCTGACGGATGCCGCCCGGCCCATCGGGCAAGCGCGCGACGCAGAGATAGGTCGAGATCACGCCGCGCGCGGGATCCCAGCTTGGCCGATAGCAAAAGCTGAGGCCGGCAAGCGGATCGCCGGACTTCACCTCGGCGCCCGGCGCTATGGTTTCGGCCTCCACGATCGTCGGCAATGGCGAAATCCGATTCGTGCTTTCCCGAGCCGCGCCGCTATCGGCGGCGGGGTCGGCGATCGTCGCGGCGATCAACTGCTCGAAGGCCGGTATGTCCGAAAACGCGAGCGCGCCGTCCGCCTGCATTTCGACCGCGCGAATCTCGCTGAGGTCGGTTTCGTCCTCGCCGAGCAATTGCCGGGTGATCTCGTCGCCGATCAGCTTGCATTTGATCTGCGCGCCGTGGCGCTCGAGGGTCGCGAACACGACGATGTAGCCGGCATCTTTCCAGGGCGCATAGATGTCGCCGGCAATGAGATAGCGCTCGATGGCATTGCGCGCGATCCGATCGGCATTGACGGCGTGCCGCGGCCATTCGCTGCCGAGCCGTTCCTTGATGCGCGCGATGCTGACGAGATTGACCTGTCCGGTTTTCGGGCCGCTGCGCCCGACCGTCCCGAGCGCGCGCAGGCGGTCGTACAGCATCTCGGCCGAAACCGCCCGCGCCCTCGGGCCACGGGTATGCTCCGGCGGCCGGTTGATCTCGGGATCGATCAGGCCCGCGAGGTTGCGGCGCAGCCGGCGGATCAAGGCGTTAGGCATGGGCGGGAAACGCGGCCGCGCGCGCTCACGCGGCGAGGCAGCTTTTGACGATTTCGAGGAAGTGGTCGGGATCGAGCGGCTTCGCCACCACGTCCGAGGCGCCGAGCTGGCGCGCGATCTTGAGGAAATCGGTATTGCCGATCCGCCCGCCGCCCGAAATCGCGATGATCTTCGCGTCGGGGGCCTCGCCGCGGATATCGCGGATGGTCTCGATGCCTTCTTTCTCGGGCATGATGATATCGGTCACGACCAGATCGGGATGCTCGGCGCGGAAGACGCAGAGGCCGCGGCGGCCGTCCTCGGCGCTCACCACCTCGTAGCCTTCGCTTTCGAGCATCTGAACGATGGTGTTGCGGACGACCATGTTGTCGTCGATGACGAGTATCTTCTTCATGGCGCCTCTGCCCTTTGCATTTCCTGCCAGCGGGCCGGCGGCGGCAACCCACGTGCAGCCGCATCCTCGGGCCACCGAGGGCCGCCCGCCATCATCCTGGGGCAGAAATGCTTAAGGCGGCCTTAGCGCCGGTCGCCGGGCGACGCCGGGGGCGGCGCTAGAGGACGGAACTAACCCATTCCACCAGCTTGCTTTTCGGCAACGCGCCGATCTTGGTCGCGGCGACCTGGCCGTTCTTGAACAGCATCAGCGTCGGAATGCCGTGGACGCCGTATTTGGTCGGCGTCTGCGGGTTCTCGTCGATATTGATCTTCGCGACCGTCAGCTTCTCTTTCATGGCCGTCGCGATCTCTTCGAGATAGGGGCCGATCTGCTTGCAGGGCCCGCACCATTCGGCCCAAAAATCGACCAGGACCGGGCCCGAAGCGCGCAATACGTCGGCTTCGAAGGACGCGTCGGTGATCTTGGTGGTGGCCATTCCCAATTCTCCTGCCGCAGGTGACGGCAAAGCTTAGGCAAGCGAGCGCATTGCTGCAACCCGCGCAGCGGTGCCCAGGGTTAACGATTCCCGACCCGCGACCGGCGTCGATTTCACGGGAATACCTCATTTTGCGCAAAGTTGCGTCGGAAACGGCGGCTAGGATTTGCTCTGCGACGATTTTGGAAATCGCTTTGGCAATGTCGTCCTATCGCTTTTACTACCTCGACGATTCCGACCACATCATCGATGCGGATTGGGCGGCATGCGCCAGCGATGCCGCCGCCGTCAACCGCGCCGGGTCGGTCCTCGCCGAGCGCGGCGATTGCCGCGCCATCGAGGTCTGGCAAGGCACACGCCGGATATCGGCGGTCGGCGCGATTTCATAAGGCGAAGGCGTCGAGCTTCTCGGGCGGGATCGGCATCAGCACCGGTCCATCGGTCCACAGCAGCGCACAGCGAATATCCTTGCCGGGAAAGACCGCGGCAATGGCGGCACGATAGGCGGCAAGCTGGTCGAGATAAAGCGCCGGCACCGCGGCAAGGCTCGGCGGCACCGGCCGGATCGTCTTGTAATCGACGATTAGGACCGAGGCCCCGTCGACCACCAGCCGATCGATCTGTCCCGACAGCGCCCGCCCGCCCAAGAGGCCGACGACCGGCACTTCGGCGACCGAGTCGGGGCCAAACAGCGGCGCGAAATCCGGATGCTCCAGCACCGCCAGGGTCTCGCGCAGGATCGCGTGCTGATCCGCCGCGGCAAGCGCATGCACCGGCAGCGCGAGGAACCGCTGGGCGGCGACCGCGCGTTGCGCCGGAGCGATCGCCGGCAGATTCTGCAACAGCCGGTGGACCAGCCGCCCGCGCAGGAACGCAGCGCCGCGATCGTCGCCCAGGGGCGAGCGCGCCGGCGGCTCTTGCCCGCGCGGCTGCGACGGCGCCAGCGGCTTGGGCGGCGCCGGCTCGGGCGGCGGCGCCTGCCAGCACCAATCGGGCAACAGTGCGGTTCGCGTCGGCTCATGCCGCGTCGGGCGCGCGGCGCTGGGCTTTCCGGTCTGCGCGCACTGCAAGCGCAGCCCCGCACCGGCCCAGCCCGCGACCCCGGGAAATGCCTCTTCGCCGAGGGCAAAGCGCTCGGCGCCCGCTGCTTCGAGGCCCGATGCGACCAGCGCGTACCAGTTGCCGGCCGGCGGCGGGCGCCGCGTCTGCCAGCCGCAGATGTAAAGCCGATCCGCGGCGCGTGTCATCGCAACGTAAAGCAGGCGGCGGTATTCCTGATCGCGCCGGCGCCTCGCCGCTGCGCGCGCTGCATCCGCCGCGCGCGGCGGCGCATCGCGCGTCACCAGCCACAACGGCATGCCGGTCTCGTCCCACAAAAGCGGCGGCGATTTCTGCGGCACCTGCAGCGTATCGGGCAGGAAGACGATCGGCGCCTCGAGGCCTTTGGCGCCGTGCACGGTGAGGATGCGCACCTCGTCGCGCTGGTCCTGATCGAGGTCGCGCTTGATCTCCGCGGCGCCCGCCGACAGCCAATGCAGAAAGCCCTGCAGCGACACGCCCCGCGCGCGCTCATAGGCAAGCGCCGCCGCGAGCAATTCGTCGAGCGGATCGCCTGCCTCGGCACCGAGCCGGCTGAGCATCGCGTAGCGGCCGCGGCGCGCGCCCAGCACGTCCGCGAACAATTCATAAGGCGGCACGAAATCGACCCGCGCCAGCAATGCCGACAGCTCGTCGGCCGCGCGCCTGAAGGTCGGCGTTTCCTCGCGCCGGTCGCGCAACGCGTTCCAAAGCGTCGCCCGGCGCCGATAGGCAAGCGCGAACAATTCTTCCTCGGAAAAACCGAACAGCGGCCCTTTCAGCACGGTCGCGAGAGTGAGATCGTCGTCGGGCAGCAGCAGAAATTGCGCCAACGCCATCATGTCCTCGACCGCGAGTTGCTCGGTCAGCGTCATGCGATCGACGCCCGCGACCGGCACCTTGCGTTGCTTCAGCGCCCGCACCAGCTCGGCGACGAACAGGCCGCGGCGCCGGACCAGCACCATCACGTCGCGCGCGCGGATCGGCCGGTCATGCGCGTCGAGCCGCTCGCCGCGGTCGAGCCAATGCTTGATGCGGGCGGCGATCGCCTGGGCGAGCCGCACCTGCGGCTCGCTCGCCGCGCGCTGCGTCACCGGCGGCTCCCACGGCACCGCCGCCGCAAGCGTTTCAGGCGCGACCGGCGGCCATAATTCGACCAGCCCGCCATCGCCCTGGCGGCGCGCGATATGCCGGATGATCTGGCCGTCGAGCGCGACGCCGTCGCTCGCAGCATCCGCGGCGAACACCGCATCGACCGCATCGAGCACCGCCGCAACCGACCGGAACGAGATGTCGAGCGGCACGAGGCGCCAGTTCTCGCCGGCGGCGCGCGCGAAATGCGCGCGCATCGCGATGAACGCGGCCGGATCGGCGCGCTGGAAGCTGTAGATCGACTGCTTGGCATCGCCGACCGCGAACACCGTCCGCCCGCCGCCCCGCGCGCCCTCGCCGACGAAGAATTCCTCGGCGATCAGGCGGATGATCTCCCATTGCTCGGGATTGGTATCCTGCGCCTCGTCAACCAGAATATGATCGAGCCCGCCATCGAGCTTGAACAGCACCCAGGGCGCGACCCCTGGCCGGCGGAGCAGATCGCGTGCGTTCAGCACCAGATCGTCGTAATCGAGCAAGGCGCGCGCGCTTTTGTGCCGCTGGTATTCGTCGAGCATCGCCGCGCCGAGCCGCGCGATCGCCAGCGTCGCGGCGCAGAGCTCGGCCGCGCAGCGCCGCTGACGGATCGCCTCCAGCCGCGTGGCCTCGGCAGCGACACACTCAGCCATTTGCGGCTGCTGGCGCGCGAGCGCGACCGTGACGATATCGGCGAAGCGGCCGCCATCCGCCTTGAAGAACGCGCGCAGATAGGCGTCGAACCCCCCGATCCGTCCGTCGCAATCGGCGAGCCAGGCGGCGATGGCCGCGCCGCGCTCGCCATTATGCTTGCTCTTGCTCGCGAGCATCGCCGTTGCCGCCGCGCGCAGGCCGGCTTCGTCACTGGCGTGCTGGGCGCAGGCTTCGGCGACGATCTGCGCGACCGTGTCGCCGTCGCGCAGACCGAGCACGCGCCGCAATCTGGCGGCAAAGGCATCGAAGCCGCCGGCAAGCGCGGCCGACAGCCTGGCGCGCTCTTGCGCCAGCGCGCCCAGCAGCTCGGTGAAGCTCGCCTCGTGGGTGTGCCGTACCGCTTCGGTCAGCGCCTCCGCCAACGCCGGCGCCCTGCCGTCGCGCGCGCGCGTCAGCACCGCCTCGCGCGCGGCGGTCAGCGCCTCGGCGCTCGAGCGCTCGTCCATCAGCTCGAAATGCGGCGCGACCCCGGCCTCGAGCGGGAAACGGCGCAGCAGCGATTGACAAAAGGCGTGGATCGTCGCGATGGCGATGCCGCCGGGCGCTTCGAGCACGCGCGCGAAGAGCTGGCGTGCGTGATCGAGCATATCCGCATCGGGATCGGCGCCGATCAGCTCGACCAGCTCTTGCGCCAAGGCGCCGTCGCCGATGGTCGCCCAGCGCGACAAGGTCTCGTTGATGCGGTTGGCCATCTCAGCCGCCGCGGCTTTGGTGAAGGTCAAGCAGAGGATGCGCGAGGGCGGGGTCTTGTCGAGCAGCAGCGACAGCACGCGGCGCGTCAGCACCGTGGTCTTGCCGGTGCCCGCCGAGGCCTCGACCCAGACCGACGCGCCGCGGGTATAGGCGGCGCGCTGCTGGCGGTTGGGATCGAGCGCGGGATCGTTCATTCGTCGCTCTCGACTTCGTCGCCGGCGAGCCATTCCTTCAGCCGCTCGAGATGCTGGTAATCGGAATAGCGCGGCGCCTTGTCGGGCCGGGGCACGGCGAAATAGGGCGTCGCCGGATTATCGAACGCCGCGATCAAGTCTTTCAGCCCCGCGAGCGTGCCGTCGACCAGCGCGCGCAGCTTGGCCGAGTCGTCCTCGCGCAGCTTCACCTCGCCGGCGGGATCGCCGCCGCTCAAGCGCCAATAGGCGAGCTCGGCGACCGCGCTCGGGGCGATGTCGGCAAAGCCGCCCTGCTCGATCATCGCTGCTTCGAGCGCGAGCTGCGGCGCAAAACCCTCGGCGACATCGCCGCCGCTCGGCACCGTGCCGGTCTTGTAGTCGATCAGTGCGACCGCGCCGTCGCGCCGGCGCTCGATGCGGTCGGCACGGCCGGCGATCTCGAAGCTTCCGCCCGGCAGGTCGAGAACCATGCGGCCGCCGATCTCGGCGCGGATGTCGTCGAGCAGTGGCCGGCGCTCGGCTTCCTTGGCCGCAACCCATTCGGCGATCCGGCAATAGCGCGGCCACCAGAACGCCCAGACGCCCGGCCGCGCGAGAATCGCGCCGAAGCTTTGCTGGCCCAGCGCCACCAGCCGCGCCAGGGCGTCGGGCGGTAGATGCTGGGGATAGGCTTTGAGAAAATTCGCCAGCGCCTCGTGGATGACGATGCCGCGATCGGCCGCGCCGGGATCGGCATCGATCGGCTCCAGCGGCCGCAGCCGCAAGATGTGGCGCGCATAGATCGCATAAGGATCGCGCCGCCAGGTCTCGATCTCGGTGATCGACAGCTTGCGCGGCCGCGCTGCGAGCGGCGGCCGCGGCGCCGGCGGGGCGATCGGCTGCGGCGGACCAGCCGGTGCGTCGATCTGCTCTTGCCAACCGAGCGGTGCGGCATCGGCGGCAAGCCGGTTCTCGATCCCCGCCGCGCGCAGCACGGTATCGAGCCGCAAGAGCCAGCGCGACGGCACGGTCGGCGTCCCCTCGACCCGGCTGGCGCGCGTTATCACCACGTCGCGCGCGCCCAGCGCCAGCGCGAAATCATGCGCCGCGGTGCCGATGCGGCGCTCGGGCGGCAACAGGCCGAAGCTTTGCCGCATCGGCCGCGACAGCCACGGATCGGTGGCGATCGCCGCCGGCCAGACCCCCTCGTTCAAACCGCCGAGCACGATCAGATCGGCGTGCTGCAACCGCGCCTCGAGCAAGCCCCAGATGAAGAGCCGCGGGTGACGCCCGTAAAGCGGCCGCACCACCGGCCCGGCGAGCAGCGATTCGAACAGCGCGGGATATTCCGCGCCGCGGAACGGTGGAAACCCCTCGGCTTCTTGCAGCAGCTCGTTGAGGAACAGCGCCGCCGCCTCGCCCGCCGCCTCGCACCAAAGCCGCGCGGCGCCGGATTCCGCGTCGCTGGCCGCGAGGCGCTCGCAGCACGCGATCTGCGCCGCGACCAGCGACGCGAGCTCGGCCGCGTCGTCGGCAAGCGCCCGGGCGAGCGGCGCCAGCGCGGCCTCGATCCGATCGACGAGATCGTGCAGCGCGGTCGCATCGGGCGGCAGCAGCCGGCGCAAGCCTTCGGCGCCCGGTTGCGGTCGCGCGCCGCGCAGCACGGCCATCTCCAACGCGCGGACAAGGTCGCGAATCGCGGCGGGCGATTGTCCGCAACCGGTCAATGGATGCTTCAGCACGCTGAGCAGCGGCAGCGGCGCCCATTGCTCGACCGCGAGATCGAGCACGAGGCGCAGGAATGCGCCCGGCGGCGTGCGGTTGAGCGGCACGCCGGCGGAATCGTCGATGTCGATTTCCCAGCGCCGCAATTCGGCGGCGACCCGGCGCGCGAGACCGCGATCGGGGGTGACCAGCGCCGCGGTCCGGCCCGGCTGCTCCAGCGCCTCGCGCAGCAGCAACGCGATCGCCAGCGCTTCTTCCTGCGGGCCGGCGCAATCCAGCCGCCGCATGCCCTGGAGCGCGCGCGCATCGATGCCGGAGACGAAGCGCCAGCGATGGGTGAGCGCGGCCGGCGCCAGCGCCTCGCGCATCAGCTTGGCGCGCGGCGGCGCCGGTTTGGCGCGCGCCCAGGGCTTCACCGCGCTGCGCTCGATGCCGAGATCGTCGAGAAACCGCGCCATCGCCTGCTGCGGGTGACCGGGGTCCTTGAGTATCTCTTCCCACATCGCGCCGTCGGCATCGGTATCGAGCCCCGGCAGCACGACCGCGCCCGCCGGCAAGGTCGCAACCACCTTCATCAGCGCCGCGACGGCGGGAATGCCGCCGGTAATGCCCGCGGCAATCACCGGTCCCGCCGGCGGCAAGCGGCGCCACGCACCGCCCTGCGCCGCGAGCAGCCGGTTGCGGCGCGCGCCAGGATCGAGACAGCCAAGCGTCGCCAGGATGGCCGGCCAGTGGACGCGAAGGATATCGAGAAACGTCACCACGCGCTGCCAATGCTCGGCGAGCTTTTCCGGCACCAGCTCGCCGAGCTTTTCGAGATCGCAGCCCTCGGCATGAACTTCGTCGAGGAACCGCGCGAGCTCGCGCGCCCGCGGCGCCGCCTGACCGAGGGGAATGGAGCCGAGCGCGATCCCATCG
>DATLUE010000236.1:0-23663 GCA_035533255.1 Allostellaceae bacterium | reverse complement strand
GTCACCCCGACGTGACCCTTCCGGCCCGGCAACACATCCTCGATCCTGTCCCATTGATCGTCCCGAAGGGCATAGCGGCGCATCTGTCAGCTCCGAATCAGATGACGCCCTATGAATCACACAATAACCTGCTTGGGAATCTAATTGAGGACAGGCCCTAGCTCAGCGGGAATTGAGCTGTTTTCAGAAAGCCAGGACGTCATTTCCAGCCGGTTAGCAATCAGGTATCCGAGGAGCATCTGCGCACCAATAGCCAGCAACTGCGCGCAACCGATAAGGAGCCCGTTAAAGAAAAAGCGAAACTCACGCAGGCCAAAGCGAATTGTATGTCGTAACTCTGGGACTTCGCCTATAAGAATTAAGCGGTGCCATGCAACTGCGAAGGCAGTGGTCCCCGCAATTCTTACAATGCCCCACGCAATAAGGGCCAAGAATCCCGGCGCTTTGAGTCCCCAGTGCGCGCTGACGAGAACTGCCACAGCAAAAAATGTGTTCACTACCGCCCATGCGCCGCAGATGCGAACAAAACGGCCGAGATCGGTAAAAACGAACGCGTAACTTCTATAAATTGTCCGCCAAAATAAGATCTTTTCCACCCGTTCCCCCCGTTTTCCGAATCGAGAAGCGATTATTATCCCCGCGCCATCTTCAGCCATTCCTCTTCCGTTAGCGTCTTCACCCCGAGCGCGGCGGCTTTCTTCGCCTTGGAGCCGGCATCGGCGCCGACGACGAGATAGTCGGTCTTGGCGGAGACCGAGCCACCGACATGCGCGCCGAGCGCCTCGGCGCGCGCTTTGGCTTCCGAGCGCGACATCTCGAACAGCGTGCCGGTGAAGACGAGTGTCTTGCCGGCAAAAGGCGAATTCTCGACCGGCGCCGCGACCGCGTAATCCTCGATCCGCAGCTCTTTGCCGAGCTCGTCGAGGATCGCGCGGTTATGCTTTTCGGCGAAGAAGCCGACGATGTCGGCGGCCATGTCCTCGCCGATGCCGTGGATGTCGGTGAGCTCGCGCCACGCGTCGCTTTCGGGATCGCCAGCCGCTTCCATCGCCCGGCGCCAGCGCGCGAGCGACACGTAATGCCGCGCCAAAAGCTTTGCCGTCGCCTCGCCGACCTGCGGAATGCCGAGCGCGTTGATGAAGCGATCGAGCGGGATGTCGCGCCGCGCGTCGATGGCGGCGATGAGTTTTCGCGCGCTGGTCTTGCCCCAGCCTTCGCGCGCGGCGATCGCTGCCTCATCGAGGCGGAAGATGTCGGCGGGGCCTTTGATGAGCTCGTCGTTCCAGAAATCGACGATGTGCTTCTCGCCCAGACCTTCGATATCGAAGGCATTGCGCGAAACGAAATGCTTCAAGCGCTCGACCGCCTGCGCCGGACAGATCAGCCCGCCGCTGCAGCGCCACGCCGCTTCGCCTTCCTCGCGCACCGCCTTGCTGCCGCATTCGGGACAGGTATGCGGGAATTGAAATGGCCGCGAATTCTTGGGCCGGTGCGCCTCGACGACCCCGACAACTTGCGGGATCACATCGCCGGCGCGCTGGATGATGACGGTGTCGCCTTCGCGGATGTCCTTGCGCGCGATCTCGTCTTCATTGTGCAAGGTCGCGCGGCTGACGACCACGCCGCCGACATTGATCGGCTCGAGCTCGGCCACCGGCGTCAGCGTGCCGCGCCGTCCGACCTGGATGCCGATATGCTTCAAGACGGTCTGCGCCTGCTGCGCCGGGAATTTATGCGCGATCGCCCAGCGTGGCGCGCGCGAGACGAATCCTAGCCGCTCTTCGAGATCGAGATCGTTGACCTTGTAGACGACGCCGTCGATGTCGTAGGGCAGCGCCGCGCGGCGCTCGCCGATGGCGCGGTGGAAGGCGAGCAATTCATCGACGCCGTGGCATAGCTTCGACAGCGGGTTCACGGTGAAGCCCCACGACGCGAAAGCTTCAAGCGCGTCGGCATGGGTCTTGGCGAAAGCCTCGCTTTGCTCGCCCCAGGCATAAGCGAAGAAGGCGAGCGGCCGCGAGGCCGTGATCGACCAGTCGAGTTGGCGCAGGCTGCCGGCGGCGGCGTTGCGCGGATTGGCGAAGACCGGCTCGCCTTCCTTCTCGCGTGCGGCGTTGAGCGCGAAGAAGCCGTCGCGGTCCATGTAAATCTCGCCGCGCACCTCGATGATGTCGGGCCAATGACGGCCGTGGAGTTTTTTCGGGACGC
The DNA here is from genome assembly GCA_035533255.1 of Allostellaceae bacterium. Lineage (GTDB taxonomy): Bacteria > Pseudomonadota > Alphaproteobacteria > ATCC43930 > CGMCC-115725 > CAIKMD01. The sequence continues at coordinate 21,455 of DATLUE010000236.1, read as the reverse complement.
TCGCCAGGGTCTTCACATTGGCGGTCACGTCCTCGCCGGTGACGCCGTCGCCGCGCGTCGCGGCCAGCGCCAGCGCGCCTTTCTCGTAGCGAATCGAGCACGAGAGGCCGTCGATCTTGGGCTCGGCCATGACCGCGATCTTGTCTTCCTCGACCCGCGCTAGATCCTGCGGCGCGCGGAAGAAATTGCGCACGCTCTTGAAGAAGTCGCGCACGTCTTGGTCGCTGAAGGCATTGTCGAGCGACAGCATTGCATGCGGATGCCGCACCTTGGCGAATCCGCCGGCCGGCGCCGATCCGACCCGCTTCGAGGGGCTGTCGGCGCGGATCAGATCGGGAAACCGCGCCTCGATCGCCTTGTTGCGTGCCCGCAGCGCGTCGTAGTCGGCGTCGGAAATCGCCGGCGCGTCCTTCTGGTGATAAAGCTCGTCGTGATGCGCGATCTCGGCGGCGAGTATCTTGAGCTCAGCCTTGGCCTCGGCGGCGGTCAATTCATCGATCGGCTTCGGCGCAGCAGACTTTTTCGATTTGGATATTGCGGGGCTCATCGGCTCTTTTGATTCACCACGGAGACACGGGAGAGCACAGAGGAAGAGATCGAACGCGCGGAGAGCGCGCGAATTTTGATCGCCGCGTCCCCAACGTCGCGGCGGTGCAATTCTTTTCTCATGCCCGTGCTCCCGCCATCAGGCTCGCGGCGGCGGCGCGGGCTTCGGCGGTGACGGCGCTGCCCGACAGCATGCGTGCGATCTCCTCGCGGCGTTCGGGCTCGCTGAGCGCCTCGACGCGGGTGGCGCTGGCCTTCTTGCTGTCGCTGCGTGCGACCCGCCAGTGATGCGCCGCGCGCGCCGCGACTTGCGGCGAATGCGTCACGACCAGAACCTGCCGCTCCTCGGCCAGGCGATGCAGCCGCTCGCCGACGGCTGCCGCGGTCGCGCCGCCGACGCCGCTATCGACCTCGTCGAACACGAGGGTCGCGACTGGCGACGTCTTCGCCAGCACCACTTTCAGCGCCAGCATGAAACGCGCCAATTCGCCACCCGAGGCGATGCGGTTGAGCGGCCCCGGCGCCGCGCCGGCAATGGTCGTGACCTCGAACGACACGCGCTCGCGCCCGTGCTCGCCCCACTCGCCATCGGCCAGCGCGGTCAGCGCCGTGTGGAAGCGCGCCTTCTCGAGCTTCAGAGGCGGCAGCTCCTTCATCACTGCGGTGTCGAGCTTTTTGGCGGCGGCGGCGCGTGCCTTGGTGACGGCATCGGCGGCGGCGAGATAGGCTTCGCGCGCTTCGGCCTCGCGCCGGCTCAAGGCCGCGATCGCGGCGCCGCCATCGTCGAGCGCGCCGAGCTTGGCCGTGAATTCCTCTTGCAGCCGCGGCAGATTTTCGACCGCCACGTTATGCTTGCGCGCCAGCGCCCGCAGGGCAAAGAGCCGCTCCTCGATCGCCTCGAGGCTCGAAGGGCCATCGCCGAGGACGCGCGCTGCGGCTTCGATCTCGGCGATCGCGTCGCGAGTCTCGACGATCGCGCGCTCCAGCGCGGCCGCCGCGGCGTCGAGCAAGCCGGCGGATTTGACTTTCGCGCGCTCGATCGCATGCGCGGCGGCGCCCAGCTTGTGCTCGGCGCCGGCATCGCCGGCGAGCTCGCCCAGCGCCGCGCTCAGATTCTCGATCACTCGCCCGCGATTGACCAGCAGCGCGCGCTGCTCGGCGAGCTGCGCCTCCTCGCCGGAACGCGGCGCGATCGCCGAAATCTCGGCCATCGCGTGGCGCAGGAAATCCTCATCGGTCCGAGCGCGCGCAAACGCGGCCTCGGCCGCCGTACGGTCGCGCGCGAGCTGGCGCCACGTCGCCCACGAGATCGCGATTTGCTCGCGCAAGGACCGGGTCATGGCGAAGGCGTCGAGCGTCTCGCGATGCGTCGCCGGATCGAGCAGCCCGGTCTGCGCGAATTGTCCCTCGATCTCGACCGTCATCTCGCCGAGCTGGCGCAAGAGGCCGATGCTGGCCGGCTGATCGTCGATGAAAGCGCGGCTGCGGCCGTCGGCGCCCACGATCCGGCGCAGCACGACGATGTCGTTCTCGGCGGCGATGCCGGCGTCGGCGAGCAGCCGGCGGGCGGGATGATCGGCGGCGAGATCGAATTCGGCGGTCACCATCGCTTGGCCGGCGCCGGGGCGGACGAGGCCGGCGTCGGCGCGCATGCCGAGTGCCAAGCCGAGCGCGTCGAGCAGGATCGACTTGCCGGCGCCGGTCTCGCCGGTCAGCACGCAGAGACCCGGACGGAACGCCAGATCGAGCCGGTCGATCAGCACCACGTCGCGGATGGAGAGGCCCAGAAGCATCGCGCCGGATGATAGCGGCGCCGCGAAAGTCAGGGTAGGGCGAGCGTCGCCGTCGCCGTTGCCGTCAGAAAATCCCGAACGGATCGACGATCCGGGCGATCCAGCCGCGCTCTTGCGCGTGCGGCGTTTCCGTGCCGACGGTCACCAGCGAATAGGTGGACTGGTACCATTTGTTGTTCGGGTAATTGTAGCCGAGCACGGCGGCGGTGCGCTTGGCCTCGTCGGTCAGGCCGAGCGCATAATAGCATTCGACCAGCCGCGCCAGCGCTTCGGGAACATGCGTCGTGGTCTGGTAATTGTTGACGACGGTTTGAAAGCGGTTGATGGCAGCGAGATATTCGCTCTGGCTTTCATACCAGCGGCCGATCTCCATCTCCTTGCCGGCGAGATGATCGCGGCAGAGATCCATCTTGAACTTGGCATCGCGCGCATAGTTGGTGCCGGGAAAGCGCCGCACCACCTCGGACAGCGCATCGTAGGCCTGCTGCGTGATCTTCTGGTCGCGCTCGACGTCGGTGATCTGGATGTAATAATCGAGCGCCTTCAGGTAATAGGCGTAGGCGACGTCGCGATGGCCGGGATGAAGCTGGATGAAGCGATCGGCCGACACGATCGATCCGTCATAGTCCTTTTCCTCGTAGAGCGCGTAGGCGTTCATGAGTTGCGCCTTGGTCGCCCAGACCGAATAAGGATGCTGCTGCTCGACATCGTCGAAGGTCGCGGCGGCGGTTTTGTAATCGCCGGCCGATAGCTGATCCATCGCGTTGTTGTAGATGGTCTCGACCGGCCGCTCGACATAGGTGTTCTTCTTCGCTGCGCAGCCGGCAATGACCAGCGCCAACGCGCTTCCCAGAGCGATCAATCGAAACCGTGGCAAGATCATGCGTTTTTCCGAGCCCAAACCCAGCGAGTGATGAAGCCGTAAGCTATAAGCTCGACGCCAAAACTTCCAGGTCCCCGATCCGGGGACCTGGCGCCGACCGTCTCAAGCTTACCAGTTTATGGCTAACAGCTTACAGCTTTCGCTTTACGCCCGGACGCGCTGCGGCTCTTCGTCCCAGGCGGGCGCGGCGAGGGTGACCGGCCGCCAGGCCGCCGGATCGGCGAACAGCGCCGCGAGGAGCTGGCGGTTCAAGGCGTGGCCCGACCGCATGCCGTGGAAATGGCCCATGATCGAGCCGCCGGCCAGGTAGAGATCGCCGAGCGCGTCCAGCATCTTGTGGCGCACGAACTCGTCGTCGTAGCGCAGGCCTTCCTGGTTCAGAACGCGGTCGCCGCTGATGACGACGGCGTTATCGAGCGAGCCGCCGCGCGCGAGTCCGGCCTGGCGCATACGCTCGACATCGTCGAGGAAGCCGAAGGTGCGCGCCCGGCTGAGCTCGTGCTTGAAGCTTTCGCCATCGCCATCGTAGGTCAATTCCTGTCGGCGGATCGCGCTCGACGCGAAATCGATCGCAAAGCTCAGGCGAAACCCGTCGGCCGGCACCAGCGCCGCCGAACTGCCGGCGGCGCCGACGCTCACCGGCTTCAGGATTTTGATGCCGCGGCGGGGCGCGATCTGCTCGGCGATGCCGGCGCATTCGATCAGGAACACGAAGGGCGCGGCGCTGCCGTCCATCACCGGGACTTCGGGACCGTCGAGCTCGACGACCGCGTTGTCGATCTCGAGCCCGGCAAAGGCCGCCATCAGATGCTCGATGGTCGCGATCTTGAGCCCATCGGGCGTACCGATCGTGGTGCAGAGGGTCGAGTCGATAACGTTGCGCCAGGAAGCGACGATTTCGGCGCCACCGCGATCGCTGCGGCGGAAGACGATGCCGGTCGCGGCGGCGGCGGGGTGAAGCGTCATATTGATGCGCGCGCCGCTATGAAGACCGACGCCGCGGCAGTGGATCGCAGCTTTCAGTGTCCTCTGGCGCGCGACAGGTCCCCGATAATCCAACGTACACCCCGATATTGCAGTGCAACGACAGGCATAGGGTTACCAAGCCTCCCGAAGCGCGACAAATCACTCTTTGTTACCGATTGTGACGAAGTTTTTCGTTATTATTCAATAGTTTATAACTGCGATGCCGGGCGGCCTGCGGCCGGGGCTCCGCGCATGGAGCCCCGGCGACAAGCACACGAGTCGAGCCGTCAGTTTGCCTGGCGGCGTAGGAAGGCCGGGATGTCCAGCAGGTCTTCCTCCTTGGCGCCCGGGCGCTCGGCGGGATCGAGCGGGCCGAGCTTGGCTTGCGCTACGGGTGCCGGCGCTAGTGCGGGAGTCGGCGTCGGCGCAGAGGCGGCCGTCATGACCGGCGTAACCCGCGCCGCCGGCGGCGCGGGCTCGTCGCGATGGAGCAGCCGTCCGGCCTTGGTCACGCGCTCGAACAGGCTCGGTACGCGGCTGGCAGGCTTCTGCGGCGCGCGGCCGCCATTCTCGATCGCCGCGGCCGCCATCGCGTCGGGTGCCGGGGTCGCGACGGGTGCGACCGCGGACTTCACCACCGCCTCGATCGGCTTGGGCGGAATGAAGGGGCTGCTGCGCACCGCCAGCGCCTCGATCGATTGCGCCTGCGGCAGGGCGGCCGGCTCGGGCTTCGCTTCGGCGCGCGGCTCGGCCGGCCGGAGCTCGGGAATGCGCAGGTCGATTGGCTTCGACTCGGCCGCAGGCGAGGACGAGGACGAAGCCGACGACAATCCCGGACGCACCGGCGTCTCGGTCTTGCTGCGATCGCTGACCAGCGAGATCAGCGGCCGCGGCTGCACCGCCTTGTCGACCTCGATCCCGGTCGCGACCACCGAGATGCGCATGCGGCCCTCGAGCCGGTCGTCGAAGGTCGAGCCGAAGATGATGTTGGCTTCGGGATCGACTTCCTCGCGGATGCGGTTCGCGGCCTCGTCGACCTCGAACAGCGTCATGTCGGGACCGCCGGTGATGTTGATGAGGACGCCGCGCGCACCTTTCATCGAGACATCTTCCAAAAGCGGGTTCGAGATCGCGGCCTCGGCGGCGTCGATAGCGCGACGATCGCCCTCGGCCTCGCCCGTGCCCATCATCGCCTTGCCCATCTCGCTCATCACCGCGCGGATGTCGGCGAAGTCGAGATTGATCAGGCCGGGCTTTACCATCAGGTCGGTCACGCCGCCGACGCCCGAATGCAGCACGTCGTCCGCCATCTTGAAGGCGTCAGCGAAGGTGGTGCGCTCATTCGCGACCCGGAACAGATTCTGGTTCGGAATGATGATCAGCGTGTCGACGTATTTCTGCAGTTCCTGGATGCCGGCCTCGGCGAGCCGCATGCGATGCGTGCCCTCGAACTGGAACGGCTTGGTCACGACGCCGATCGTCAGGATGCCGCTCTCGCGCGCCGCGCGGGCGATCACGGGTGCGGCGCCGGTGCCGGTGCCGCCGCCCATGCCGGCGGTGATGAAGGCCATGTTCGAGCCCTCGAGCGCGAGCATGATCTCCTCGAGCGCTTCCTCGGCGGCGGCGCGGCCGACCTCGGGGCGCGAGCCGGCGCCCAGGCCGCGGGTGACGCCGATGCCCATCTGCATGCGCCGCTCGCACAGATTCTGCTTCATCGCCTGTGCGTCGGTATTGCAGATGACGAATTCGACGCCGGCGAGATTCGAGCGGATCATGTTGTTGACCGCGTTGCCGCCGGCTCCGCCGACGCCAACCACGGTGATGCGTGGCTTCAACTCTTGCTCTTCTTCGGGAAGGGTCAGATTCAGTGTCATGCTTATCCTCCGGGGATGCTCCGTAGCGTTGACCGTCCCAAGCGGCGCGGGGCGGCTATTGGTGTCAAAGGTACTCGCGAACCCAGTTGCCGAATCGGCCGATCAGGCCGTTCGATTCCTCCGTCAGCGCGCGGCCCCGCCGCGGGATTTCGGCGCGTTCGGACAAAGCGAAGTGGATGAGGCCGGCGGTCGTCGCGAAGGCCGGCCCTTGCGTAGCTTCGGCGAGGCCCTCGATATGCGCGGGCCGGCCGATGCGAACTTGTTTGTCGAGAATGAGCCCGGCCAGTTCGCGGATGCCGGGAAGTTGCGAGGCGCCGCCGGTCAGAACGACGCGGCGGCCGGCGATCTTGTCGAAGCCCGAGGCCTCCAGGCGCTCGCGCACCAGCTCGAAGGTCTCCTCGAGGCGCGGCGCGATGATGCCGACGAGCAGCGATTTCGGAACGTGGTTGGCGTGGCCGTCGTCTTCCTCGCCGACCAGCGGCACGGTGATGGTCTCGCGCTCGTCGTTCGACGAGGCGATGGCGCTGCCGTACAGCGTCTTCATGCGCTCGGCATGGGCGATCGGCGTCGACAGGCCGCGCGCGATGTCGTTGGTCACATGCGTGCCGCCGACCGGCACGCTGTCGGCGAATACCAGATTGCCGTCGAAGAACACGCCGATGGTGGTCGTGCCGCCGCCCATGTCGATCACGGTGACGCCGAGCTCGCTTTCGTCCTCGACGAGGCAGGAAAGCCCCGAGGCGTAGGGGCTCACCACCACCGCCGCGGTCTCGAGATGGCAGCGGCCGATGCAGTTCGAGAGATTGCGCACCGCCGAGAATTGCGCGGTGACGATGTTCATGTTGACAGTGAGCTTCTGGCCGAACAATCCGCGCGGATCGCGCAAGGAACGCCCGCCGTCGATCGAGAAGCCGACCGGGATCGAATGGATGACGGTGCGGTCGGGCATGTCCTTGATGCGATGCCCTTGATCGAGCACGCGATGCATCAGCATCTCGCTGACCTCGCGGCCGTTGAGGGCGATCTCGGATTTCACCAGCCGCGAGCCGCCGAAGCCGCCCGAGATGTTGATCACCGCCTCGCTGATCGTCGCGCCGGCCATCTCCTCGGCGGCATGAACGCAGGTAAGGATCGAGCGGCTCGCGGCTTCGATGTCGACGATCACGCCGTTGCGCACGCCCTTCGAGACCTGATGGCCGATGCCGGCGATGCGCGGCTCGTTATCCTCGACTTTGGCGATGAAGCACGAGACCTTGGTGGTGCCGATGTCGACCGCGGCAAGCAGTCCGCCGCGCGGGCGAATGTTCATTTTTGTCATGTGTTCGGACTCGCTTGCGGTGGCCGGCTTTTCTTGATCAGCGATTTGGCGACATCGGGCGCGAGGCGGAGCACCAGGCGGTCGGGCAGGCGCATGTCGATCGCGAGCAGGTTGCGCTCCAGCAGGCGGTCGCTGCGGTCGAGCGCGGCAAGGCGCCGCCAGGCCGCGTCCGCGCCGTCTTCGGGCAGCGCGACCTCGATGCCGTTGTCGAGCTCGATGTTCCAGCGCCGCCCGCCGACCCTGACCGCGGCGGTGACGTGGCTCTCCAGCGCCGGCTCGGCGGCCAGCAGATCGAGCAGAGCGGGCGTTGCCGTCGCCGCGCCTTCGCCCACCACTTGCGGCAGCGATGGGAAAGCCGCGACATCGGCATTCGGAATGACGTTGCCGTCCTGATCGACGAGATCGAATTTGCCGGCATGCTGCCAGAGCGCGAGCGGCGTGCGCTCGACGACGCGGACAAAGAGCGTATCGGGCAGCAAGCGCTCGATCGAGGCCGAGCGGATCCACGGAACTTCTTCGAGCCGTGCTTTGGCGGCGTCGAGATCGACCGCGAGGATCGACGTGCCGCGCTTGACGCCGAGAGCGTCGAGGATCGCCTGGCGGCTGGCGTGCTTGCGGCCCTCGACCTCGACGCTCGCGACCGTGAGGTGGAGCGCCGCGCCGGTCGCGGCCATCCGCGTCTGTGCCTGGCCGAGAATTGCCGCCAGCCGGTCGTCGTGTCCCAGATACCAGGCGCCGACCGAGACCGTTCCCAGCGCGAGTAGCGCGGCCGCGGCATAAAGCGCGCGGCGCTGCTGTTGCCGGCGGCGGCGGATGCGGATCGGCGGCGGATCGTCGCTGCGCGTCATGAATCGCATGCGGCGTTCTCCACCATCCACTGCACCAACTGGGCGAAGCCGATGCCGTGATATCGTGCGATGTCGGGCACGAGCGAGGTCGGCGTCATGCCGGGCTGCGTGTTGATCTCGAGCAGCACCAGGTGCCCCGGCTCGCCCGCGGTGTCGTCGTAGCGCAAATCGGCGCGGCTGACGCCGCGGCAGCCGAGCGCGCGATGCGCCTTGCAGCCGATATCGAGCGCCGCCTGGTAGGCCGCGGGATGCACCGGCGCCGGCATGATGTGCTCGGAGCCGCCGGGTGCGTATTTCGCCTGGTAGTCGTACATCGCCGCGGCGATCGGGCGAATTTCCAGCGCGCCGAGCGCGCGGTTGCCCATCACCGCGACCGTGATCTCGCGGCCGGGGATGTAGCGCTCGACCATCACCTCGTTGCCATGAGGCCAGCGCGCGATCTCGATGCGCCAGGCGTTGTCGCCTTCGCGCACGATATGGACGCCGACGCTCGACCCCTCGTTCATCGGCTTCACGACGAAGGGCCGCGCCAGCGGATCGCTCTCGAGCAGCGCCGCGCGCGAGACCACCTTGCTTTCGGCGAGCGGCAATCCCGCCGCGGCGAAAATGCATTTCGCCAGCGGCTTGTGCATCGCGATCGCCGAGGCGACCACGCCCGAATGCGTGTAGGGGACGTGCAGGGTCTCGAGGATGCCCTGGATCGTGCCGTCCTCGCCGCCGCGGCCGTGAAGCGCATTGAAGACGACATCGGGCTTCGGCGTCAGCGCCGCGACCAGCGCGCCGAGATCCTGCGTCACGTCGATGCGGATCACGTCATAGCCGAGCTTGTCGAGCGCCGCCGCGCATTCGCGCCCGCTCACCAGAGAGACTTCGCGCTCGGTGGACCATCCGCCCATCAGCACCGCGACGCGGCTCATGGCGCGCCTCCCGCCGGCACGCCGACGCGCCGGATTTCCCATTCCAGCGTGATGCCGGACTTCGCCAGGACGCGTGCGCGCACTTCCTCGCCCAGGGCTTCGATCTCGGCCGCGGTCGCGTCGCCGGTGTTGATCAGGAAATTGGCGTGCTTGTCGGAGACTATCGCGCCGCCGCGCCGGATGCCGCGGCAGCCGGCCTCGTCGATCAATTGCCAGGCCTTGTGACCCGGTGGGTTGGCGAAGGTCGAGCCGCCGGTCTTGGCGCGGATCGGTTGGCTCGCCTCGCGCGCTTGTTGGATTTCTGTCATGCGGCGGGCGATCGCCAGCGGATCGCCTGGTTTGCCGGCAAAGCGCGCGGCGACGAAAATCCAATCCGGCGGCAGGCCGCAATGGCGATAGGACAGATCGAGCGCCGCGACCGACAGATCGTGGCGCTGGCCCTTGGCGTCGAGGGCGGTCGCGCTTGCCAACACGCTCTTGAATTCGGCGCCATACGCGCCGGCGTTCATGCGCAGGCCGCCGCCGACCGTGCCGGGAATGCCCGAGAGGAATTCGAGCCCGGCGAGGCCGGCGTCGCGCGCGGTCAGCGCGACATTGAGATCGAGCGCACCGGCGCCGGCGGTGACGAGCCCATCCTCGGCATCGATCCCGACGAAGCCGCGGCCCAGCCGCACCACGACGCCTTTGATGCCGCCGTCGCGCACCAGCAAATTCGAGGCGACGCCGATCACGGTCACCGGCACGTCCTCGGGCTTGGCGGCGAGGAACGCCGCGAGGTCGTCGGTATCGGCGGGGCGGAACAGGACTTCGGCAGGGCCGCCGACACGGAACCACGTCACCGGCGCCAGCGGCGCATCCGCGCTGAGGCGACCGCGCATTTGGGGCAGGCGATCGATCAGATGCGCCTTACGCGACGCCGCGGCCATCATGGCGGCGCTCCCGTCGCGAGCTGGTCGATGTCGTCCGGCAAGGTTTGTGCCCAATTGGTGATCGAGCCGGCGCCGAGGCACACGACCAGATCGCCCGGCTTTGCGAGGCTCTCGATGGTCGCGGCGAGCGCGGCGGGGCTGGCGAGCGGCAGGACATTGCGGTGGCCGCGCGCGCGCAAGCCCTCGACCAGCGCGTCGCGCGAGGCACCCTCGATCGGCGCTTCGCCGGCGGGATAGACCTCGGCGACCACTACCGCGTCGGCGTCGTTGAAGCAGGTGCAGAACTCGGCGAAGAGATTCGAGAGGCGCGAATAGCGGTGCGGCTGCACCACCGCGATCACGCTGCCGGCGGTGGCGTCGCGCGCGGCGCTCAGCACGGCGGCGATTTCGACCGGATGATGCGCGTAATCGTCGATGATGGCGATGCCGTGCGCCTCGCCGACCTTGGTGAAGCGCCGCTTCACGCCCTTGAACTCGGCCAGCGCCGCGCGCAGCACGTCGTCGCCGAGCCGCAACTCGCGCGCGACCGCGACCGCGGCCAGCGAATTCTGGACGTTGTGGCGGCCGAACATCGGCAGGGTCAGGCCGGCAATGGTGCGGGTGGTATTGCTGCGGCGGTCGGCGATCACCACGTCGTAGCGCGCGCCGTCGCGGCCGATCGCAACGTCGACCGCGCGGATATCGGCTTGCGGACTGAAGCCATAGGTGACGATCCGCCGCTCCGAGAGCTTCGGGATCATGCCCTGCACCACCGGATGATCGACGCAGAGAATATCGAGGCCATAGAACGGGACGTTGCCGGCGAAGCTCTCGAAGCCCTGCTGGAGCGCGTCGAAACTGCCGTAATAGTCGAGATGCTCGGGATCGATATTGGTGATGACGGCGATGGTCGCGGGTAGCTTGATGAACGTGCCGTCGCTTTCGTCGGCCTCGACCACCATCCAATCGCCGGTGCCGAGATGCGCGTTGGTGCCGTGCGCGTTGATGATGCCGCCATTGATGATGGTCGGGTCGCGGCCGGCGGCTTCCAAGAGTGCGCCGATCATCGAGGTCGTCGTGGTCTTGCCATGCGTGCCGGCAACCGCGATCGCCCATTTGAGGCGCATCAGCTCGCCGAGCATCTCGGCGCGCCGCACCACCGGCAAAAGCCGCGCTCGCGCTGCCTGGACCTCGGGATTGTCCGGCTTCACCGCCGACGAGATCACCACGACGCGGGCGTCGCCGAGATTCTCGGGCCTATGGCCGATCGCGACCGGAATGCCGAGCGCTTGCAGCCGCCGCACATTGGCGCCGTCGGCGGCATCGCTGCCGCGCACCTGGTAACCGAGATTGTGCAGAATCTCGGCGATGCCGCTCATGCCGATGCCGCCGATGCCGACGAAATGCAGCGTGCCGATGTCGATCGGGAGCGCCCTCATGCGGCATGCTCCGGTTGGCGCTCGCCGTTGCTGCCGGCACAAGCGAGCACCAGATCGGCGAGGCGCGATGCTGCGTCGGGTCGGCCGAGCTCGCGCGCGGCCGCGGCAGCCGCGGCGAGGCTGTCGGGCGCGTCGAGCAGCGCTGCGAGCTTCGTTGCGAGCGCAGCGGGCGTGAAGCCGCTCTCGGGCATCGCCCAGGCAGCGCCGGCATCGCTCAGCGCGCGCGCGTTCATCGTCTGATGATCGTCGGCGGCATGCGCGTAGGGGATCAGGATCGCCGGCCGGCCGGCGACGCAAAGCTCGGCGACGGTCGAGGCGCCGGCGCGGGCGATCACGAGATGCGCGCGACCCAGCCGCGCGGGCAGATCGTGGAAGAACGGCGCCACCTCGGCGGCGATGCCATTGCGGCGATACGCGTCGCGCACCTGGCCGAGGTCTTCGGGCCGTGCCTGCTGCACAAGCGCGAGGCGCGATTTGATCGCGGCGGGAAGCCGGGCCAGCGCGTCCGGGATTACGGCGCTCAGGATGCGCGCGCCCTGGCTGCCGCCGGTCACCAGAAGATTGATCGTCCCGGTCGGTGCCGGATAGGGCAGGTCGCGCAGCCGCGCGATCTCAGACCGGACCGGGTTGCCGGTGAACACCGCGCGCGCGTCATCGGCGGGCTTCAACCCCGCGACCGTCGGGAACGAGGTCGCGATCTGCGAGACGCGCGGCGCGAGCCAGCGATTGGCGCGGCCGGCCAGCGCGTTCTGCTCGTGCAGCACCGTCGCGATGCGCCGCCGCGCCGCCGCGAGCATGGTCGGCACCGAGGGGTAGCCGCCGAAGCCGACCGCGACCGTGGGCTGCAAGCGGCCCAGCAGCTTGCCCGCCGCCAAGCTGCCGAGCATCATCTCGGCGACGCCCATCGCCTTGCCGAGAAGGCCGGCATCGAGCCGCCCGGCAGGGATGCGATGCAGCGCCACCTCCGGCAGCCGGTCGGCGAAAGCCTGGCCGCGCTTGTCGGTTACCAGCGCGACGCGGTGGCCGCGCGCCAGCAGCGTGCTGGCGAGCGCCTCCGCCGGGAACATATGTCCGCCGGTGCCGCCGCTGGCGAGGATGACGAGGCTGCCGGTCATGAATCGCCGTCTCCGAAGCGTCGTCGAGTCAATGCCAGCATCATGCCGACGCCGAGGCCGAGCGCGAGCAGCGACGAGCCGCCGTAGGAAATGAACGGCAAGGTCATGCCCTTGGTCGGCATCAGGTGCAGCGTCGACGCCATGTTGATGATCGCCTGCAAGCCGAACTGCACCAGAAGCCCGGTCGCGGCGAGCACGATGTAGAGGTTGTTCTCCTGCAACAGCCGCGAGAAGCCGCGCAGCACCACGAACGCGAACAGTGCGACGATCACGAGACAGACGATCAGCCCCAACTCCTCGCCCGCGACCGCGAAGACGAAATCGGCATGCGCGTCGGGCAGGGTCAGCTTCACCGTGCCTTCGCCGGGACCGCGACCCCACAAGCCGCCATTCATAAAGGCGTCGATCGAGCGGTCGACCTGATAGCTGTTGCCGCTGGTGGGATCGAGGAAGCCGTTGATGCGGCTCGCGACATGCGGCAGCAACACATAGGCGCTGGCGAGGCCGGCGACGCCGCCGGCCATCAGCGCTACCACCCAAACCAGCGACAGGCCGGCGAGGAAGAACTGCGTGAACCACACGACCGAGACCACCGCGGTCATGCCGAGGTCGGGCTGGCGGATCAGCAGCGCGACGATCGCGACATAGAGCCCGATCGCGATCCAATTGCCGGGAAAGCCGGGACGCTGCTTGCTTTGCGCGAATAGCCAGGCCGAGACCACGGCAAAGCACGGCTTGACGAATTCCGAGGGCTGGATCGATTCGCCCGGCAGATTGATCCAGCGCCGCGCGCCCTTGATCTCGACGCCGTAGGCGAGCGTGTAGACCAGCAGCACGAGGCCGATCGCGAGGCCGGCGAAAGCGAGCAGCCGGATCGTGCGCGGGCTCATCAGGGAGACCGCGAACATCAGCGCCAGCGCCGCCGGCAGCACCGCGAAATAGCGCTTCACGAAATGGAGGCTGCCGGCGCCGATGCGCACGGCCACGGCCGGGCTCGCTGCCATCACCATGAGCGAGCCGAAGCCGATCAGCACCAGGATCGCGAGGATCGTCCAGCGATCGACGGTCCACCACCATTGCGCGATTGCGCGGCGATCGGTGCGGGCGAAAGTACTCATGCGTGCGCCTCGGAATTCAGGGCCTCGACCAGGCGGCGGAACGCCTCGCCGCGCGCTTCGAAATCGGTGAACTGATCGAACGAGGCGCAAGCGGGCGACAGCAGCACCGTGCCGCCGGCATTCGCGGTATCGCGCGCCTGGCGCACGGCGGTCGCCAGATCGCCCGAGCGCGTGAACGCCGCGTGGCCGGACAGGGTCGCGGCAAAGGCGGACGCCGCCTCGCCGATCAAGAAAGCGTGGCGAATGCGCGGGAAATAGGGCGCGAGCGTAGCGATGCCGCCTTCCTTGGCGACGCCGCCCGCGATCCAGCAGATGTCGTCGTAGCAGGCGAGCGCTTTGGCGGTCGCATCGGCGTTGGTCGCCTTGCTGTCGTTGACGTAGCGGACGCCGTCGATCGTGGCGATCAGCTCCTGGCGATGCGCGAGACCGGGGAAGCTGGCGATGCCGCGCGCTGCCGCATCGGCGGCAACGCCGAGGCAGCGCGCGGCGGCAAAAGCCGCCGCTGCGTTCTGCCAGTTATGGCGTCCCGGCAGGCGCGACAGCGTCGTGAGATCGAGCGCCACGGCTTGCTGGCGGTCGAGGTCGTCGATCAGCCGGCTGCCGGCGACATAGACGCCGCCCGATGCGGCGCGCTCGGTCGAGATCGGCACGACGCGGTGGCCGCTCGCGGCAAGCTGTTTGGCGATGCCCTGGCAGATCGCGTCGTCGAGGCCGACCACCGCAGTCTGACGCGCGGTCTGGCCGGCGAAGATGCGGGTCTTCGCCGCGACATAGCCATCCATGCCGCCATGCCGATCGAGATGATCCGGCGTGATGTTGAGCAGAACCGCGACGTCGAAGACCAGGCTCTTGGTCAGCTCGAGCTGATAGGAGCTCATCTCGAGCACGTAGATGCCGCCCTTGCCGAGCGCGTCGAGCGTCAGCGCCGGGACGCCGAGATTGCCGCCGACCGCGACGCGCAACCCCGCCGCGGCGAGAATATGTCCCAGCAGTGCGGTGGTGGTCGATTTGCCGTTGGTGCCGGTGATGCCGGCATAGCGCGCCTCGCGCCGGCTGCGCGCCAAGAGCTCGATATCGCCGATGATCTCGATGCCGGCCTGGCGCGCGCGCGCCGCTACCGGATGGGGTCTCGGGAACGTCGCGGGAATGCCAGGCGACAACACCAGCGCCGCGACGTTATCAAGATTTGCCGTGGCGAGATCGGCGAGCGGCAGCCCGTGCGCGGCGGCTTGCACGCGCTGGTCCTCGCTGTCATCCCAGGCGAGGATTTCGGCGCCGCCGCGCCTCAAGGCTTCGGCGGCGGCCAGGCCCGAGCGCGCGAGGCCCATCACGGCGATGCGCTGGTTGCGGAAATTCGTGATCTCGATCATCGCGCCCTACCGCAGCTTCAAGGTCGAGAGGCCGGCGATCGCGAGGATCGAGGCGATGATCCAGAAACGGATGACGATGGTCGGTTCCTGCCAGCCCTTCTTCTCGAAATGATGATGCAGCGGCGCCATGCGGAAGACCCGCTTGCCGGTGAGCTTGAAACTCGCGACTTGCACGATCACCGACACGGTCTCGAGCACGAACAAGCCGCCGATGATCGCCAGCACCAGCTCCTGCTTGGTAATGACGGCGATGATGCCGAGCGCCGCGCCGATCGACAGCGAGCCGGTATCGCCCATGAACACCATCGCCGGCGGCGCGTTGAACCACAGGAAGCCGAGCGCTGCGCCGACCATGGCGCCGCAGAACACCGCCAGCTCGCCGGTGCCGGGCACATGCTGGATCTGCAGGTAGTTCGAGAACACGACGTTGCCGACCAGATAGGCGATCAGCATGAAGCAGCCCGCGGCGATCATCGACGGCACGATCGCGAGCCCGTCGAGCCCGTCGGTAAGGTTGACCGCGTTCGACGCGCCGATCACGACGAACACGCCGACCGGGACGAAGAACCAGCCGAGCGGCAGCAGCACCGATTTGAGGAACGGAACCGCAAGGCCGGTCGCGAGCGGCATGCGGGTGATGAAGATCACCGCCAGGATCGCGACCGTGGCGATGACGATCTCGGCGAGCAGCCGCACCTTGCCTGGCACGCCCTTATGCGAGCGGTTGGCGAGCTTGCGATAATCGTCGAGGAAGCCGATCGCGCCGAAGCCGATCGTGACGAGCAGCGTGATCCAGACATAGCGGTTGGCGAGGTCGGCCCAGAGCAGGGTGGAGCTGGCCACCGCGAGCAGGATCAGCGCGCCGCCCATGGTCGGCGTGCCCTTCTTGGTGAGAAGGTGGCTCTCGGGTCCGTCGTCGCGGATCGGCTGGCCTTCGCGCTGCACCGAGCGCAGCCAGGCAATGATCGGATTGCCGCACAGAAAACTGATCACCAAGGCGGTGACCACGGCTCCGGCCGAGCGGAAAGTCAGATAGCGGAACAGGTTGAACGGCTCGAACCGGTCGGCAAGCGGGGCGAGCAGGTGAAACAGCATGTGCGCTAGCCCTTCACGTCGCCGGCAGCGGAACCGGCGGCGAGCAGCGCTGCGACCAGCTCGTGGAGCCGGCTGCTATGCGAGCCTTTCACGGTGACGACGTCGCCCGCGCGCAACCGTCGGTCGAGCATGATCGCGAGCGCGCCGACGGTCTCGGCGTGGCCGCCGCGCCGCGCCGCCGGCAACGCCGCATCGAGCGCGCGCATCTCGTCGCCTAGCGTAAAGACGAGATTGACGTCCGCATCGAGCAGCGGCTGCGCCAGCGCGGCATGAAGCCGGCGCGATTCCGTGCCGAGCTCGAGCATGTCGCCGAGCACGGCGATGCGCCGTCCCTCGGGACCGGGCTCGATCGCCGCAAGCACGGCGAAGGCCGCGCGCATCGAGGCCGGACTCGCATTGTAGCTCTCGTCGATCAGCGCGAAGCTGCCCCCGGCGATCGCGATCGTGTGGTGCTGGCCGCGGCCCGCCAGCGGCGTGAGCATCGCCATCGCGGCTGCCGCGGTCTCGACGTCGCCGCCCACCGCCTTGACCGCCGCAAGCACCGCGAGGCTGTTCATCACCCAATGCTTGCCGGGCAGGGCCAGCGAATAATCGACGATCTCGCCCATGACCGCGGCGGTAACGACGCTTGCGGTCGGGTGAAGCTCGCAATCGACCAGCCGCACCGTGGCATCGTCATGGGCGCCGAAGCCGATGATGCGCGCGATGCCGCGATCCTGCGCGGCCTTGGCCAAGCGCGCAAAGAAAGCGTTGTCGCGGTTGAGCACGGCGGCGCCGCCGCGCTCGAGGCCGGCGAAGATTTCCGCCTTGGCATCGGCGATCGCCTCGACCGACGCAAAAAATCCGAGATGCGCCGGCTCGATCGTGGTGATCACCGCGACATGTGGCCGGACCATGCGGGTCAGCGCGTCGATCTCGCCGGGATGATTCATGCCGAGCTCGAAAATTCCGTAATCAGCGCTCGGCGGCAGGCGCGATAGCGACAGCGGCACGCCCCAATGGTTGTTGAGGCTGCCGGACGAGGCGAAGGCGCGGCCTTGGCGCGCGAGCGCGGTCTTGAGCGCCTCTTTGGTGCCGGTTTTGCCGACGCTGCCGGTGATCGCGATGATGCGGCCCAGCGCGCGCGCGCGCGCCGCACGGCCCAGCGCCTCGAGCGCGGCCTGGGTGTCGGCGACCAGCAGCAGCCTGGCGTCGGACGCGATCTGCGCCGGTTGCTTCGAGACCACCGCGGCTGCCCCGCCGCGCGCCAGCGCGCCGGCGACGAAATCATGCCCGTCGAATTTCGGACCCGAGAGCGCGACGAACAGATCGCCGGCTGCGACCGTGCGGCTGTCGATCGAGACGCCCGTCGCCTGCCACGGTGCCGTGCTGTGCCCGCCGGTCGCGGCGTCGGCCTCCTGCGCGGTCCAGAGCGCGGTCATGCGCGCCCCCCGTCAAGGACCGCGCGCGCCACCGCGGCGTCGTCGAACGGTAAAATCCGGTCGCCGACGATCTGACCGCGCTCGTGGCCTTTGCCGGCCAGCAGCACGAGATCGCCGGGCGCGATCATGGCGATGGCGGCGCGGATCGCTTCGCCGCGGTCGCCGATCTCGTGCGCCTTGGGGCAGGCCGCGAGAATCGCGCGGCGGATCGCGGCCGCATCCTCGTGGCGCGGATTGTCGTCGGTCACGATCACACGGTCGGCGAGCCGCTCGGCGATCGCGCCCATTTGGGGGCGCTTGCCGGCGTCGCGATTGCCGCCGCAGCCGAAGACGACGATCAGCTTGCCGGTGCAGAACGGCCGCAATGCGGTGAGCGCAGTCTGGAGCGCATCGGGGGTGTGGGCGTAATCGACGATCACCGGCGCATCGCCGATCGGCTGCATTCGCCCGGGCACGCCGGTCAGCGCCGCGACCGCGTCGAAGGCCGCGGCGGGCGCCGCGCCGCAGGCAATCGCGAGGCCGACCGCGGCGAGCGCATTCCAGGCTTGAAACGCGCCGAGCAGCGCCACCCAGATCGTGCGCTTCTGGCCGAAGCCGGAAAAGGTGATGCGCTGGCCGAGGCCCTCGGGGATCGCGTCCGACAGCCAGATATCGGCGGCGGGATTGCGGCCATAGGCGATGATCTTCTGGTCGCGCGATTGGCTGAGACGCGACAGCCGCGCGGTCTCTTTGGCGTCGATGTTGTAGACGGCCGTGGCGCCGCGCGGCAGCAGCTCGGCGAAAAGCCGCGCCTTGGCCAGGAAATACGCTTCCATGTCGGCGTGGTAGTCGAGATGGTCGCGGGTGAGATTGGTGAAGGCGGCGGCGGCGAGCGTCAAGCCGTCGAGCCGGAACTGGTCGAGCCCGTGGCTCGATGCCTCGAGCGCGACGTGATCGATGCCGGCTTGCGCGAGCGCGGCGAGGTCGCGGTGCAAGCTCACCGGATCGGGCGTGGTGAGGCTGCCGGGCTGCTCCACGCCGGGCGCGTGGAGGCCGATCGTGCCGAGGCTCGCCGCGCGCGTGCCGAGCCGTTCCCAGATCTGGCGCAGGAATACCGTGACCGAAGTCTTGCCGTTGGTGCCGGTGACCGCCGCGATAGTGCGCGGCTGCGGCGCGTAGAACCGCGCGGCCATGCGCGCGAGCTGCCGTCGCGGATTGGCGTCGATCACCGCCGGCACGACGGCATCGAGCTCGGTCTTATCGTCGGTCAGCAGCGCCGCCGCGCCGCGGGCGATGGCGTCGGCAATGAAGCGCTTGCCGTCGGTCTGCGTGCCGGGCAATGCGGCGAACAGGAATCCGGGCCGGACGGCGCGGGAATCCGAGGTCAGACCGGCGATGTCCGGGGCGGTTGCCCCGGTGGGAAGGCGGAGGGCGGCTCCCCCGTCCATGAGCTCAGTTAGACGCAAATTTCCGCCCCGATGGCGCCGGCAAGTCGACCATCAAAGAACGGCTAATTTCGGGCGAATCTTCGTCGACGGGTTGGATTCCGAGCAACGAGGCCGTGCGCTCGATGGTCCGCGATACGCCCGGCGCCGCAACCCAGCCGCCGGTGGCGTAGCCGAAAGTTTTGGCGTCGCCATGCGGCTCGTCGATCGAGATCATGATGAAGTAGCGCGGATCGTTCATCGGAAACACGCCGGCGAAGGAGGAAAACAGCGAATGGGTGGCGTAGATCTTGCCCGAAACCTTCTCGGCCGTGCCGGTCTTGCCGCCCACCAGATAGCCGGGCGCCTCGGCGAGCTTGCCGGTGCCCTTCTCGACCACCAGGCGCAAAAGCTTGCGCATCTCGAGCGAGGTCGCCGCCGACATCACGCGCTGGCCGGGGACCGCTTCGCCGGCGGGCAGCTTCATGATCGTGGCGCGATGCAGGATGCCGCCGTCGACGACGGCGCTCACGCCGGTCGCGATCTGCAAGGCGCTCACCGAGATGCCGTGGCCGAAGCCGATGGTCATAACGTTGATCGGCCGCCACACGCTTGGCACCAGCGGCGCGCCCAGCTCGGGCAGCTCGAAATTCGGCGTCGTCAAGAGGCCGAGCTTGGCGAGGAAAGCGCGTTGGCGGTCGGCGCCGACATCGAGCGCCATCTTGGCCGCGCCGATGTTGGACGAATACATGAAAATCTCGGGCACCGAGAGCCAGCGCTTCTGCGCGTGGTCGTCGTGGATCGTGAAGCGGTCGATCTGGATCGGGTGGGTCGCGTCGTAGCCTCCGGCCAGCGTCGTGACGCGGTCGTCGAGCGCCATCGCGAGCGTGAAGATCTTGAACACCGAGCCGATCTCGTACGTGCCCAGCGTCACCCGGTTGAACAGATTCTCGCTCGGCGAGGCGCCGGGATCGTTGGGATCGAAATCGGGCAGCGACACCAGCGCCACCACTTCGCCGGTATTCACGTTCATGATGATGCCGCTGGCGCCCGCGGCTTTGAACTCGGTCATCTGCCGCGCGATCTCGGCGCGGAAGATCGCCTGGACGCGCAGATCGACGGACAGTTGCAGCGGCTCGTGGCGGCTGCGCAGCTCCTCGTCGAAACTGCGCTCGATGCCGGCAAGACCCTTATTGTCGAGGCCGGTATAGCCGACGACATGCGCGAAGGTGCGGCCCTGCGGATAGATGCGCTTGTCCTCGTCTTGGAAGTCGAGCCCCGGAATGCCGAGGCGGTTGACCGCTTCCACCTGGCGCGGCGACAACTGGCGCTTCAGCCAGACGAAGCTCTTATCGGAGGTGAGCTTCGCATAGATTTCGGCCTCGTTGAGGTCGGGCAGAACCTGCGTGAGCTTGCGCGCCGCGCCGCGCGCGTCGATCACGTCCTTGGGATCGGCGTAGAGCGACGGCGTGATCAGCGTGGTCGCCAGCAGCACGCCGTTGCGATCGACGATGTCGGCGCGGCTGGTCTCGATGCGAACCGGCGCGTCGACATGGGCGAGGCGGGAGTCGCCCGCCTTGAAGCCCGACACCTCGATGAGCCGCGCCGCGATCACGACGAAGGCGAGCGCCATCAGCGCGCCGGCGATGATGAGCCGGGTGCGGCTGGTCTCGATCCACTGCTTGGCCGGGCCTTCCTGCGGTTCCGGCCCGCAAGGGCCGGGGCGGAAATGGCGCGGGCGGCACGGATTGGGATCGCGCGGCGGAGCGGCGCTCATGGCTCGGGGTTCCGGATGGCGGCGGCGATCCGCGAGCCCGGCGCTGGCGCGGCGATGCCGGGCGCGGTCGACGCGCCACCGCCGGGCTCGGCGACCAGCGCCGCCGGTGCATCGGGCCGCTCGGGCACCGCGCTCAGATCGACGATCTGCGCAGCGCTCATGCCCCCGAGGTGGAGGAAGCGGTCGGCAAGCCGCGCGAGGCGGCTCGGACGGGTGAGGTAGCTCCATTCCGCATCGAGCACCCGGATCTGCTCGCGATCGTCGGCGATCTGCTTGGTGATGCCGGCGAGCGTCTGCTCTTGCTGCATCACCTCGTACTTCACCTGGAACATCGCATAGCCGACGGCGACGACAAGGCAGAACCAGACGATCGTGCCGGGGCGGATCATGCGGCCTCGCCCCAGGCCGGTGCGGCGGTACGCTCGGCGGCGCGCAGCCGTGCCGAGCGGGCGCGCGGATTGCGCGCGGTCTCGCCGGGGCTCGGCGCGACCGGCTTGCGATGAAGGATATGGAAGCTCGGCGCGGGCCCGCGCGTCGCCGGCAGATGGCGGCTCGCTTGCGGGGCCTCGTCGCTGCGCCGGCGCAGGAAATCCTTGACGCGGCGGTCCTCGAGCGAATGAAACGCCACCACCGCGAGCCGACCGCCGGGCTCGAGCATGCGCTA
>DATLUE010000235.1:0-3059 GCA_035533255.1 Allostellaceae bacterium | reverse complement strand
GCTCAATCTGCTCAGCAATGCCAGCAAGTTCACGGAAAAGGGCACGATCACGCTTGCGGTGCGGCGACGCACAAGCGGCGATGCCGCCTGGGTCGATTTCGCTGTCAGCGATACCGGCATCGGCATGACCGGCGAACAGTTGGGGAAACTTTTTCAAGCGTTCAGCCAAGCCGAAAAATCCACCGCGCAGCGCTACGGCGGCACTGGATTGGGGCTCGCCATCACGCGCAGCTTCGCGCGCATGCTGGGCGGCGACGTTACGGTATCGAGCCGCCCCGGCGAAGGTTCGACCTTCGTGCTTACCTTGCCGGCCGGCGCGCCGCCTTCTTAAGAAGTATCGGCGCTCGCGGCGTGCGCAACCGCGGCTGACGGCCGCTTGGCGCCGTCCGGCAGCGGTCTTGCCGGTATCCAGCGCACACGCTTATTGCTATTCTTGGCCGTCACAGCCGGCGCGGTTTGGGAGCGGAAGAAAACGCCATGTCACTCGCCGACGATGCCCGTGCCAATCTCGGGAGCGCGCCGATTCCCGGAGACAAGCCGGCTGGCATCAATGCCCGCTACGAGCCGGATTTCGAGATCGCACAGCAGGAAGTCGCAAAAATCGAGGAAAGCGGCTCAGCCGCGGTGTCGTGGAAAGAGGTCGAGCGTCGCGCGACCGCCGTGCTGTCGGGGATATCCAAAGATTTTCTCGCTGCGAGCTATCTGACGCTGGCCCTCTATAACCAGGAATCCTATGCCGGTCTGGCGGTGGGCCTGAACGTGATTCACGGTATTGCCGCGAATTTTTGGGGCGACGCTTTTCCGACCGCGCAGCGCGAGCGCGGACGGGTCGCGCCGATCGAGTGGCTCAGCGAGAAAGTCGGGGCGCTCGTCGCGGTCGCGCGCCCGACCGAGGCGCAATATGCCGACGTGAAACTCTGCGCCGCATTGGTCGATACGATCATCGCGGCCTTCAACGACAAGCTGACGACCGAGAAACTCGGCTTTGTCGGCCTGTTGCGTCCGCTCCGGGGATACATCCAGGAGATTGAATTCGCCGAGGACGAGGCGCGCAAATCCGCCGAGGCGGCGGCAGCGGCTCCGCCGCCGGCCGCGGCCGCGGCCGGCATGGCCCCCTTGGTGCTTGCGGCCGATGCGTCGCCCGGCGATATCGAGGCGGCGCTCGACGCCCTGCGCGAAAGCATTGCCGGCATCGCCCGCGCCTTGCGCGCCGCCGATCCGGCCGATCCGAGATCCTATGAGTTGCTGCGTGTCGGCGGCTGGGCGGCGATTACCCGCCCGCCGCCGGCGCAAGGCGTCGCGACGATGCTGCCGCCGCCGCCCGACTTTCTTTTGACCGGCAGCGCCACCATGATCCAGCAGGGCAACTTCCGCGGGCTGGTCGATCTGGTCGAAGACGCGGTTCCATCGGCGCTCTTCTGGCTCGATGCGCATCGCCTGGTCGCGACCGCTCTCGAAGGCTTGGGCCATACGCTTGCCCGCCAAGCGGTCATTCGCGAGACCCTGGCTTTCGTCGAGCGCGTTTCCGGCCTCGTCGATCTCGCCTTCCAGGACGGGACCCCCTTTGCCGGCCCCGAAACGCGGGATTGGCTCGCCGCGTCACGGTTGCAGGCGGGAGGCGCGGGCGAGGGCGAGGCCAAGCCCTGGGCCGATGCGCTCGGCAAGGCCCGAATACTGGTCGGCGAGGGCCGGCTCAGCGACGCTTTTGGCCTGATCGGCACGGGGCGAGCGGCGGCTCCGGACGGACGCGCCGAATTTCGCTGGTCGCTGACCCAGGCCAGACTATGCGTCGAGATCGGGCGCGCGCGGGCTGCCGCACCGCTCATCGAGCATTTGGGCAGCATCGCGGGAGTCCACGAGCTGGAACGCTGGGAGCCGAGCTTGGCCGCCGAGCTTGCGGAACTCGCGATCCGCTGCTACGGCGAGGCTCAGGATACGGTCGAGGATGCGCCGCGACGTTTGATCGAGTGGCAGGCACGGCTCTGCCGCACCGATATGGTCAAGGCCGTGGCACTTGTGTCATGATGCCTGCGAAATCGCTAAGCGGGAACCACAGACGGTTCCTAAGACATTGAGACAGAACCGTAATAGGGACTAAAGGAGCGTCCAATGGCGAAGAATGAGGCTTCGGTAGCGCCGAAAGAGCGCGTGAACATCAAATACGTGCCGGCCACCGGCGACGGCAAGGAAGAGGTCGAGTTGCCGCTCAAGCAGGTGGTGCTGGGCGATTTCACCATGCGCAAGGACGAGACCATCCTCGAGGATCGCAAGCGGATCAATATCGATAAGGACAATTTTACCGACGTCATGCGGAGCATGGACCTGTCGCTCGACCTCGCCGTCGAGGACAAGCTCAGCGGGGAGAAGGATCGCAAGCTTCCGGCCCATCTCCAGTTCAAATCGATTCGCGATTTCGAGCCCGAGCGCGTCGTCGAGCAGGTTGACGAGCTGCGCAAGCTGCGCGAGCTTCGCGACGCGCTGAGCGCTCTCAAAGGGCCGCTCGGCAACGTGCCGAACTTCCGCAAGACGATCGAGAGCGTGCTCACGGACGAGGGTCAGCGCGCGAAGCTTCTGCGCGAATTGGGCGTCGAGAGCCCGAAGGGCTGACCTCTGCGCGCGGCCTGGACAATCGATATTTGGATTGGAGAGAACTGACGTGGCGGATACGGCAAAAGAATCCCAGACAGCAGCTTCGACGCAAACCAGCGACGCATCGCTGCTCGACGAAATCATGCAGCAAACCCGGCTCAAGCCGAACGACGAAGGCTACGATGTCGCGCGCAAAGGGGTCGAGGCTTTCATCGCCGAGCTCCTGAAGCCGACGCACAAGGGCGAAAAGCTCAACAACGCCGTCGTCGACAAGATGGTCGCGGAACTGGACGAGCGCCTGTCGCGCCAAGTCGATGCGATCCTTCACAACGAGGATTTTCAGAAGCTCGAATCGGCGTGGCGCGGCGTCAAATATCTCGTCGATCACACCGATTTCCGGCAAAACATCCGGATCGAGATGCTGAACGTGTCGAAGGACGAGCTGCTCGACGATTTCGAGGACGCGCCCG
>DATLUE010000234.1:0-2960 GCA_035533255.1 Allostellaceae bacterium | reverse complement strand
GCGTGCATCATCGACGACCTTCAGCAATTCAAGGGCCTTGTCGATGAAGCGAGGAAAGGTCCACTAACCGGACGGAGTGTGGCGAAGCTCCTCCTCCACGTTTCCCCCGATTGCAAGCACGGTACAGAAGATCGTTTCGTCGCTTGGAGGAAGAAAGGGAAATGGGAAAGCGCGACGGCAGCAAAGGGCCTCGGCAAACCACCCGGGGCGCAGCTCTCCAATGCGGCGCAAGCGCATTACGATCGGTGTAGCGACGCCTATACAGCCTTCGTAGCCACGGTCGCGGCATGCGCCTTTGCGCAATTTGTCGCCGAATTCGAACCCCTCGCAAAATTGTATGCCGACTATAAGCGCCAGGCAGCGCTTCTGGACTTCGACGACCTGCTTTATCACGCGCGCGACCTGCTGGCCGGCAATGAGCATGTGCGACGGGCGCTCGCGCAGCGTTATCCGCGCATTCTCGTCGATGAATTCCAGGACACCGATCCGCTGCAGGCGGAAATTCTGTGGCACCTTTGCGGGGATGGCGACCAAGGGGCGCCATGGACAGAGCGCAAGCTGCGGGCTGGCAGTCTGTTTGTCGTCGGTGATCCGAAGCAGGCGATCTATCGTTTTCGTGGCGCCGATGTTGACACATACCTCGAAGCCAAGCGCGCAATTCTTGCACAAGACCCCGATGCCGTGCTTGAAATTGTCGCCAATTTCCGATCGTTGAAGGAGATCATCGACTTCGCAAACGATCAGTTTCGAGGACTGCTTTCCCCGGAAAACGGGCAGCCCGGTTTCACGGCGTTGCAGCCGACGAGGCTGCCGCGGGATGAACGGCCAGCAGTCGCTTGTTTCGACGTGACGATCGCGGACGACCACAAGACCGACAAGGGCAAGATCGTGGTTGATTGCGTGCGGCGCGAGGAAGCCCATATCGTCGCTAACCTCGTTAGCGGCTTGATCGGTACGTATCAGGTCTGGGACAAGCGATCGAAGGCCATGCGGCCTTGCCGAGCCGGGGACATTGCGCTTCTCGCTCCTACGGGCACGAATCTGTGGATTTACGAGCGCGCGTTGGAACAGCGTGAAATATCGATAGCCTCACAAGCTGGAAAGAGCTTCTACACACGCCAGGAAGTCCAGGACATGATCGCGGTCGCGCGCGCAATTGCCGATCGACGCGATACGCTGGCGCTTGGGGCCTTGCTTCGCGGTCCGCTCGTTATGTTACACTAACTGCCATGGAATCCGATCGCCAATCCAAGGCCCTTGTGCCCGCCGAATCCGGGACGCTGACCGGCGCCGCCGGTCACCACGGCGTCGTGGTGCCGCGGGTGATCGCCGACGCCGGCGGCCAGGCCGCCCGCCGCTTTTTGGAATTCTTCGCCGCCACCATCCGCAACAAGAATACGCGGCAAGCCTATTACCATGCCACCGTGCGGTTCTTCGCCTGGTGCGATCGTCACAAGATCGGCGAGATCGCCGACATCGAGCCGCTCCACGTCGCCGCCTATATCGAGGCGCTCGGCAAGGATTTTGAAAAGCCGACGGTCAAGCAGCACCTCGCCGCCATCCGCATGCTGTTCGACTGGCTGGTCACCGGCCAGGTCGTCGCCACCAATCCGGCCCATGCGGTCCGCGGCCCGAAGCACGTCGTCAAGACCGGCAAGACCACGGTGCTCACCGGCGAACAGGCCCGCGAGCTGCTGGACAGCATCGACACGTCAACCCTGGTCGGCTTGCGTGACCGGGCGCTGATTTCCGTGATGACGTTCGCCTTTGCCCGCATCGGCGCGGTCGTCGCCATGCGCGTCGAGGACTACTACCCCAAGGGCAAGCGCTGGTGGGTCCGTCTCCATGAGAAAGGCGGCAAGCGGCATGAGATGCCGGCGCATCACAATCTCGAAGCCTATCTCGACTCTTATATTGAGGCGGCCGGCATCCGCGACGGCGGCAAGAGCCCCCTCTTCCGCTCCGCCGCCGGCCGCACCGGCACGCTCACCGCTACGGCCATGAACCGAGTCGACGCATGGCGCATGATCCAGCGCCGCGCCGCCGAGCTCGGCACGCGCGCCAAGATCGGCTGCCATACGTTCCGCGCCACGGGCGTCACCGCCTATCTTGAAGCCGGCGGCACTCTGGAGAACGCCCAGGCGATGGCTGCGCACGAAAGTCCGCGCACAACCAAGCTCTATGATCGCACAGGCGATGAAATCACGCTCGATGAGGTCGAGCGGATTACAATCTGAGCGACGGCCTCGAAATGAGGCAAACATTTTGTCTCTGCAGACCGTGTGAAAACTCCGACTGACGGGATTCCCTTGGCGCCGGCATGCGGTTAGAATCCGGCATGACGCACATATCCGGATTCGAACGCTCGCAACTCCTGCTTTTGCCGGAAGCGATTGACGATTATGTCGGCACCGACAATCCCGTCCGGTTCATCGACGCCTTCGTCGATGGGCTCGATTTGAAGGCCGCTGGCTTCGAGCGAGCCGAGGCGAAGGCGACAGGGCGTCCCGGCTACGCTCCCGGCGATCTGCTGAAGCTCTATATTTACGGCTATCTCAATCGGGTGCGGTCGAGCCGTCGTCTCGAGGCCGAATGCCATCGCAACGTCGAGGTCATCTGGCTATTGCGGACCTTGAAGCCGGACTTCAAGACCATCGCCGATTTCCGGAGCGCCAATCGCGCCGCGTTCAAGAAGGTTTTTCGGGAGTTCGTGATCCTGTGCCGGCGTCTCGATCTGTTCGGGCGCGAGTTGCTGGCGGTCGACGGCACGCGCATCAAGGCGGTCAACAACAAGGACCGCAACTTCACGACGGGATCACTACGAAAATTCATCGCGGCCGTCGACAAGAAGCTGGAGGATTATCTGACGCGGCTGGACGCGGGCGACGCCGAGGAGCGCGCGACTGGCGGTTCGCGCGTCAAGAATCTGGCGGAAAAAATCGAGGCGCTGAACAAGAAGC
>DATLUE010000233.1:0-2590 GCA_035533255.1 Allostellaceae bacterium | reverse complement strand
ACGCCGAGCTCGCGCGCGATGATCTGCGCCAAGGTGGTCTTGCCCAATCCCGGCGGTCCCGCCAGCAGCACATGATCGAGCGCCTCGCCGCGTTGCTGGGCGGCGGCGATGAAGACGCGCAGATTGTCGCGCACCTGCTGTTGGCCGACGAATTCGTCGAGCGTCAGCGGCCGGAACGACGCCTCGGCGGCATCCTCCTCCTTGCGCGCGGGGGCGACGACCCGCTCGTCGCTCATCGCGCCGGCTCCTTGAGGCCGAGTTCCTTCAAGCCCGAGCGGATCAGCGCATCGAGCGACGCATCCGTGCCCAACCGGCGCGACGCGGCCGCGATCACCGCATGCGCGTCGCTGCGCGGATAGCCGAGATTGACCAGCGCCGAGACCGCCTCGCTGGCCGCCGCCTGCGGCGCCGGCGCCGCGGGACCGAGCGCGATGCCGCCGACCTTGTCTTTAAGCTCGCTGACGATGCGCTGGCCGAGCTTGGGGCCGACGCCTTCGGCCTCGGTGAGCGCCGCCTTGTCCTGCGCGGCGATTGCGGTCGCCAGCGCCTCGGGCGCGAGCGCCGAGAGGATCGCGAGCGCGATCCGCGCGCCGACGCCCTGCACGGTCGTCAGCAAACGGAACCATTCGCGCTCGGCTTCGTCGGCAAAGCCATAGAGATGGATGTGATCCTCGCGGACATGAGTCTCGATCAACAGCCGCAACGGCTCGCCGCACGCCGGCGCTTTGCCGAGCGTGCGGCTCGAGGCGAAGACCAGATAGCCGACGCCGTTCACATCGACGACGATCCTGTCCTCCGCCGCGTGATCGACCAGCCCCACCAGCATCGCGATCACGGAGTCGCTCCTGCCAATGACTCGCGCAGGCGCGCCAGCACGCCGTCGATATTTTCGATAACGTCGTTGTTCCAGAACCGCACGACGCGAAAGCCGGCTTGCGCCAAGACCTTGGTGCGCCGATCGTCTTTGGCTTCCTGCCAGGCGTGCTGACCGCCATCGATTTCGATCACGAGCCGTTTTTCGTGGCAAACGAAGTCGGCGGTGAAGCCGAGGATCGGTTCTTGACGGCGAAATTTCGCCTTGTCGAGTTGCGCGTTGCGCAGTTTGCCCCAAAGCAATGTTTCCGCGTCGGTGGCGCTTCGACGCAACCGTCGCGCGCGCTCCGTTTCCGTCGATGTCGGCTTGCGCTTCGCCCCCTCACCCTTCCCTCTCCCCGCTGGGGAGAGGGTATCTATTGGCGCGCCTGAAACTCCCTCTCCCCTTTGGGGAGAGGGTTGGGGTGAGGGGGTCCGCTGAATTGAGGGGGTCCAAACCGCGCGCGTTGCCGCGTGATGGGCGTGGCAGATCGCGACCGCCAGGGCGTCCGAGGCGTCGGCGCCCCCGGCCGCGCCCGGCAGCAGTCGCCGGACCATCATCTGCACCTGGGTCTTGTCGGCGTGACCGACGCCGACCACCGATTTCTTGACGAGGTTGGTCGCGTATTCGAACACCGGGATGCCGCGCGCGGCCGGCGCCAGCAGCACGACGCCGCGCGCCATGCCGAGGCGCAAGGTCGAGCTGGCATTCTTGTTGACGAAGGTTTCCTCGACCGCCGCCGCATCGGGCTGGAAGCGGTCCAGCACCTCGCCGAGCTGGCGATAAAGCTCGCCGAGCCGGATCGCGAGCGGCGCCGAGGCATGGGTCGTCGCCACGCCTTGCGCGACATGCTTCAGCCGGTTGCCCTCGGCATCGATGACGCCCCAGCCGGTATTGCGTAATCCCGGGTCGAGACCGAGCAGCCGCATCGAGATATCCTTGGACGAGCGCGCGCGGGATCAGGCGCTCAAGCGCGCCATGACGTCGTCGGAGACCTCGAAATTCGCAAAGACGTTCTGCACGTCGTCGCTGTCGTCGAGAGCTTCCAACATCTTGAAGAGGGCTTCCGCGGTCTCGGCATCGACCGGCGCCTGGGTCTTGGGCTTCCAGACCACCCGCGCCGAGGCCGGCGCGCCGAAGCGCTGCTCGAGCGCGTCGCGCACCGCGTTGAGCGAATCGGCGGCGGAGAGGACCACATGCTCGTCGGCGCCGCTTTCGACATCGTCGGCGCCGGCCTCGACCGCCGCCTCGAAGATCGCGTCGCTCGACGCGGTCGCCGCGGGATAGGTGATCTGCGCGACGCGGTCGAACAGGAAGCTCACGCTGTTGCTCTCGCCGAGATTGCCGCCGGCCTTGGTGAAGGCGGCGCGCACATCGCTGGCGGTGCGATTGCGGTTGTCGGTCAGCGCCTCGACGATCACCGCGACGCCGCCCGGGCCGTAGCCTTCATATCGGACCTCTTCGTAATGATCGATTTCGGCGCCGCCGGCGCCGCGCTTGATCGCACGATCAACCGTGTCCTTCGACATGTTGGCGCCGCGCGCCGCGATAATCGCCGCGCGCAGCCGGGGATTGGCCGCGGGGTCGGGCAAGCCGTTGCGCGCCGCCGTCGTCAGCTCGCGAATCAGCTTGGTGAAGACCTTGGCGCGCTTCTTATCCTGCGCGCCCTTGCGGTACATAATGTTCTTGAATTGTGAATGGCCGGCCATGGCGTTTAGCTAACTCCTGCGGCGGTTA
>DATLUE010000232.1:0-2671 GCA_035533255.1 Allostellaceae bacterium | reverse complement strand
GAAGATGCGATCTGCGCACTTTGTGCCGCTCTCCCGCCAGGCTGTCGAGATCCTGCGGGAACTCCATCCGCTGACCGGAGGCAAGCGGTTCGTTTTTCCGGGCGAGCGCGCTCGCGACCGGGCGATGAGCAACAACACGGTGAACGCAGCGCTCCGCAGACTTGGGTACACGAATGTGCAGATGACCGGGCACGGCTTCCGGAGCATGGCCTAGACGCTACTCAACGAGCAGGGCTGGCATCCGGACGCGATCGAGCGGCAGCTTGCGCATCAGGAGCCGAATGAGATCCGGGCGGCGTATAACTACGCGAAGCATCTGCCGGAACGGCGGAAGATGATGCAGGCTTGGTCGGATTATCTGGATCGGCTGCGCTCGACGGTCCCCACGACTCCATCGAAAGAGCGACCATCAGTGCGCGAGCGTAGACCTGCAACGCTTGCGGCGCCGCCGAAGAATAGCTGAGTGGCGAAGGCGGGGAGACCGCGGGAACGCCGACCGCGCTGCCTGCTGATCGCCGGCCCGAATGGTGCGGGGAAGACGACATTCGCCAGGGAGATCTGCCGAATGGCGCTCGGGTCCTGAACTTCGTCAACGCCGATCTTATTGCGAGCGGGCTGTCACCGCTGCGACCGGAGTTAGCCGCGGTCGCCGCGGCGCGATTGATGCTGCAGGAGGTCGATCGACTCGTGGAACGGTGCGCGGATTTCGCATGGGAGAGCACCTTGAGTGGCCTCGCTCACGTGAGGCGCCTCCAGACCATGAAGCAACTCGGGTACCACATCGAGATCATCTATCTACGACTTGCGTCGCCTCGACTGGCTCTGAGGCGCATAGCGGCGAGGGTGCAGCAGGGCGGGCACGATGTGCCGAAGGCCGATGTGCTGCGCCGCTTCGCCCGAAGCCGGCAGAACTTCGAGACCCGCTACCGGCCGCTGGCGGATGCCTGGGCGGTCTACGACAATTCCAGCAGGCCACCCAAGCTGGTAGAGTCTGGGCCGTGAAAGCGAAAATTTCGAGCAAGAACACGAACCGGAATCCGAAGCTCGCCGCGCGCGTCGAGCGCGCGCTGCTTCGCGCCGGTGAGACTGCTCGGCGTACCGCGCGAATGTACGGGACGCCGCTCTATGTCTGGGAGAACGGCAAGGTGGTTGCCAAGCGCCCGTAAGAGCCGCGGCTGTTCCGATCATCCGCGCCAAGTTACCCCGAGCGTGCCGCGAGGCTGCTGAATCTGCCGCCCAAGCCGAAGCTGACCGAGGTTCAGGAAGCTCCTGTACGCCTGGGCAGCTCATACACAGGGATTGGTCGATCTCACCACATCCGAAGTGAGTCGATTCTGCTTGCCTTAGAGCTTTGCGATGAAGCTGAGCGCCTGAGTAATGTATCCCACGACTTTGGCGGCAGTCCCGACATCGGAGATAATTCCCTTGATCGCAGCTTCGTCTGCTTGTAGTCCGCCAGTTTGCGATTTTAGGGTCTCTATCATCTTGGAAAAGATCGCATCGTCGGCAATGTTTTGCGCGTGCAGTAGCTGCGAGAGACTCGAGTCAAGGCTGTTATATTCGTTTGTCAATTTGATCGCTGTGAGCGTATTGGATGAGGCGTTGATCTGCTGCTGGAGTAGGTTCTGCGCGTTGCGAATAGCCAAGATGGCGTTTGCGGTATTTGATTGTTGATCTGGCGTTGGCATATAGGTTTCCCCCTGGAAGTCAGCGAGCGGGCAATGACCGTTCGCCTGATCTCCCTGGGCCTCATCGCTTCTGTCGCGGCATGATTCAGTGCGAAGAGCGGCCGACTTATCGAGCTGGGACTGACCATGCCGGCCCCGAAACCCACTCGACTTTTCCACATTACGGCCGCGACCAACCTCGCGGCGATCTGCAAAGCGGGCGGTCTAGTGTCGAAGAATCGAGGCGCTGCAGGAGGGATCAATTACCAGAACATCGCGTACGCCGGTGCTCAAGGAGCGCGGGCTGTACGCCAGGTTCCCGATCCACCCGGCGGGTCGATTCACGAATATGTGCCGTTCTACTTTGCGCCACGCTCTCCGATGCTGTTCACGATCGATCGCGGAAATGTTCCCGGCTGCCAGTGGCGACAGGCGGATATCGTGCACCTAGAAACCACGGTTGAGCGTATCGTCGCGCGCGGATTGCCTTTTGTGTTCTACGATCGAAATGCGACGCTCGATTACAGGAAACCGTGCACGAGCCTGGCGGACTTGGACGCCGCGGCTCGGCGGATACTGCAGATATTGGAAAACCGATCCGTTCAACCCACGATACGCTGATCGCATGGAGCGGCGGCAGGCGGAGTTCCTGGTGAAGGCTCGTATGCCAATTGATTGTCTGACTCGTATCGGAGTCATCAGCGCGGCTCGCAAAGCCCATGTCGAGGGCATCCTTGAATCCGCAGGAGTCACAGTGCGTGTAGACGTCATGCCTGACTGGTACTTCTGACGAGGTGGCGACATGATCACGGTTATGCAGGGTGATTTGCTCAAGCAAGATGACGTAGAGGCCATTGTCAATACAATCAACTGCGTCGGTGTCATGGGCAAGGGGATCGCGCTTCAGTTCAAGAACAAGTGGCCGGGCAATTTCGCGGCGTATGCCGCTGCTTGTAAGGAGGGTTTGGTGCGTCCTGGTCGGATGTTTATCCATGGCCTCGGCG
>DATLUE010000231.1:0-8960 GCA_035533255.1 Allostellaceae bacterium | reverse complement strand
TCACCACCTCCTTGAGGCGGGCCTTGCCGAGCTTCGAGCGGTGCGAGCGCCCGAAAGCGGCATTCTGCAGCGCCGCCACGGAATAACCGGGGCGCTTGGCACAAGGACCAGAAGAGAAATTAGGGCAGGCAGGCCGGCGTTGCGGCTTCATGATCGCTATTCCTTCCAGAATAGAAGCGCCCCGTTGGGGGGGCGTGTCCCGCCGCGGAAACTAGCAGATCGACCCCGGGCGTCAATGCCCGTTCGCGCGACCGAGCGCCGCAGTCACTTTGATTCTTTCACGGCCGATGCTTTGCCGGCTCCGGATTTTTGGCTAATTTCTAGGCACAGGGTCTGAACCTCGGAGGTAGACGATGCTACGCGCGATTCTGAGATTATCGACATTATCGATCCTCATGCTCATCGCGGCTTGCGGGCCTCACGATCTATACGGTGGCGGCAATGGCCTCACCCTGGCGCCCGCGGGCAAGACCTATCCGCCGACAACGGCTCAAGTGCGGATGATTGAAGGGACTCTGCCGGAAGGCACATACCAGGCGATCGGACAGCTCGACGTTGGCACGGCTTGGTACGGAGACCTGAAGAGTTCCGAGAAAGCGCTTGCCGATCGCGCGCGCTCGGTGGGTGCCGATGCCGTCATCAACATGAAGCTGTGGCATCAGCCCCAGGGCTTCTCTTGGGCGGCGCCGCAAGGATCCGGTGTCGCCGCGAAACTCACCAATCCGCCGAGCGTCGATCTCAATAAAGTGCCAGGTGACTGGTATTGAACAACCGATCGTCGGTTTCGGCTATAATGCACCCATAAAAAACAAATCTTCGGGAGGCCGCCATGGCGTCGAACACCTCTTACAGCCGCGAGGCGCTGATCGAGCGCGCGCGCAAATTGGCGCCGGTGCTGCGCGAGCGCGCGCAAGCCTCCGGCGATGCGGGGCGCATACCGGCGGAGACCATCGCCGCGTTCTGGGATGCCGAGCTGTGCTATCTGCTGAAGCCCAAGAAATTCGGCGGCCCCGAAGTGCGCGTCGATGTCGCGTTCGAGATCGCCTCGGAGCTGTCGCGCGGCGACGGCTCGGCCGGCTGGGTGTGGACGGTGATGGGCGTCCACGACCTCTTCGTCGCGCTATTCCCCGAAGCGGCGCAGCACGAATATTGGGCGAAGGATCGCACGCTCTCGGCCTCGAGCTTCGCGCCCTCGGGCAAGATCGAGCCCACGCCCGGCGGCGTGAAACTTTCGGGCAAATGGTCGTTCTGCAGCGGCGTCGACAACGCGCAATGGATGATCCTCGGCGCCTTCGCCGGCATGATCAGCACCGACCCGCCGATCCCCGACATCCGCTATCTGCTGCTGCCGATCGCCGACGTGAAGGTGATCGACGATTGGAACGTGATGGGCTTGCGCGGCACCGGCAGCAAGAGCGTCGTCGTCGCGGATGTGTTCGTGCCCGCGCACCGCATGGTCAGCAACGACGATCTCGTCAACGGCAAGGCGCCGGGCGGCAAGGTCCACGATAGCCCGCTTTACCGCGCGCCGGTCTGGGCGGTGTTCCCATTCTGCATCACCTCGCCCGCCAACGGCATGGCGCGCGGCGCGTTCGACGCCTATGTCACCGAGATGAAAGCGCGCGAAAGCGCCTTCGATCATTCGCCGCTCGCCAAGAAGCCGAACATCCAGCTTCGCCTCGCCGAGGCCGGCGCGCTGATCGACGCCGCCGATTTGCTCTACAAGCGCTCGCTGAAAGAGACCATCGACACGATCATGAGCGGCGGGCAGCTCTCGCTCGAGATGCGGCTGCGCAACCGCCGCGACCAGGGCTATTCGGTGGTGATGCTGCAGCGCGCGGCCGAATTGCTGCTCGGCGCGCAAGGCGGCAAGGGCATTTTCGACAGCAACCATGTGCAGCGCTCGTTCCGCGACCTGCACGCGCTGGCCGGGCACATCGTCGGCGGCTGGGACATGCCGGCGCTCAATTACGGCTCGGTGCTGCTGGGCGGCCCGCCGACCGATCCGTTTTTTTAGCCGGTGCAAAAACAAACCCTCTCCGCCCGCTTGGGGGGAGAGGGTGCGAGCGTCAGCGAGCGGGTGAGGTGGGTGTCGATAGCGAAGCGTCGTAACCGCGGATAGACACCTCACCCTCCCATTGCTTCGCAATGGGCCCCTCCCTCTCCCCGCTCCGCGCGGAGAGGGAAAAAGGCTAAAGCGTCCGGATCGCCGGCAGAATCTCTTTCGTGAAAAGCTCGAGCGTCTTGAGCGATTGCGCGTGGCTGAGATTGCCGAAAGCGAGTTGCAGCAGCGGATAGTTGACGCCCGCCGCGGCGATGTCGCGCGCGAGCTCGGCGCGCACCGTGTTGGGCGAGCCGGCGATGACGCAGCCGACGCGGCGGCGCGCGATCTCATAGGAGCCGGTCAGGAACAGCGCGGTGAAGCCGAAGCTGTGCGCCTGGTGCTCGAGGCTTTGATACCAGCGCTCATAGGCCGGCTGCGCCAACGCCTCGGCCTCGGCATCGCTGTCGGCGATCACCACCATACGCACCAAGCCGAGAGCGGGCTCGGCCGGCCGCCCTTGGCGCAGCGGCGCATCCTGGTTGCGCTCCCACGCTTCGCGATAGAGACCGACCGCCTGCTTGATGCGCGCGGCCGGTGCCCAGCCCGCATTCATCGCCGCGCCCAGCGAAGCGATGTAGTCGCGGGTCGCGCCCGAGGACGAGCCGTACCACAGCGGCGGAAACGGCTTCTGCACCGGCTTCAACTCGACCGGCACGTCGTAATATTGCCAGCGCGCGCCGCGATGGGTGACGCGATCGCTGGTGAAATATTGGATCATCACGTCCATCGCCTCGCGGAAGAGATCGCGGGTCTCGTTCATGGTGATGCCGAACATCGACAATTCCCACGGCGAGATGCCGCGCCCGACGCCGAGCTCGAAGCGCCCGTTCGAGAGCTGATCGAGCATCGCCACCTCCTCGGCGAGGATCAACGGATTGTGGAAGGCGAGCGCGTAGGCGAGCGGCCCGAGGCGGATGCGCGTGGTGCGCGCGGCGGCCGCGCCGAGAAAGACGCCCGGCAGCGGCGCCATGCCGACCGGGTTCCAGTGATGCTCGGCGAGGTGATAGCTGTCGATGCCGGCCGCGTCCGCCGCCTCGATGAGTTGCAGCCGCTCCTCGTAGAATTGCGGCAGCGGCGTCTCGCCGCGGTCGAGGTGATCGAAGATGCCGACCTTCATCACGCTTCCCCGCCGCGCCCGATCCCGCCTATTTGACGAAGCTATTGTCGATCAGCGGCTTGTAATCGGACAGCATGTCGCTGGGCTTCAGGAAGCCGGCGGCGGCATTCATGCGATCGCCGTTCTCGAGCTCTTGCGGCGTCGTGATCGGATCGGCCGGCGTCATCGCCTTCACGGCTTGGTAGGCCGCTTGCAGCGCCGCGTCGCTATAGTGGCTGAAATACTTCTTCATCACCGCGAGCGAGGTTTTCGGATCGCTGCGAATGATCTGCGTTCCCTCGTAAATCGCATGCACCATCTTCTCGCAGGTCGATTTGTGTGCCGCGCAAAAATCGCCGCGCGTCAACAGCAGCGAGGCCGAAACCGGCGAGAATTCCTTCGGCTCGCCCAGGGTGGTATCGCTGACCAGCACGCCGGTGCCGTCGCTCACGACTTGCTGGACGAAAGGCGGGCTGTTGGCAAAGCCGGCGATCGACTTGTTGGCGAAGGCAGCCATGAATTCGGGCGGCTGCATCGGCGTCGCGATGACATCGCTGGGCGCGAGCCCGGCATCCTTCGCCACCACCTTCAAGACGATATCGGGAATGGCGCCGACGCCGCCCATCGCGAAGGTCTTGCCCTTCAAAATCTTGCCGCGCTCGGCGAGTGGCGCCTTCGCATCGAAATGCTCGGCATCGGCGAGGTCCTTGCGGATCACGACCGACTGGCCGGATTGATCGATCGCGGTCAAAAGCGCGCTGACCTTCTGCCCCTTGGCCCAGACGCGGGTAATCGTCGGCCCCGACCCCATCGAGAAATCCGCCGACCCGGCGATCACCGCATTCATCGAGCCGATGCCGATGATATTGAGGATTTTGACGGTGAGGCCCTCCTTCTCCCAGAGGTGCTGGTCCTCGGCGATGTAGCGCGAGAGAAACAGCACGTTCTGGCCCGGCATCGCGAGGGTGGTATCCTCGGCGCGCGCAGCGGGCGCCAGGGCCGCGGCGGCGGCCAAGCCCAGCAGCGCCGGCATGACGCGGCGCAGCGAATGATTTGAGATCACGGTTCCCTCCCCGATTGCGAATTATCTTGGCGCCAGTGTCCGCTACCGGCGCGGCGCGGTCAACCCGCGTCGCGCCGCCGCAGCAAATGCATCATCGCGCAGGTGAGGACCGGCTCGCCATCCTGATTGAGATAGCGATAGGCGATGCGGACGATGCCGCGATCGGGCTTCGAGCGCGACGGCGCCACGCCGACCGCCTCGGCTTCGACATGGAGGCGATCGCCGGCGCGCACCGGCTTCAGCCAGCGCAGCTCGTCGAAACCGGGCGAGCCCAGGCTCGCCGCGGCAAGGATGCCGGTGTCCCAGACCAGACGAAAGCCAAGCGCCAAGGTCTGGAAGCCGCTGGCGATGAGGCCGCCATAGATCGAGGTTGCGGCCGCCGCGACATCGACATGAAACGGCTGCGGGTCGTAGACCCGGGCGAAGTCGACGATCATCGCTTCGGTGATCGCGGTTTCAGCGGTCGCGAATCGATCGCCGACCGCGAAATCGTCGAACCAACGCGGCGTCACTGCTGGATCATCCAGGCGTGATTGAGCGGGCCGTGGCCGGTGCCGAGCCCCGGCGCGGTGCGGATCGCCGCTTGCACGAAGCCGTGCGCGCGCTCGATCGCGGGCTTGAGCGCCATGCCTTGTGCGAGGCCGGCGGCGATCGCCGAGGCGAGCGTGCAGCCGGTGCCGTGGGTGTGGCGCGTGTCGATGCGCCGGGCCGCAAGGACGAAGCTCTCGCTGCCGGTCACGACTAGGTCGCGCACCGTCTCTCCCGCGACATGCCCGCCCTTCACCATCACCGCTTTGGCGCCAAGACCGAGGAGCGCGTCGGCCGCGCGGCGCATATCGTCGATGCCGGCGATGCGCTGGCCGGTCAAGGCCTCGGCTTCGGGCGCGTTGGGCGTAACCAAAGCGGCGCGCGCGATCAGGCGGCGCTCCAGCGCGTCGAGCGCGCGCGGGTCGAGGAGGCGCGCGCCGGACGAGGCGATCATCACCGGATCGACCACCAGCGGCACCGCAGGCGCATGCTTCTCGAGCGCATCGGCGGCGGCCTCGATCACACCGTGATCGAGCAGCATGCCGGTCTTGATACAATCGGCGCCGAGATCGCCGAGCACGCTCTCGATCTGGCGCTTCACGAAATC
Source organism: Allostellaceae bacterium (assembly GCA_035533255.1). Lineage (GTDB taxonomy): Bacteria > Pseudomonadota > Alphaproteobacteria > ATCC43930 > CGMCC-115725 > CAIKMD01. Next base: position 3,562 of record DATLUE010000231.1, on the reverse strand, counting down.
CGGCGGCACCGGCAGGATGGCTTGAACGCCGACCGTGTTCTGCGCGGTCAGCGCGGTGATCGCGGTCGCCGCATAGGCGCCGAGCGCGGTGATGGTCTTGATGTCCGCTTGGATGCCGGCGCCGCCGCCCGAATCCGAGCCGGCGATGATCAGCACGCGGCCGTTCATTCCGCGGCGCTTTCCTCCGCGGCGCCCGCCGCCGCCGCGGCCTCGGCGATCTCCTCAATCACCACGGCGAGCAGCTTTTCGTCCTCGCCCTCGGCCATGATGCGCAGCAGCGGCTCGGTGCCGGATTTCCGGACCAGCAGCCGGCCTTGCGTCCCGAGGCGCTTCTCGGCGGCACCGATCGCCGCCTTCACCGCATCGGATTGCAGGGCGAGGCTGCCGTCGCAGCGCACGTTGTGGAGGATTTGCGGCACCGGCTCGAACACCTTGCCGATCCGGCTGGCCGGCGCGTCGGTCTCGACGATCGCCGCTAGGACTTGCAGCGCCGCAATCAGGCCGTCGCCGGTGGTCGAATAATCGCCGAGGATGATGTGGCCGGATTGCTCGCCGCCGAGATTGCTGCCGATGCGGCGCATGGTCTCGACCACATAGCGGTCGCCGACAGTGGTACGGGTCAGCGGGATCGCCTGGCTTTGGAGAAAGCGCTCGAAGCCGAGATTGGACATCACGGTCGCGACCACGCCGGCCGACGCGAGCTGGCCGGCGCGATGCCATTCCATTGCGATCAGCGCCATGAGCTGATCGCCGTCGAGAATCTGGCCGCGCTCGTCCGCGATCATGAGCCGGTCGGCGTCGCCGTCGAGCGCGATGCCGAGATCGGCCTCCTGCGCCACGACCTCGCGCTGCATCGCGGTGGTGGCGGTGGCGCCGCAATCGCGGTTGATGTTGAGGCCGTCGGGCCGGATGCCCAACGGGACGACCTCGGCGCCCAATTCCCACAGCACCGTCGGCGCGACCTTGTAGGCGGCGCCATTGGCGCAATCGACGACGACCTTGAGACCGTCGAGCCGAAGCCCGCGCGGAAAGCTGCTTTTGACGAATTCGATGTAGCGGCCGCCGGCGTCGTCGAGGCGCTTGGCGCGGCCCAGCTCTTGCGCGGCAGCCCGCTCGCGCGCGGTATGGCCGATCTGGGATTCGATCGCGGCCTCGATCGCGTCGGACAGCTTGTAGCCGTCGGGGCCGAAGAATTTGATGCCGTTATCCTCGAACGGATTATGCGAGGCCGAGATCATGACGCCGAGATCGGCGCGCAACGAGCGCGTCAGCATGGCGATCGCGGGCGTCGGCAGCGGACCGACCAGCACCACGTCCATCCCCATCGCGATGAAGCCCGAGGTCAGCGCCGGCTCGAGCATATAGCCCGACAGTCGCGTATCCTTGCCGATGACCACGAGATGGCGATGATCGCCGCGGCGCAGCACCAGCCCCGCCGCCATCGCGATGTTGAGCACGGTCTCGGGCGTCATCGGCTCGCGATTGGCGAGGCCGCGAACGCCGTCGGTGCCGAACAGCCTGCGCGTCGCCTGGGACCTCAACCGTATCGCTCCCGCAAAGTCTGCCGAGTTTGCATTCTATGATGGGCGGCAAGCGGCCAACAACCGCTTAACGGCGCCCGCTCTCGGGGGTGGATGCGCCCGCCAATTATGCGCCGGGTTGGGGCTCGGGCTCGAAGCCGCCGGCGGGCTTCTGGCCGGCGGGCGGGACCGAGGAGCGACGGCCCGGCGCCGGCGGCGGCGTCGGCTCGACCGGGCCGCCGGTATCGCGCACGATCTTCTCGCCGCGAATGATGCGGCGGATCTCGTCGGCCGAGAGGGTCTCGAATTCCAAGAGACCTTTCGCCAGCGAATGCAACTCGTCGAGATGCTCGGTGAGAATTTTGCGCGCCCGCGCCTCGCCTTCCTCGATTAGGCGACGGATTTCCTCGTCGATCACCCTGGCGGTGGCGTCGGAGACGTTCTTGCGCTGCGCGACGGAATGGCCAAGGAAGACCTCTTCCTCATTGTCGCTGTAGCGCAGCGGCCCGAGCTTGTCGGAGAAGCCGAACTCGGTGACCATGCGGCGCGCGAGGCTGGTGGCGCGGCGAATGTCGTCGGACGCGCCGGTCGTGACTTTCTCGGGCCCGAAGATCAGCTCTTCGGCGACACGACCGCCGAAGAGGCTCGTGACCATCGCTTCGAGCTCCATCCGCGACTGGCTGTATTTGTCGCGCTCGGGCAGGAACATGGTGATGCCCAGCGCGCGGCCGCGCGGAATGATCGTAACCTTGTGCAGCGGCTCGTGGCCTTCGGCATAGAGCATGACCAGCGCGTGGCCGCCCTCGTGATAGGCGGTGAGCTTCTTTTCGTCCTCGGTCATGACCATCGAGCGGCGCTCGGCGCCCATCAGCACCTTGTCCTTGGCCATTTCGAACTCGGACATTGTGACCGAGCGCTTGCCTTTGCGCGCCGCCATCAGCGCCGCCTCGTTGACGAGGTTGGCGAGATCGGCGCCCGAGAAGCCAGGGGTGCCGCGCGCGATGATGCGCGGATCGACGTCGGATGCCAGCGGCACCTTGCGCATGTGGACTTTGAGGATTTTCTCGCGGCCGACCACGTCGGGATTCGGCACCACGACCTGACGGTCGAAGCGGCCGGGACGCAGCAGCGCCGGATCGAGCACGTCGGGGCGGTTGGTCGCGGCGATCAAGATGATGCCTTCGTTGGCCTCGAAGCCGTCCATCTCCACCAGCAACTGATTGAGCGTCTGCTCGCGCTCGTCATTGCCGCCGCCAAGGCCGGCGCCGCGATGGCGGCCGACCGCGTCGATCTCGTCGATGAAGATGATGCAGGGCGCGTTCTTCTTGCCCTGCTCGAACATGTCGCGGACGCGGGATGCGCCGACGCCGACGAACATCTCGACGAAGTCCGAGCCCGAGATCGTGAAGAACGGCACGTTGGCTTCGCCGGCGATGGCGCGCGCCAGCAAGGTCTTGCCGGTGCCCGGCGGGCCGACCAGCAACACGCCTTTCGGGATCTTGCCGCCGAGGCGCTGGAATTTCTGCGGGTCCTTGAGGTACTCGACGATCTCCTCGAGCTCCTGCTTGGCCTCGTCGATGCCGGCGACGTCATCAAAAGTGATTCGGCCAACCTTTTCGGTCAAGAGCCGGGCGCGGCTCTTGCCGAAACCCATCGCGCGACCGCCGCCGCCCTGCATCTGGCGCATGAAGAAAATCCACACGCCGATCAGCAGCAGCATCGGGAACCAGGAAATCAGAATCCCGAACAGCGAGGGCACGTTGTCGTCCGAGGGCGCGGCGTGGATCTGCACGCCCTTGTCGATCAGCCGGTTGACCAGGTTGGGGTCGTTCGGCACATAGGTCGAGAAGCTGCGCCCGTCGGAGAATTTGCCGCTGACGTTGTTGCCCTGGATCGTGACTTCCCGGACCTGGCCCTTATTGACGTCGTTGATCAGGTCGGAATAGGCAAGGCTGTTCTGGGGGGTATGGGTGGTCGAGCTCTGGAACAGGTTGAAGAGCGCGACCAGAAGCAACCCGATGATGATCCAGAGTGCGAGATTC
>DATLUE010000230.1:0-7351 GCA_035533255.1 Allostellaceae bacterium | reverse complement strand
GGGCTCGGCCTGGTCGGCCTCGCGGCGCTCGGCCGGCCGGCGCCGCTGATCATCTACAACGCCAGCGCCAGCGCGCCGCTCGGCTTCTATCGCGTGCTTCCTGCCGAGATGCTCCGGCGTGGCGATGTCGTGCTCGCCCGTACGCCGGATTCCGTGCGCCGTCTCGCCGCCGAGCGCGGCTACCTCCCCGCAACTGTACCGCTGGTGAAGCGTATCGCGGCGCTCGACGGCGATACCGTCTGCGCCCGCGGTCGCGCCATCACGATCGACGCGCGACATGTCGCCGATCGGCTCGCCACCGACCATGTCGGCCGTCCGCTGCCCGCCTGGATAGGTTGCACGACGCTCGGGCCGGGCGAGGTCTTTCTGCTGATGGCGGGCGTCCCGGACTCGTTTGACGGCCGCTACTTCGGGCCGGTCCCGGCGAGCGCCATCATCGGCAAGCTGGTGCCGTTATGGCTCCGGTGATGCGTCGGATGCTCGTCGTGCTCGCGACCGGCATGGTCTGTGTATTCGCTGTTGCCAAGGCGGAAATCGCTGCCGCGCAGGAAATCGTCGCCTCGTCGTCGCTGGATCGCTGGCAGGCTTTCATCGCCGAAGCGTCGCGCCGCTACGGCATTCCCGAAGCCTGGATACGCGCCGTATTGCGCGCCGAAAGCGGCGGCCGGACCACGCTCCGGGGCCGGCCGATCACCTCGCCGGCGGGCGCGATTGGCCTCATGCAGGTGATGCCGAAGACCTGGGCCGAGTTGCGTGCTCGCTACGGTTTTGGCGCCGACCCCTACGATCCGCGCGCCAATATCCTGGCCGGGACCGCCTATCTGCGCGAGCTTTACGAGCGCTACGGCTATCCCAACCTGTTCGCCGCCTACAACGCGGGACCCGGCCGGTTCGACGCGTATCTGTTCAACGGAGAGAAGCTGCCGGACGAGACGCTGGCCTATCTCGCCAGCCTCGGTCAGCCCGTCTTCGAACCACCCCGCGCGCCTATCGCGGCGTCGGGAACCAGCCTGTTCTTCCCGCTCCGGACGGTCTCCGGGCGCGTGGCGAACTCGGTACCGACGTCGTCATCGGGCGGCTTGTTCGTGCCGCTCAACACCGTGCCGGAGCGCACGCCATGAGGCCGATGCGGCCTCATCGAAGCGTTGCCGGAGAGAGGGGCCTCGTCTCGGGTTTCCCATCGTACCAGCCAGGACGAAGCGCCCGTCAAGGATGCGCGGTCCCCCCAAAATGCTGCGCATTTTGGCTCCCCCGCGCCCCGCTGCGCGGCGTCTGCGGCGTCCTTGACGGCCGCTTCGCCGGCTGATCGCAAGGGCCTGTCCTCGATCGGGAGGACAGCAACCTGGAGGCCCAAATGACCGCTATTCGCGCGCATCCGCATGCCGAATTCGACCGCTATCCCGCGCTGCTCGAAGACCTGGCGCAGGCGTTCGGAAGCGACGGATTGGCTTCGACCGCCGCGCGGATCATCGAGGCGGAACAGGCGGATTTCCATTGGGAGGGGCGCATCGCGGAGATGAATCTCGGCGCCTTCGAGAGCTTCGACGAGGAGGACGAGAGGTTCGCGCGCGTGGCGATCCTGGGTTATTTCCACGGCAATTATTACGTCGCGATTTGCATCGTGGACGACGAGCGGTGCGTCCGCTGGATGACGACTCTGCACCGTTTCGCGAGCGTCCAGAGCGCGGAAATCGCGTTCCACGCGAGCGGGTAAAACACCTGCTTGCGATCGCAAAAGCGGTGACCCCGGACGCCGCTTTCGGTCGTCGGCTGGATGCTCGCCGTTAGCGTCAGTCCCGGCCGCGACCGGGCGCCAAGGGCAAGAGGGCGCCAAGGAGCGTAGGTGGGTGACGTGCGGATCAGGGGCTATGGTAAGGCAAGATAAAAGACGGCCTCCAACGGGCGGCTATGTCCTTGCCTGCACATCGCAAGTGGTGGAGGCACCACGTGATGAATGCCTCCAGCGTGGTCGCTATCGCATTGCGCGAGCACGATCTCGATACCTCCGTATTGCGTGCCGTTCAAAAGCGCCGTTCTTTGAGATCGAGTGATTCGACGTAAGGCGCCTGCGATGCAGTTCGACGACGAATTCGATCCGAAGCTTGGCAAGATCCGCGCGCGCGGCGGCAGAATTCGAAGCCGCTATCTGCGGGACATGGCGCGCACGGTCGGCAGGGCCGGGGGGCCGAGACGCAGTTCGCCCGGAAAATTCGGTGGCAGCCGATCGGGGCGCGGCGCCGGCGTCGGCAGAGTGTTGGCGTCGCGCGACCGCTATGCCGCATTCCGCCAGCGCCGCGTCGTGGTCAAGACGCGCCTCACCAAGCTCGCTGGCCGCGGCCTGAAAGCTGCCCGCGCGCATTTGCGTTATCTCCAACGCGATGGCGTGACCCGCGAGGGAATGCCCGGCGATCTCTACGACGCGAACAAATACCGAGCCGATGGCGCGGCGTTCCTAGAGCGATCCGATGGCGACCGGCATCAGTTCCGCTTCATCGTCGCTCCCGAGGACGGCGTCGAATATCAGGACTTAAGGGATTTTACGCGCCGGCTGATGCACCAGATGGAGGAAGACCTCGGCACGAAACTCGATTGGATTTCCGTCGATCATTACAACACCGGCCATCCGCACTCGCATATCGTCCTGCGTGGGAAGGACGAGCGCGCTAAGGATCTGATCATCGCGCGCGACTATCTCAGCCACGGCATGCGCGAGCGTGCGGCCGAAATCGTCACGCTCGATCTCGGACCGCGCACCGATCATCAGATTGCCGCGCGGTTGCGCGATGAAGTCGAGCAGGAGCGGTTCACGAGTCTGGACCGCGGCTTGCTGCGCGAAGCTGATGAAACCGGCATCGTGAGATCGGGAACGGTTGCTAGCGACGCCTTCCGCCAGACTCTGCGAGCGGGCCGGTTGCAGAAACTGGGCCGTCTCGGTTTGGCCAAAGAGATTGCGCCTGGCCAATGGAAGTTGGCCGATGATTTGGAACCTGTGCTCCGGCAGATGGGCGAGCGCGGCGACATCATCAAGACGATGCACCGCGAGCTGGTGCGGGAAGGCTTGGCGCGGTCGCCTTCGGATTATCTCATTTACGATCCGAGCGAATCCGGGTCTCGCCAGCTCGTCGGCCGCGTCGTTGCCCGGGGTCTTTCGGACGAGCTCAACGACCGGCATTACCTGATCGTCGATGGCGTCGACGGCCGCACCCATTATGTCGAGATCGGCAGGGCAGATGGGACGGAACCGGTGCCGACGGGTGCCGTCGTTACGATCGAGCCCAAGCCGGCGGAGCCTCGGGCCACTGACCACACCGTGGCCGAAATCGCGGCTGCAAATGATGGCCGCTACAGTCTCGACCTCCACCTCAGGCACGACCCGAGCGCAAGCCAGGCTTTTGCCGAAACCCATGTGCGCCGCTTGGAAGCGTTGCGTCGGGCCGGCACCGGCGTCGAACGCGAGCCAGACGGGACGTGGATCATCGCTCCGGATCACTTGCAGCGGGTAACCCGATTCCAGCAGGCGCAAGTACGGCTTTCGCCGGTCACCATCGAGACCCTGTCCACGTTGTCGGTTGAGCGTCAGATCGGCGCTGACGGTTCAACATGGCTCGATCGCGAGCTGGTCGGCGAACCGCGAACCGGGACAACCGAGGTCGGGTTCGGTCGCGAGGTCCGCGACGCGCTGGCGCGCCGACGGCAATGGCTCGTCGAGCAAGATTTTGCGCGCCAAGAGCAGGACCATATCGTCTATCGCGCCAACATGCTCGGCTTGTTACGGCGGCGCGAATTGGCCCGAGTTGGCACTCAGCTATCGGGCGAGCTCGGTTTGTCCTATGCGGAAGCGCAACCGGGCGACCGGATTGCCGGCGTCTATCGTCGGCGGCTGGACCTCGCCAGCGGACGGTTTGCGCTCATCGAGAAAAGCCGAGAATTCACACTGGTGCCGTGGCGACCGGTCCTCGAACGCAATCTCGGTAAACAGGTGTCGGGAGTCGCCCATGGTGAGTCCATCTCGTGGACGCTTGGGCGGCAGCGCAATGGACCATCGGTCGGCGCATGAACGGTGTTAGGGTCAAAACCCAAAAAGGCTCGGGCCGCCCCGGGCTGCTTCCAGTCCGGTTTCGGACATTGATCGAATCGAGCGGTTCGTCGGAGAAGTGCCAATTCCAGAAGTGCGTAGCTCGAGAGATCACCCTCGCGGCAACAGCAAATGCCGGGACCCATTGTTCCCTGACCCATCATGCCTTGCCCTATTCCTCCGGAGCCCATCGCACCGAATCCCCCATTTTCTTCGTTACGTGATTGCGCGTCGACTTGTGCCAGCAAACCGGCCATGGCGAGTGTCAGCGCGGCCACTCCCACGCCAAGCGTCCTTCCTGATCCCGGCCCAGCGCCCATCATCGTTGCCTTCTGTTAAATGCGTCTCGCGGTCCAACTTTCATTCTATAACTGTACGAGCCGCAGCCTCAGCGCATTGCCGACGACGGAAAGCGAACTGAAGCTCATGGCAGCGGCGGCCACGACGGGGCTCAGCAACAGGCCGAAGGCCGGATAGAGAACGCCGGCGGCGAGCGGCACGCCCAGGACGTTGTAGACGAAAGCTAGCGCCAGATTTTGTCGGATATTCCGCATCGTCGCGCGACTGAGGATGCGCGCCCGCACGATCCCGGCGAGATCGCCTTTCACCAAGGTCACGCCCGCGCTCTGCATCGCGACATCGGTGCCCGTGCCCATGGCGATACCGACATCGGCCTCGGCGAGCGCGGGTGCATCGTTCACGCCGTCGCCGGCCATGGCGACGATCCGTCCTTCGGTTTTCAGACGCCGCACGATCTTGTTCTTTTGCTCCGGCAAAACCTCGGCCTCGATCTCGGTTATACCGAGCTTTGCCGCGACCGCGTGGGCGGTGGTGCGATTATCGCCCGTCAGCATCACGATGCGAATTCCATCGGCCCGCAGGCTCTCAAGCGCCGCCGGTGTCGTCGCCTTGATCGGATCGGCGACGGCGATGATGCCGGCCGGCTTGCCATCGACGGCGACGAACATCGCCGTTCCGCCCTCGCGTCGCAGCGCATCGGCCCGCGCCTCCAGGTCGGCGCTGGCGACGCCCATGTCCTTCAGAAGAGTCGCATTACCGACCGCGACCTGCCGAGCGCCGATCGTTCCGGACACGCCTTTTCCGGTAATCGACTTGAAATCGGCGACATCCTGCAGCGCGAGGCTGCGCTCCTGAGCCGAGGCGACGATGGCGGTCGCGAGGGGATGCTCGCTCGCTCGCTCCAGACTGGCGCCGAGCGTCAGCACGGTCGCTTCATCGAAGCCATCGGCGGGAACGACGGCGACAACGCGCGGCTTGCCTTCAGTCAATGTTCCGGTCTTGTCGACGACGAGCGTGTCGATCTTCTCGAAGCGCTCCAGCGCTTCGGCATTCTTGATGAGAACACCGGTTGTCGCGCCTTTGCCGATGCCGACCATGATCGACATCGGCGTCGCCAGGCCGAGGGCGCAGGGACACGCGATGATAAGGACCGAGACGGAGGCGACTAGCGCATAAGCAAATGCCGGGGCCGGTCCCCAGATCATCCAACCCGCGAAGGCCAGCATGGCGGCAGCGATGACCGCCGGTACGAACCAGCCGGACACGATATCGGCAAGCCGTTGTATCGGCGCGCGGCTGCGCTGCGCCTCGGCAACCATGTGAACGATTCGCGACAGCATCGTATCAGTGCCGATTTTCTCGGCCTGCATGATCAGGCCGCCAGTACCGTTGATCGTACCGCCGATCACCTTGGCGCCGACTTCCTTCTCGACCGGCATTGATTCGCCGGTCACCATCGATTCATCGATGGCGCTTCGTCCCTCGATCACCGCGCCATCGACCGGCACGCTTTCCCCGGGCCGAATCCGCAAGCGATCGCCGATCTTCACCTGATCGAGCGATATCTCTTCGTCCGAGCCACCATCGCCGACGCGCCGGGCCGTCTTCGGCGCGAGCTTCAACAGCGCGCGAATCGCACCGCCGGTTTTTTCGCGGGCGCGGAGTTCAAGTACCTGCCCGAGCAGCACGAGTACCGTGATGACGGCCGCGGCTTCGTAATAGACGGCCAGCATGCCGCCTTCCTGGCGCAAGTCTGCAGGGAAAAGACCGGGTGCGAAGGTGGCGACAAGACTGTATCCGTAAGCCGCGCCAACACCGAGCGAGATCAGGCTGAACATGTTGAGGGACCGGTTGCGAACCGATGCCCAGCCGCGCACGTAGAATGGCCAGCCCGCCCACACGACAACGGGCGTGCTGAGTGCGAATTGAATCCACATCGAAGCTTGCAGCGACACGTAATGGTGCAGATTCAAGCCCGGAAAATGCCCGCCCATTTCGAGGATGAATACCGGCACCGCCAGGACCGCGCCGATCCAGAACCGTCGCGTCATGTCGACCAGCTCGGCGTTCGGCCCGGACTCGTCGGAAACCCCCGCCGGTTCGAGCGCCATGCCGCAGATCGGACAACTTCCCGGCTTGGCCTGCCGAATCTGCGGATGCATCGGGCAGGTATAGACGACGCCTTTTTGCGCGGACGGCGCCGGCGCCGGTTTGGCCGGCGTCAGGTATTTTGCGGGATCGGCGAGGAACTTCTCGCGGCACTTGGCACCACAGAAGAAATAGTCGACGCCGGCATGCGCCGCGCGATGCTTCGTAGCCGCTGGATCCACCGTCATGCCGCAAACCGGGTCGAGCATTTTTTCTGACAAGTTTGACGACAATTGAGCCTCCGACGATGGCGATCCGAACCGGGCTCAGAGAGCCTCGACGACCTTCTTCAGCTTCGCTTGTACATTTTCAGCGGCTTGGCGCAGTTTTGGATTGTCGATGGCCTGCATCGATGCGACCGGGTCGACGGCGGAAACTTCGGTCTTGCCGCCGCCGACATCCTGCACCACGACGTTGCAGGGCAACATGATCCCGACTTTGTCCTCGATCTGCAGCGCCTCGTAGGCGAGCGCGGGATTGCATGCGCCAAGAATGCGATAGTTCGGGAAATCGACGCCGATTTTCTTCTTTAGCGTGTCCTTGACGTCGATCTCGGTGATGATCCCAAAACCGGCTTCCGCCAGCGCCTCGGTCGTGTGGCGGACCGCCTGCTCGAATGCAAGCGGCAGAACCTTGCTGAAATAATAGCCCATGATCGACCTCCGTGGTTAAACCGAATAAACGTGTGACGGCGTTACGGCTTCGGCTTCTTTTCGGAGGAGCGGCTGTCGCCCGATAGCCTGAACGACATGCGCCCGGTCGATGCCTTACATCACACCAAGCGCGCCCATCATCGGACTGCCGAGAAGCGTATCGGCGGTCTTTTTC
>DATLUE010000229.1:0-17859 GCA_035533255.1 Allostellaceae bacterium | reverse complement strand
ACGATTGTTCCCATTCTGCTTCCCCGGATTACCCGGCGGAGGCCGGGGAAGCAGGGGGGAAGCACGAGAAGGAAAATCAGCGGCTATGAAGGGGATACGATGGAGTAGGCAGGTGGCAATAGAAAGCCTTATGTAATAAGGGGTTAGGGGTGTTCGGGATAGAAAACGATGCTCTGGCGTAAACCGCCGAACGAGGTTGCCAAGGTTGGGGTCGAGGGTTCGAATCCCTTCGCCCGCTCCAGAATTTCCCCAAATACCAACGTGTTGGAAAGAAGCTGCCGTTTTCGCGTGCCAGCCGCGAACGCCAAGGTAGCAAATAGGTAACAACCGCGCCTCGGTGAGGCGCTAACCTGACCTAACAATTAGGGCGAGCGTCCACCTCGTAATCGACCGTGCGCGTGACGCCGCCGCGACGCGACATGCGAAACAGCAGACTTGTCATTATCGAACCAAGAGGAGGATCGTGTATGGTTTGCAGGGGGCTTTCGATGCTCAAGCGGTCGATCCAGAGCTACCGATGCAGGCGCATGTCATGTTCACAATCTATTCAACGTCTCCCATGACAGAAACTGAATATCGAACGATTAAGCCGCGGCTGATGCCACGACAATACGCGGAGCTGGATGACGCCCTCGGCTGGGCAATGCTTTGTCTGGAGAGCGGCATGATCCCATGGGAGATCGAAACCGGCTATGGACCGTGCGTCTCGCGCACTGCAATTCAGGCAATAGTCAATTGCCGGCTAGCCGAGCTAAAGCGTGATCGCAGGCCACGCATCTCGTAGCAACAGTGAGTAGCTGGTTCCGTGCCGGTAGCCGCCCGCGAGGGGGAAAGAACATATGTCGATCGAAGACGACGAGATCAAAATCGACAGTATCGCAACCAAGCTTCGGCTAAACGCGGAAAAGTGCGAGCGCCTCAAGAAGGAGGTCGCAAATCGGAAGCACCACAAAGAATTCGGAGTGTCGAACCAGACATTGGACGAGGAACTTTCTAAAGCGCTTGCCCACGTGGAGGCTCGAATCACCGAATTGGAAGCGGAGCTAGATGACGCCATAAAGATAGCGGGACAGCCCGAAGCGAAGCTCGGATGAATCAGATCGTCCCCGTTGGCTGGGTTGGCCTCCCGACACTTGTCGACGCCGCCGGCGAGCGCGCTTCGACACGCTTTCTGGTAGCGCCTCAGTTTGAAATTCCGCCACGTTCGTAGGGTTTGACCCCCCCCCGCGCTTCCAGCCCCATGCTTAGCGGCGGGTGTTAATGGTGAGCGATATGATGGCCGAAAAAGAGATAGACCGCCTCTGGGGCGTTTTGCGGCGCAATCGCGACCGGCTCCAATGGATCGCTGACGAAGAAGTGAGAGGAGCCCTTCTCCGATCTGGCGCAGCCGATGGGCGGCATGACCAAGAACGCGAGAAGCTAGTCTAATTCACCAGGCCGACAAAATTATCGACCAACTTGAGAAACTCTACAAAATGCCCAAGGGGCCTGAGGGCGAGAAGCTCCCCGCTGAGGTGCGGGCCGTGTAAGAAGTGGGAAGCGGCGTGATCCACATAGTTCTAGAAGCCTTATCTTGCGTGGCCGCAGTCTATTGTGCGCGCCTTTGGTTTTTGGCTGCGAAGGTTCAGGTGCCTCCGTTTCTTAACGACAAGATCGGAGGCGGCGGCCCATTCGCCGATGCCGTAGCAGAACAGTCTCGATTAAATGCCAAGGCAGCTCGTGCCGCTGCCGTCGCAGCTCTATTCCAGGGACTGGCCTTGGCATCTTTGGTTTTTCAGAATCCAAATGAGACACTACCGGTAAGCCAAAGCCATTCGCTGCCAAGCGCGGCCACAGGGGAGAATTTTTAAATGGCACAGGTATCATTTGGGCTGTCCCAACATCCGCTTGGCAGGCAAGAAAAAGCCGCGAAGCGGACGCGCTCTAACTCCAAAATTGGCGAACTTGAGGTGAGTCAAGGAGGGTTACGTTGGTATCCCTCTGGAGTCACAGCCAAGCCACACACCTGCACATGAGAAGAACTTGCCGAAGCGATGACGAAGTTCCCGCGAAAGTCATAGAGGCGCGCCGCATCGCGGCATGCCGTACGCGTGAGCGAACGTCACCCGCATAGGCCCGATCACTTCGCGATTTCATCCGACCCGCCGCCGCCGTGTTGTAGCTGCGGTCTTTAATATTGCCCGTGGTGCTGGGCGGAGCTTTTGGGGTTTGCATATTCGTTAGCGACCGAGGCAAACGTCCGGGTATTACGCGTCCCGTGACGACGGGCCCTGCAACGGAAAAGAAGTGACCGCGAGTGCGAGGATGTGAGCGCCGCTTCACGGGCTCAGCGTTCAATCGTCAATGTACTGAAGGGCCAGCCACCAATTCCTTTTTGATAAAGTCCCGCAAAATGACTGATGACAATGGGAAACGGCTTGGATGGGGGATTGCCAGGATATTGCACTTAAGAGGTTCGGGCTGATGAAGATCGAACGTCACCTCTCTCACCACCTTGCCGTCGCGAAAGTTGCAGCCGCACGATTCGACCTTCATGGGTTGATCGCACGTGTCCAACAGCAAGCGGAGGACGCTGCCGCTGTTAGCATTGCCCAGACAAATAATCCATCTAGGACGAATCACGTCCAAGAACTCGCGATGTACAGGCCAGCATAGCTTCCACAAATCTTTACTGTCGTGCAGGGTCGCTACGTCCCTGCTGCGGATAAAGATTGCATTCGTCGCGAAAATCTCCGTTGGAGAACGGCCCAGAAGGCCGATTAATTCGCAAACGGTGCGTTGATGCCGGACTGGCGAGATAGATTCACCGCTGGCACCGATGTGCGTGCACTTCTCGTTAGATTTACAGTGCCAACACTGGTGTAGGTAGGCGCTCCAGTTTGCATCTTTGAGCTTGCAAATCCCACTCAGTGGCGGGGCGTCTACGGCTAAACAGCCACCCGGATTGTAGCCCATGATGTAGAAGGGGTTTGGTTTCAATGTATCCAATCCCGAGTAAATGACCGACCCGGGATCGTCCGCTCGTGCTCCAAGATTCGTGCGTACTAGAGAAGCTATTTCGTCTCTGGTCATTCGGTCTGCCAGTCGTCTCAGCTTCGACGCTACCACGGATGGATCGGTTCGCCGACGTTTTCGGCAGCGATCTTGCCGTTCGTTGTAACAGATTTTTCCCCGATTGAGAACCGCGACTCATGCTGCCGCCGTTAGAATTTGCGGCCTCCCAGATCGCTTCCAGGGCATCATTTCGATCGGACGCGGGCAGCTGCGCAGCCGGCGAAAGTCTGATCAGTACACGACCGGCGGAAGCCATGCAGAAGACAAGAGCGTAAGACAGCGTACGAAGGTGTCTGGCGATGACGGCCCGATTAAGAGGGCAAGATAAAAAGGAATGCCTCCATTCGTCGGCGATCGCATTGCCTGCACATCGAAAATCCTGGAGGCATCGCTTGCGTGATGGAGGCATGCGCTCGCTAGGCGCGCAGAAATCCGCCGTTCGTATGGAGGCATGGCGGGTGGCCCGTATGAAACTACTGCTGTGGAAATCACATAGGATTGGCGAAAAACTTTCGTCGCAAGCGTCGCTCATTTTTCGATGCGTCCGACCACGGCGAGAGGATCATCAAATCCGTTGCGAATCCTTGCGGCTTCTCAGCAACAGATTTGGCGGCGCCGTTTGGACGTCATGGAACCCGCGGCGAATCCGAAAGCTGGTCGGCGCCGGACCCGGCGTCGGAGCACCATTGGTGCTTGCCGGCCAGCGTGCCGGGCCGCGGCGGGCTGTCAAGGCTGGCGCTACGCGCCACCGCGCGGCGCGCGCGGCTGCGGCCTTGACCGCCCGCCTCGTGCGGCCCGGCAAATGCTTGGCAAGCACCAATGGAGAAATCTGAGCCCGCTCGGGGCAAAGCTATGCGGCGATCGCGCTGCGCCGACGGATTTGGTCGAGGGCCGCCGCGATATGCTCGGGATGCGCCGAGGCGTGCTCGATCTCCCACAGCCAGGGCTGCCCGTCGGCGGCGTAGTGGATCACTAAATCTTCGCCAGCGTCCTGGCCACCGATCTGATCGCGGTCGCCATCCTGCATTTCCGGCCAAGGACGAATCTCGATCGCCATCGTATCGGTCTCGGGGTAGTAGCGAATGGTCGGATCGTTGATCATGGCTTGGGATTTCGCGTCGTCATGATCCGAGCTTCGCGACCTTGCGCAGCGCGGTGTTGATCCGCGACTGCCAGCCGGGCCCCGTCGCGCGGAAATGCTGAAGCACATCGGGGTCGAGACGCAGGCTCACGGCTTCCTTCGGCGCTGCCGATTTCGGCCGGCCGCGGCGGATCAGCCGGTCGCCTTCGCGAATCTCGCCGCGGGCAAACCATTCGCGGTCGAGATGCGGCGCGTCATCGGGATCGATCCATTTCCTCTTGGTAGTATGCTTCCTCGTCCGCATGCCCATACCTCATCGAAATGATGCGTCGGTCGCCGTCGCGCAATGTCCAGACGACTATGACGAAGCGATTCTCCAACTTTCCCGCCGTGATGTTCCGCTCTTCGCCGTAGTCTCGGCGGTCGTCCGGCACCGTGATGGTACGGCCGGCAAAGACCTTGGCGGCATCGGCAAAATCGAGGCCACGGTCCTCGATTGTCCTGCGCCGCTTCGTCTCGTCCCAGGTGATCGCCATTTAATGTATATACGATAACTGAAAAATCAAGCGGCGACTATTCGGCCGCGCGGAAAGGAACCACAGACGATTCCTTGTTGCGGCCCTCGAGCGCCGCCGCGATGCGGGCGGCGATGCGGGCGGCGACGCGATCGGCAGCGGCGACCAACGCGGCGTCGGGCACGTGCGCGTACCGGACGGTGATGCCCGACAGCCGATGACCGAGCAGCCCGGCGATGGTGAGCTCGGAATAGCCCATCTCGGCCGCCACGGCGGCAAAGCTGTGGCGCAGGACGTGGAGGGTGACGCCTTCGAGCCCTGCTTTGGCACAGAAACGCGCCAGCACCTTCGGCGCGCCGACGTAATGCCCGTCGCCGTGCTCGGCAGGGAAGACCCAAGAGGCGCGCTCCTTGCTCGCGCCTTCTTCCGGCGCGGGCAATTCATTGAGCAGCTTCACGGCCGCAGCGCCGATGGGCCGGATTTGCGGCCCGCTCTTGGTGTCGCCGAAGCGGATGCAGCGCGCCTTTGCGTCGACCCAGGCGCGCGGCAAGGCCAGCGCCTCCATGCGTCGCAGTCCCGTCATGAGCAAAAGACGGATGACGGCGATGGCCGTCGCGGTTTCGCCCGCGGCTTCGGCCGCGCGCATCACCTTGCCGAGTGCCGCGATTTCATCGAGCGTCAGGAAACGCTGTAGCTTGCGCTCACGAAGTTTTTGAACGCCGCGTGCCACGTTTTCTTTGATGACCTTCCGCCGCTTCGCGAACTCCAAGATCGTACCCAGCATACCGATCGTGCGCCCTGCTACGCCTCGGCCGCCTGTCGTCGCACCACCGCGCTTCTCGCGCGGCTTCGCCGTCTTGCCGGCGGCGATGTCGGATTGAAGCCGCTCGATGTCATCCGACGTGAGGCTCGCCACGTGCCGCTTGCCGATCAGCGGCTTTACGTGGCGCTCGATGCGCGAGCGATCCATTGCGAGCGTCGATGCCTTCACGCGGCCCTCGGCTTCCCGCAGATACCAATCGCACAGCTCGGCGACTGTCATGCCGCGGCGCGCCGCAGATTTGTCGCCGGCGGGATCTCCACCGCGTTGCGCCTCTGCGAGCTTTAGGCGCGCTTCCTGACGCGCTTCTTCGGGGGTGAGCGTAGCGACCTTACCGATCGTCAGCTTGCGCAGCCTGCCCTCGCGCGTGCGGTACATGGCGACCCACGACTTGGCGCCGCTCGGTTGCACGCGGACACCGAAGCCCGAGAGGCGGTCGTCCCAGTGCGTCAAATCCTTGCCCGAGGGATCGGGCTTCAACTGATCGACGAATCGCTTGGTGAGCCGCGCCATCGCGCACCTCCCTTGTTACCTGACACCCTTTAGAATCGTTCCAGCCTGTTACCTGGCGCCGCTGACGCGCGCTCAGGTAACACCCAGGTAACACATGAGCGCGCTTTCGGTCAAATTTTGGACGGCGTGTGTCGGCATGAGGGAGTGCGAAAAATGGCCGAAAACAGCAGGAAAGTGCGGCTTAAGCGCAGATGGTCGCATGAGCGCGCAGAAGCGATTCAAAACTTGCCAAGGTTGGGGTCGAGGGTTCGAATCCCTTCGCCCGCTCCATAATTTCCCCAAAAATCACACAACCCGCTGTTGGGCGGAGCCGCGCCGGGCGCCGTCGGCGGTCGAGACCCGCTCGATCTCTATGTCCGCCATTCCTAAACCTTGCGCCAAATTGCGCGCGTTATTTCTCGCTCGGGCCGCGTTTCGTGCTTCACTGGCGCGATCGCAACGGCGGCTTGAAAGCATTGTTGGACGCACTGACCATCGCCGGCTCGGCACTGGCCGCGCAATCGCTCAATGTTGGCGTGATCGCCGGCAACGTCGCCAATGCGACGACCCCGGGATATACGGCGAAGCAGGCGGTCTTCGTGCCGATGAATCCGGGCGTGTCGGTCGGCGCGGTGATCGACACCGGGCAGAGCGTCGACATCGCCGCCGAGATGGTCAATCTGATCACCGCACGCGCCGCCTATCAGGCGGCTGTCAGCGTCATCGAGACCGCCGATCGGATGTCCAACCGGCTGCTGGCGGCGGTATAGCCGGTCCTCGATCGCGGCATCCTCCCCGCGATTGCTCCCGGCCCCGGCTTGATGCTAGGAAACCGCCAAGCCGACAGGGCGCCAGCGACAGCAGCGGGAGGGCAGGATGATCAAGGGCCAGGACCACGAGTACCAGCACGGTGCCACGACCTGCCAGGGATTCTGGGCGGTCGATGAGAGCAAGAGCGGCAAGCGGCCCGGGATTCTGGTCGCGCATGAATGGGGCGGGCTCGGCGATTACGTGAAAAAACGCTGCGAGATGCTGGCCGAGATGGGCTATGTCGCTTTCGCGCCCGACGTTTTTGGCAAAGGCGTGCGCGCCGCGAGCTTCCCCGATTGCGAGAAGATCTCGAAACCCTATTACGAGGACCGCCAGCTTACCCGCGCCCGCGCCCAGGCCGGGCTCGACTGCCTGGCGAAGCATCCGCTGGTCGATACCGCGAAGCTCGCCGCGATCGGCTATTGCTTCGGCGGCATCGTCGCCCTGGAGCTGGCGCGCAGCGGCGCCGATCTCAAAGGCACGGTCGCCTTCCACGGACAGCTCAACACGCCGAACGCCGCCGACGCCAAGAACATCAAGGGCAAGGTGCTGATCCTTCACGGCGCGATCGATCCGGTGGTGCCGCCGGCCGAGGTCGCCGCCTTCGAGAAAGAGATGGAGGACGCGAAAGTCGATTGGCAGCTCGTCGCCTATGGCGGCGCGGTGCACACCTTCACCAACTGGAGCCTGCCGACCAGCGGCATGCCAGCGGCCTATAACGAGAAGGCCGACAAGCGCTCGTGGCAGGCGATGCAGAATTTCTTCGCCGAGACGATTGCTTGAATCGCGGCGCCTGAAGCACGGCGATCGATCCGGAGGATGCGATGAAGCTCGCGACCTTGCGTACCGGCCATCCCGATGGCGAATTGGCGGTGGTCTCGCGCGACCTCAAGAAGATGACCAGCGCCGCCGATATCGCGCCCTCGCTGCGCGTTGCCTTTGACGATTGGGCGCGCGCTAAGCCGCTGCTGCAAGACCGTTATCGGCGGCTGATGGACGGGCTGAAGAATGCCCGCGATTTCGATCCCGCGCTCTGCCATTCGCCGCTGCCGCGCTCGTTCCAGTGGCTCGACGGCACGGCTTACGAATCGCATCGCTATCGCATGACGCGCGGCCGGCCGGCGCCGGAATGGTTCCTGAAAGAGCCCGCCGTCTATCAAGGCCGCTCCGACGGCTTCCTCGCGCCGACGCAAGACGTGCCGCTCGGCAGCGAGGATTGGGGCATCGATTTCGAGGGCGAGGTCGCGGTCGTGACCGATTTCGTGCCCTATGGCGCCTCGCCCGCGATCGCCGCGTCGAAGATCGAGCTGGTCATGCTGGTCAACGATGTTTCGTTGCGCGCCGTGCAGGGGATCGAGCTCGGCAAGCAGTTCGGCTTCACGCGCTCGAAGCCGGCCTCGGTCTTCACGCCGGTTTGCGTGACGCCCGACGAGCTGGGCGAAGCGTGGCGCGACAATCGCCTTCATCTCCCGATCCGCTGCTCGATCAACGGCAAGCTGTTCGGCGATCCCAACGCCGGCGAGGCCGTCCACGGCTTCGACAAGATGATCGCGTACTGCGCGATGACCCAAGCGCTGAGCGCCGGCACGATCGTCGGCGGCGGCACGGTCTCGAACCAGGATTTGAAGCGCGGCTTCGCCACCATCGCCGAGGCGCGCTCGGTCGAGGAAACGAGCCAGGGCGAAGCGAAGACGCCGTTCCTCAAATACGGCGATCGCGTGCGCATCGAGATGCTCGACGCGCACGGCCAGTCGATCTTCGGCGCGATCGATCACAAGATGGCGCGGCCTGGGTAAGCGGCGCGTCCGACCCGGCAAATCCTGCCCGATCGGCGGCCACACCGCATCAAAGCCTTGATCGAGGCTGCATTTTCTCTGGCCCGGCGCTTGCTTTGCAGGATGCCGAACCCGGAGCTGCGCCATGATCGACCTCGTCGAGAGCTTTGCCACCGCCTTCCGCCTGCAACAGGATGGTCGCCTGATCGAGGCCGAAACGCTCTACCGCGCGATCCTCGGCGAAGCGCCGCAACATGCCGGCTCGCATCATCTGCTCGGCCTTGTCGAGCACCAGCTCGGGCGGCACGAAGCGGCACTGCAATCGATCAAGCAGGCGGTCGCGCTCAATGACGCCGAGCCCAATTACCATAACAATCT
The DNA here is from genome assembly GCA_035533255.1 of Allostellaceae bacterium. Lineage (GTDB taxonomy): Bacteria > Pseudomonadota > Alphaproteobacteria > ATCC43930 > CGMCC-115725 > CAIKMD01. Next base: position 8,934 of record DATLUE010000229.1, on the reverse strand, counting down.
CGGCACGGTCTATCGCAGCCTCGGACGCATCGAGGAAGCGGTCGCGTGCTATCGCCACGCGCTCGCGCTGAAGCCCGGTTTCGCGGCGGCGCTGAGCAATCTCGGCTTGGCCTTGCAGCAGCAGGGCCAGTTGGCGGCAGCGCAGCGCGCGTTGGAGCAGGCGCTGCAGGCGCAGCCGGATTATGCCGCCGCGCTGTTCAATCTCGGCAATGTGCTGGCGGCGCGCGGCGAGCACGGCAAGGCCGCGGAGCATTTCCGCCGCGCGATCGCACGGGCACCCGGCTATGTCGAGGCGCACAACAATCTCGGCGCGGCACTGACCGAGCTCGGCGCGATCGACGAAGCGGCGGAGTGTTATCGCCATGTGTTGACTCTGCAGCCGGGCAATGCCGCCGCGCACAATAATTACGGCCGTGTCCTCGCGCAGCGCGACGAGCTCGCCGCGGCGGCGGTGCATTTCCGCGCAGCGCTCGGCTTGCAGCCGCATCTGGTCGACGCGCACATCAATCTGGGCAATGCGCTGCTGGAGCAGGGCGATCCGCGCGCCGCGCATGCAAGTTACGCGCGCGCGCTGGCACTCGAGCCGGCGCATGACAGCGCGCATTGGAACGACGGCCTGGCGCTGCTGGTGCAAGGCGAGCTCGGCGAGGGCTTTCGCCGCTGGCGCTGGAACGTCGCGGCGGCCAAGCGCTTTGCCGTGCCCGAATGGCGCGGCGAGACGCTGCGCGGCTCGACCATCCTCATTCATGCCGAGCAAGGCTTCGGCGATGCGATCCAGTTCGCGCGCTACCTGCCGCTGGTGGCGGCACGCGGCGGGCGCGTCGTGTGCGAGGCGCCGGTCGAGCTGCATCGCGTCTTCGCTGGCATCGCCGGCGTCGAGCGGGTAGTGGCGTTCGGCGATCCCTTGCCGGATTTTTCCTGGCAATGCCCGTTGCTGAGCTTGCCCTTGGCGCTCGCGACGACGCTCGCCACCGTGCCCGGCAACCTGCCTTATCTCGCCGCCGACCCGGTCGCCGCCGATGAATGGCGCTGCCGCGTGGCCGGGCCCGATTTCAAGGTCGGGCTCGTCTGGGCCGGCCGGCCCGAGCACAAGCGCGATCGCCATCGCTCGCTGTCCTTGGCGCAGCTTGCGCCGCTCGCCGCGCTCCCGAACATTGCGTTCCTCGCTTTACAGAAAGGCGCCGCGGTCGGTCAGGCCGAAGCCGCGCCCGCCGGCATGCGGCTCGAGATCCTATCGCCGCTGCTCAGCGATTTTGCCGATACCGCCGCCGCGATTGCGGCGCTCGACCTGGTCGTCACGGTCGATACCTCGGTCGCGCATCTCGCCGGCGCGCTCGGCAAGCCGGTATGGATCATGCTGCCTTACGCGCCCGATTGGCGCTGGCTCGAGCAGCGCAGCGACAGCCCGTGGTATCCGACTGCGCGGCTGTTTCGCCAGGATGCAACGCGCCGCTGGGCGCCGGTGGTGGCCGAGATCGCAACGGCGCTCGATGCGCTTGTTGCGCCGCATCAGGCAAGGACAAACCGCATCGCGTGCAGCCCGGCATAAAGCGCGGCAAGGCCGAGCGCGACCGAGGCAACGATATAAGCGCCGGCGGCGAGCGCTTCGCCGCGATTGAGCAAAGTCACGATATCGAGCGAGAAGGTCGAGAAAGTGGTGTAGCCGCCGCAGATCCCGACAATCAGGAACACCCGCATCGATTGGCTGACATCCCAGCGCAGCGCGAAGGATTCGGCGAACGCGCCGATCAGGAACGAGCCGACGATGTTGATCAGCAGCGTGCTCCAGGGAAACGCGGCGCCGAGCCAGCGCCCGACATAAACACCGGTGGCGTACCGCGCCATCGAGCCGAGCGCGCCGCCCACGGCAACCCAGAGATATGTCGACATCCGACCTCCTCGATGCGATCGGCGGGCCACAAACACCCGCCTGGCGGCGGTCGCAAAGCGACTCGAGACCGCGTCGTGCACAGTAGGAGTCATCAGCCCGGAACGGGCGGTTTTGGGGAACCCCATCCCCGTCGCCCGCTTCATTAAATTGCCCGTGCCGCAATTGCAACCGCTTTAGCGGCGCGCGCTTTGGCGGTGGGCGCGACCAGAGCATTGTCCGGCGAAGTGTGCAGCGGCTCGCCGCAGACCATGCGACAAAATCAAAAAATCTAGTCGCCATTCGGCGAGATATGGATCGGTGCCTCGATCACCACCGGCGGCAGCAGGTAGCTGGGCGGCGGCGGGAACGGCGCGGCTTTGCGGATCATCGCAAGCGCGGCCCGGTCGAGCACCTCGGCGCCGGTGGAGCGATCGAGCTGGACGCCCAGAAGCGCGCCATTGGCTCCGATCAGGATCGAGAAAACCGCGGTCCCTTCGAGCCGCAGGCCCAGCGGGCCGATCGCATTCGCCGGATAGAATCGCTGCTCTTCCACCATCTCCTGAAGGCGATTGAGATAGGGATCGCCTTCGTGCTCCTTGCCGGGGGCGCGATCGACCCAACGGGCCGATTTTTTAGGCGCGGTCTCGCGGGTCGCGAGCTTGGGCTTTGGCAGATGCGGCGCCAAGACCGGGCTGGGCTTGGGCTCGGGCAGTGCGGTTTTGCTCGGCACTTCGACGCGCGGCGGGGCGACCGGCTTGGGTGCGGCTGCCAGATCTTGCTCGGCGGCTTGCGGCGGCGCCGTGGTCTTGGTGTCGGGCCCCGACACCAATTCATGCGGCGTCGCGCGCATCGGCGTCGGGCGGGCTTTCGGCGGCGGTGGCGCCGGCGGTGGCGCGGTTACCAGGGTCACGGCGATCGGCCGCGCCGGCGGCGCGACCGCCGGCAGCGTCGGCCAGTGGATCAGCAGTGCCACGATCACCGCCGTATGCGCCAATGCCGCCGCGACGATCGCGGTGCGCCGCAACCGGCCGAACCGCGCGTCGCGATCCCGGCTTTCGCGAAAGCCCGGCTCGGCCGGCAGCAGAATGGCGGGCATGCCTTCGACGACGCTCATCCGGCCATTATATAGGCCGCGCGGTCGGGAGATTGGCGTTCCCGCCGGGTCGGGGCAAAATGTTGTCATGGATTTGATGATCGATCGCGACGGGTCTGCCACCTGGGACGCCCGCCGGATGCGTTGCGCGCTCGGCCGCGCCGGGATCAGCCTGCGCAAGCGCGAAGGCGACGGCGCGACACCGAGCGGCGCCTTCGCCCTGCGGCGGGTGCTCTATCGTGCCGACCGCGAGCAGCGACCGCACACCGCGCTGCCCTGCCAGGCGATCGCGCGCGATGACGGCTGGTGCGATGCGCCCGGCGATCCCGCCTATAACCGCCCGGTCCGTTTGCCCTATCCGGCGAGCGCCGAGGCGCTCTGGCGCGACGATCCGCTCTACGACCTGCTCGTGGTGTTGGGCCATAACGACGATCCGGTGGTGCCGGGAGAGGGGAGCGCGATCTTCCTCCATCTCGCGACCGCCGATTTCGCGGCCACCGCCGGCTGCATCGCGCTCGCCCATGCGGATTTGCTGGCCGTGCTCGGCGCCGCCGATGCAAGCTCGCGCGTGGTCGTGCCGCGTTAGCCGCGCGCGCCGAAGATCGCGGTGCCGACGCGCACATGCGTCGCGCCGCACGCGATCGCGATCTCGAAATCGGCGCTCATGCCCATGCTGAGGCCCGCGAGCCCGGTGCGGCGTGCGAGTGCGGCCAGCGCGGCGAAATAGGGCGCCGGGTCGCGACCGGCCGGCGGAATACACATCAGCCCGACTACCCGCAGCGCCCAGCGCGTTCGGCAGGCAGCGATGAAATCATCCGCCGCCTCGGGCGCAATGCCGGCTTTCTGCGGCTCGGCGCCGATATTCACCTCGATGAAGCAATCGAGCGCGCGGTTCTGCCGCGCCATCTCCTTGGCCAGGGCTTCGGCGAGGCGCGGCCGGTCGACGGTCTCGATCACGTCGGCGAGCGCCACCGCGTCCTTGACCTTGTTGGTCTGCAGCGGGCCGATCAGATGAAGACGCAGATCGGGAAAGCGCGCCTTGAGCGCGGGGTATTTCGCCTGCGCCTCTGCCACCCGGTTCTCGCCGAAGCTGCGCTGACCCGCGAGCAGGGCGGCTTCGACCGCTTCGGTGCTCTGGGTCTTCGACACCGCGACCAGGGTCACGCGCTGGGGCTCGCGCAGAGCGGCGCCGCACGCCGCGGCAATGCGCGAGCGAACCGCGTCGAGATTGCCGGCGATAGCGAGGGGGTCGACCATGCCGCGACCCTTGCAAAAACCGGCGCGTCCGGTCAAGCATTGTGCGCCGCGCAACCGGGCGCTATGACAGCCGCCTCAAAGATTTAACCTCGATTCGCGGCGCCGGCGGTGTAGGATGCCGGCGTTTTGCGGGGCGATGCGCCGGGCCATGTCCGGCAGGGTGAAGGAGCTTGCGATGACGGTTCGTTTCACAGGTTTGGGCAGCAAGGTCGGGCTGGTCGTTCTGGCCGGCGTGCTGCTGGCCGGCTGCGCAAGCTGGTTCGACCCCAATCGCTGGAACGGCAACGATCCCGATGCCGCCCGTCACGCCGCCGATCCTTACGGCAACGATCCGCAATGGAGCAATCCGGACGAGTTTTCCGATTATCGCAACCGGCCGAATGGCGGCGCGCCGACCAGCCTGCTCGACACGCTCTTCTCGCCCAGCAAGCCCGACGCCTCGGGCGGCGGCTCCGGTATCGGCGTCAACAGCTTCCTGTGGCATGCCTCGCTCGACACCGTGTCGTTCATGCCGCTGGCCTCGGCCGATCCGTTCGGCGGCACCATCATCACCGATTGGTACAGCCCACCCGATACCCCGAACGAGCGCTTCAAGATGAACATCTTCATCCTCGGCCGCGACCTGCGCGCCGATGGCGTGCGCGCCCGCGTGTTCCGCCAGAACAAGGACCCGAGCGGCCAATGGGTCGATGCGCCGGTGGATCAGACCACCGGCACCGAAATCGAGAACGCGATCCTGACCCGCGCGCGCCAGATCCGCATGAGCACGGTCGCGCAATAAGCGACCGCCGCACCAGCGACCCGTAGCAGAGAGCCGAGCGGCTCGCGCGATGGCGCGCTACAACGCCAAAGAAACCGAAGAAAAATGGCAGGCGGTCTGGCGCGACTGCGGCGTGTTTCACGTCGAGGCCGATCCCGGCCGCCCGAAATATTACGTCCTCGAGATGTTTCCCTATCCCTCGGGCAAGCTCCATGTCGGCCATGTCCGCAACTACACGATGGGCGACGTGGTCGCGCGCTATAAGCGCGCCCAGGGCTTCAACGTGCTGCATCCGATGGGCTGGGATGCCTTCGGCCTGCCGGCCGAGAATGCGGCGATCGCCCGCAAGGTCCATCCCAAGGACTGGACGCTGCAAAACATCGCGGTGATGCGCGCGCAATTGAAGCGCATGGGCCTCAGCTACGATTGGCGGCGCGAGCTCGCGACCTGCCATCCCGACTATTACAAGCACGAGCAGAAGATGTTTCTCGACTTCCTCGCGGCAGGCCTCGCCTACCGCAAGGAATCCTGGGTCAATTGGGACCCGGTCGAGCACAGCGTCCTTGCCAACGAGCAGGTGATCGACGGCCGCGGCTGGCGCTCGGGCGCGCCGGTCGAAAAGCGCCTCTTGTCGCAATGGTTCCTGAAGATCACCGCCTACGCCGACGATCTGCTCGACGCGCTCGCGACGCTCGAGCGCTGGCCCGAGCGCGTGCGCGTGATGCAGGAGAATTGGATCGGCCGCTCGGAAGGCGCGCGCGTGTTCTTCCGCCTGAAAGACCGTGCCGACACGCTCGAAGTGTTCACGACCCGGCCCGACACGCTGTTCGGCGCGGCGTTTTGCGCGATCGCGCCCAATCATCCGCTTGCCGCGGAGGTCGCGCGCGGCAACCCGGCACTCGCCGATTTCGTCGCCGAATGCAATCGCATGGGCACCAGCGAGGCGGTGATCGAGACCGCCGAGAAGCGCGGCTTCGATACCGGCCTCAAAGTGCTGCACCCGTTCGTGCCCGGATGGGAGCTGCCGGTCTATGTCGCGAATTTCGTGCTGATGGAATATGGTACCGGCGCGATCTTCGGCTGCCCGGCGCACGACCAGCGCGATCTCGATTTCGCGCGCAAATACGCTCTGCCGGTCAAGCCCGTGGTGCTGCCGCCGGATGCCGATCCGATGCGCTTTGCGGTCGCCGGCGAGGCTTATACCGAGACGCTCGGCACGGTGTTCAATTCCGATTTCCTTAACGGGCTCGAGGTAGCCGACGCCAAGCGCGCCGCCGCCACGCGGCTGGTCGAATTGAAAGCCGGCGAGCGCACCATCGCTTATCGCTTGCGCGATTGGGGCATCTCGCGCCAGCGCTATTGGGGCTGTCCGATCCCGGTGATCCATTGCACCGCCTGCGGCATCGTGCCGGTGCCGGAGGCGCAATTGCCGGTCACCTTGCCCGAGGATGTGCGCTTCGATCAGCCGGGCAATCCGCTGGCGCATCACCCGAGCTGGAAGCACACGACCTGCCCCTCTTGCGGCGGCGCGGCCGAGCGCGAGACCGACACCTTCGATACGTTCTTCGAATCGTCGTGGTATTTCGCGCGCTTCTGCTCGCCGCGCGCCGCCAGCGCGTTCGTGCGCAGCGAGGTCGATTACTGGCTGCCGGTCGATCAATATATCGGCGGCATCGAGCATGCCGTGTTGCATCTGCTCTATTCGCGCTTCTTCACGCGCGCCTTGAAGCAATGCGGCTATCTCGGCGTGACCGAGCCGTTCGCCGGCTTGTTCACCCAAGGCATGGTGTGCCACGAGACCTATAAGAGCGCGGACGGCGAGTGGCTGTTCCCCGAGGACGTCACGAAAGCCGCCGAGCCCGGCGGCAAAGCCCTCGACGCCGACGGCCGGCCGGTGACAATCGGGCGCATCGAGAAAATGTCGAAATCGCACAAGAACCTGGTCGGGCTCGATACCATCGTCGAATCCTACGGCGCCGATACCGCGCGGCTTTATCTCTTGTCCGACAGCCCGCCCGAGCGCGATCTCGAATGGACCGATGCCGGGATCGAAGGCGCGTGGCGCTACGTCAATCGGCTCCATCGCTTGGCGACCGAGCCGCCGGTGCCGCTGGCCGCCGCCGGCGCGCGCGGTCCGGAGAAACTGCCCGATGCGCTCGCCGCGCTGCGCGGCACCATCCATCGCACGATTCGCGATGTCACCGACGATCTCGAGAAATTCCGCTTCAACCGCGGCATCGCGCGCATCCGCGAGCTGACCAACGCGCTCGAAGCGATTGCCGCCGGCGACGGCGCGGGGATCGTGCTGCGCGAAGGGCTCGAAGCCGCGGTGCGCCTCGTGGCGCCGATGATGCCGCATCTCGGCGAGGAGCTGTGGCAGGCGTTGCGCCCGGGCACGATGCTCGCCGACGAGCAATGGCCGCGCTTCGATCCGGCGCTGGCGGCGGAGGACACCGTGACCGTCGCGGTCCAAGTCAACGGCAAGCTGCGCGGGACAGTCGAGCTGCCGCGCGATTCGGTCGAGGATGCCGCCAAGGCGGCGGCGCTGGCACTGCCGGCCGTCGCGAAAGCGCTCGACGGCAAGGCGCCGCGCAAAACCATCGTCGTGCCCAACCGGATCGTCAATGTCGTGGTTTGAGCGGCCGACGCGGCGCGCGGCATGGCTCGTGCCGTTGGCGCTGGCGGTCGCCGGCTGCGGCTTTCATCCGCTCTATGCGCCGAGCGGACCGCGCGATTGGGATCCCGATCTGGCGGCGATTTCCGTGACGCGAATCCCCGATCGCGCCGGCCAGATTCTCGAGCTCGCGCTGCGCGAGAATCTGAATCCCGGCGGCATCGTCGTGACGCCGCGCTGGAGTCTCGCCACCACCCTCACCGTGACGCGCGTCGATCTGGGCATTCAACGCAACGCCACCGCGACCACCAGCGAAGTGACCATCAACGCGACGTTCACCCTCGCCAAGGCCGGCACCGGCGCGTTGGTCTATAGCAGCGCCAGCCGCGCGGTCGGCGATTTCGATCTGATCAGCGACGCCTATGCCACCCAGGTCGCCGCCGACGGTGCGCGCGACCGCGCGATCCGGGAAGTCGCCGACGAGATGACCTTGCGCCTCGCGCTGTTCGTGCGCGCCCAGCGTGCGGGAACGCGCGCCGTAAGGTCGCCGCCGTGAAGCTGCCGGCGCAGCGGGTCGCGGCGTTCCTGAAAGCGCCGGATGCCGGCATGCGCGCGGCGCTGGTCTACGGCCCCGATTCCGGCCTCGTGAAAGAGCGCGCCGAGCAGGTCGCGCACGCGATCTGCTCCGATCTCGGCGATGCGTTTCGGGTCGCCGAGCTCGACGCCGATACGCTCGCGCGCGATCCGGCGCGACTCAACGACGAGGCGGCGAGCATGAGCCTGATGGGCGGCCGGCGGCTGGTGCGGGTTCATGACGCCGGCGATGCGGTCGGCGCAATGTTCGACCGCTTTTTCAAAGCGCCGCCGCCGGGCGATGCGTTCATCGTCGTCGCGGCCGGCGATCTGCCCCCCCGCTCGAGCCTGCGGCGCGCCTTCGAGGCGGCAAAAACCGCCGCGGCGATCGCCTGCTATCTCGATGGCCCGCGCGAGATCGGCGAGCTCGCGCGCGAGGTGTTCGCCGCGCACAAGATCACCGCGCGGCCCGAGGCCCTACAATATCTGGTCGCGCATCTCGGCGGCGACCGCGGCATCAGCCGCCAGGAGCTCGAAAAGCTCGCGCTCTATGTCGGCGACGGCGGCACGGTCGACGAGCAGGCCAGTGTGGCAGCAGTCGGCGACAGCGCCGAGCTGACGGTCGACGAGGCGGTATTTGCCGCGGCCGACGGCGATGCGACGATGCTGGAGCGCGCGCTCAACCGCGCCTTCGGCGAGGGCGCACAAGCCGTCGGTCTGGTGCGCGCCGAGCTGCGGCATTTCCAGCGGCTGCATCTCGCCGGCGC
>DATLUE010000228.1:0-13519 GCA_035533255.1 Allostellaceae bacterium | reverse complement strand
GCAACCGCCGTGCGGTAGCCTTCGAGCTCGAAAATCAATTGCAGCATTTCGCGGATCGTCGGATCGTCCTCCACGACCAGGATCGCTTCGCCCGCGGCGACGCGCGGCGCCGGCTGGCGAATGCCGAGTTGCGGCGCGGCTCCCGCCGGCGCGACGGCGCGGGGCACCTCGATCGCGAATACCGAGCCCTTGCCGGGCTGCGATTGCACGTCGATCGCATAGCCGAGCAGGTTCGCGAGGCGCTGCACGATCGAGAGCCCGAGCCCGAGACCGCGCGAGCGCTCGCGCGCCGGGTTGTCGAGCTGATGAAACTCCTCGAAGATCGCCTCGAGCTGATCCTCGGGTATGCCGCGGCCGGTGTCCCAGACTTCGATGCGCAGCGCAGCACCGCGGCGACGGCACCCGAGCAGCAGCTTGCCGCTATCGGTGTATTTCAGCGCATTGGACATGAGGTTGCGGAGCATCTGCTCGAGCAGGTCGGGATCGCTGCGCACGGCGTGCCGGCTCGGCACCACATGGCAGCTCAGGAATTTGAGCTCGGCCTGATAGCTGAAATCGGTCCGCAGCCGATCGAGCAGCATGCCGATCGGAAAGACCTCGAGCTTCGGATCGATGATCCCTGCCTCGAGCTGGTTGATGTCGAGAAGCTTGTTCAGCATGCCCGACATCACGTCCATCGATTCGCCGAGTCGCGTCACGAGCTTCGAAACGTCGGGGTCTTTCACCTTGGCCGCCAACAGCCCCTGCATCAGAAAAATCGTCTGCAGCGGCTGGCGCAGATCGTGGCTCGCAGCGGCGAGAAAGCGCGATTTGCCGAGATTGGCCCGCTCGGCCTGCTTCTTGGCAATATCGAGCGCCGCTTCGGCGCGCTTGCGGTCGGTGATATCGTCGATCGCGAGCAGCGTCCGATGCTTGACCGGAGGCGCCGCCGGAATATCGCGGGCATTCAGCACCAGCACGCGCTTGCCGCGCGGCGGCAGCTCGATCTCGATTTCATAATCCTCGGCCACTTGATGTCCTGCCGCAACCCGATCGAGGAAGCTGCGCAACGCCTGAACGTCGAAACAGCGGTCGCGGAGTTGCGTGAGCTGCCGCGCGACCGCATCGCTCGGCTTGACCGCGAAGCTGCGATAGAAGGACGGGCTGGCGGACACGACGCGCAGCTCGTGGTCGAGCACGACCAGCGGCTGGCGAATGGCATCGACGATGCTGCTGGCGTAGTTGCGCGCAGCCTCGATCTCGCGCTCCACCGCCTTCACCTCGGAAATATCCGCGCAGGTGATGACCACGCCTTGAATATCGTTGTCGGCGGTGCGATCGGGCAGCAGGCGCCGGTTGTACCAGATGCCGCGATCGGTCTCGACCTCGCGCCACAAAGACACGCCGGTCGCAATCACGGTTTGCAGGTCGAGCAGCAGATCGTCGTCGGCGAAGCGGCGTTCAATCTCGGAGAACCGCCGACCGAGATCGGCGTCGGTGACTTTGAACAGCGATAAAGCGGCGGGCGTGAAGAAGGAAAGCGTGAGGTCGCGGTCGAGGACGAGGGTCGCGATGCCGGAGCTGCCGAGGATGTGCTGGAGATTCGCGCCGGCATGCGCTCGAGCGGTCTGGGCACGGGTCGGCGGCGGTCGAGCCGCCGCGGCCGGGCGGGCACGGAATCCCTTTTTCATGTCGACTTTCTCATTGCCTCGGCCAGCTTCCCGCAACGGGCGGCCATTCGAGACACCAAAGTCTAACACGTACGCTGACGTACAGCGAGCCTGTATTGCGTCGGCGATCCGAGTATTTTCCAAATCCGCAAGCATCGGAAATAATTGCCGATTCGGCGCTGCCAAGGTCATTCGCGACATCAATCGCAAATATTCTTCCGGATTACTGAGGAACTCGCTCGATTACTTTCAGATCGCTGTCGCGCCGATCGCGGCAGGTTGCAGCTTGCGGCCCGCTCGCGGCATCGGCCGATGCAACCATGCAAGCATGAGTAGTTTCCGAAGCTATCGCCCCGAAGTGGGACATGCCAGCGTGCGAGACGAAACACCGAACAACGACCGTTACCGTCTATCGGGTCCGATGCCCTCGTAACGGCCCCGCTCGAAACCGGCGCAATTTGTCCATCGTCGATTTGGTTACCTATCTGGAGAGTTCGATGCTTCAAAGCGAATCCGTCATCGCCGTGTTCGGCGAGCACCAAGAAGCGGACGCCGCGGTTAAAAAACTGATGAATGCCGGCATCATGCTCGAAAACCTCAGCATCGTCGGCAAGGGATACCATTCCGAAGAGAAAATCGTCGGCTTCTATAATATCGGCGACCGGATCAAATTCTGGGGCAAGCGCGGCGCGTTGTGGGGCAGTCTCTGGGGCTTGTTCGTCGGCGGCGTCTCCCTGACGATTCCCGGCCTCGGCCCGATCATGGTTCTCGGCTATCTTGCCACGATCATCGTGTCCGCGGTGGAAGGCGCCATCATGGGCGGCGGCCTCAGCATGCTCGGCGCCGCGCTCTACAGCGCCGGCGTCCCGCGCGGCAGCATCGTGCAATACGAGCAGGCCGTGAAGGCGGATGGATTTCTGGTGATCGTGCATGCCGCGCTCGAAGAGCTGGCGCGCGCGCGGGCCATCCTCGCGCTCGGCAATCCCTCGCGTCTCGACCTGCATGACGGGTTGACGACCAGCCTCTCGGGGCCGCTGCCGGTCGATTCGCCGCAGTCCTTGCCCGGCCCGCGCCTTGCCGCCGTCGGCATCGCCCGTCAAGCCGGTGGAAGCGGTCGGCTTCCCGCGCGAGCGCGGCACTGAGTATTTTCCGATCCTGGCGGGCCGACCGCGATCCGCGTTAGCCTTCGATTCGCTTGGCCCTTGCCGGCGGCTTATTCCTTCCCCGGCTGCCGCAATTCCTGCCGGGCCATCCATTGCTGCCGGTGCGCCCCCCGCGCACCGGCAGTTTTTTCATGTCCCGCGATGCTTGCCGCCCGTGGCGGCGCGGCTGAACCGGCTTTGCCCTCTGGGTAGTTTCCGAGCCTATCGCCGAGCGGCGGCAAGGACATAGGGTGTCCGCAAACCAGAAGGAAGAGCCTCAATGACGCCCATCGCAAGCCGGCAGCGAAGCATTCGCGGCGGCGTCCTGATGGCGGCGCTGGCCGCCGCACTGATCGGGGGATTGTCGTCCGTGCCCGCGCGCGCCGACAACCGAGCCGACAACTACGATCGCGGCCGCAATGTGCAGCAGGAACGTAGCCACAGGGAGCAACGGCCGGCGCGCCGCTATTATCCCCGCCGCCAAGCACCGAGCTATGTCTATTCGCCCCCGCCGGTCTACTACGCGCCGCCAGCCCCGCCGCCGGCGATCGATTTCGTGTTCCCCTTGAATTTTCGCTGACGGAGCGGCGCGCCGAGCGGCGTCATGAGCAGCGACACGCATGCACGGAAAGACGGCCCCGTGACGCTTGCGCCGGCCGCCCTGCGCTATCGCGCGGTTTCCATCGAATTCGCGGCCTATTTGGATGCGCACAATGTCGAGATGCACATTCTTACCGATACCGGCAAGACGATCGCCATCGTGTTCCCGCGCGATTCGATTTTCGCCATTCAAAAGCATATCGCGCAATTGGGAACGGCCTGCCCCGAGATCGCATCCTGGAGCAATCAGGCCTCGTGACGAAACGATCTGGCCGCGAAGCAATCGCGCCGCCGGTTGCCGGCATCGGCCGCTTGCAAGAGCGGCACTTCGTCACCATTTATCATGTTATCGCGGGGAAGCACCCAATTCAGGCACCTGCGGCAGAGAGGGACGTGCACTCCCGCCTAGCAGCGAAAGTGCCCGTCATGGCTTCCTGGGTCGTTCCGCCGATCGTCGGTCCTGCCGTGCCGCTTCGTGCGGCCGTCGCCAACGCGCCTTTTCGCGCGTCCGTGTGACGCATGAGCGGAGACCAAGCCGGCCGGTCCGCTACCCCCGCGCCGCTGCAATCCGAATTCAACGAGTTTCTATTCGCGTCGATCGGCGAAGAGAAAAACGACATGGTTCTCACGGTGCTTTCGGCGCTTGCCCGACTCGGCATCGATCCTTGGCAGGAAGCGGCGCGCCTTGCGCAACTGCCGCCGGAAACCGCGACGCAGCGGCTGACGTCGATCGTCGCGGGCCTGCCGAACGGGCGCTGGGCGCCAGCGGATGCCGGCATCATTGCCGCGCGCTTGGTCGGACTTTTACCGGCGAAACGCGCCTTCGACCTGCCGACGCGCGTGGCCGCTTCTCATCTCGCGCCGGCAAAGGCCCAGATCGCGATGCTGTTATTCGTCGCGGCCCTCGGCGGCTTGACGTTTTTTGCCATGAGCGGCCGGATGTTCCCTGCGACCAACGTCAATATCGATCATCCGGTTCCCTCCCCCGCCGCGTTGCCGCAAGCCCTCGCGGCCGACGCCAAATAGCGAGCGACAATCGCGTGACCGCCGATTCAATGCCCCCCGTCCGATCAGGAGCGAAATCCGTCATGGTTTCACACAAATATACGGTCGGCCGGACCGTTCAATTCGTCCCGAGCGATATCCGCCTATCGCCGCTCGGACGATTCGAGATCGTCCGAGCGCTTCCGATCGAGCACGGGATCGCTCAATACCGGATAAAGTCCCTCAAGGACGGCCACCAGCGCGTCGCGATGGAAAGCGATCTCGCGTGAACGGCTAGACCGCCGGCGCCCCGTGGGCAAGGAGACAGGTTGTGGAGGATCCCGGCATCACGCGTCTCGACATCGATCGCTACCGCCGATCGTTGAAACTGAATCTGAGCGATGTCGCGCGAAAGGAAACGCTGGCGCTGCTGGCCGATGCCGAGCTGCGGCTGCGAAACGATTTCCCATCCCATCCACGAAAGGCTGACGATCGATGACGGCCAAGCAACCCCAAATCGGCGATCGCTACCGCAACGTCGACATGGCGTTTCGAAATGCCGTGTGGATTTTGAGCGACCTCTTCACCAGCCGGGACGGCATCATGCATGCCCACCTTACCTCGGCATCCGATGCAACCGAATGCAAAACCCTGGCGGTTTCCGTGGTCGCGGACCCGAGGCGTTTTGTTCTCGCCGAGACGCCCGACAGCATCACGGGCTGACCAAGCGCGCGCCTTCGACGGAACTTCGCTGCTCCTTTCCGCAGCGCAATTCAGGGCGCGGCGGCCGATATGGCAGAGTTGCCAAACCGAAACCGCACCGGTAATCCTGGCGATCCGTCCTCGTTCGGCGCCGAGAGCAAATCGGGTGAGCGTTGATGCCGCATGAAGAGCACCACCATACGCATCGATCGGGATGGTTGCGTGCGGCCGTGCTGGGCGCCAATGACGGCATCATTTCGACCGCGAGCCTGCTGCTTGGCATGGTGGCGGCGAATGCCTCGAGCGGCAATGTGCTGCTGGCCGGGGCCGCGGGCCTCGCCGCGGGAACAATGGCGATGGCGGCCGGCGAGTATGTCTCCGTGAGCTCGATGGCCGACACCGAGCGCGCGGATCTCGCGATCGAGCGGCGCGGCCTCGAATCCGATTTCGCGGCGGAATCCGATGAGCTTGCGGCCATCTATGAGAGTCGCGGATTGACCGCCGCGCTCGCACGGGACGTGGCGACGCAGCTCATGGCGCACGACGCGTTGGCTGCCCATGCCCGCGACGAGCTGGGAATCAGCGAGACGCTCCGCGCGCGTCCGCTTCAGGCCGCTCTGGCATCGGGGGCGAGCTTTGCCGTGGGCGCCGCGGTCCCGATCCTGGTCCTGTTCGTCGCGCCGCAGCGCTGGCAAGCCTGGTCGATTGCCCTGGTTGCGCTTGCGTGCCTGCCGCTGCTGGGCGGTCTTGCGGCACGGGCCGGCGGCGCGCGCTGGACGATCGGCGCCTTTCGGGTGCTGTTCTGGGGTGCCGTCGCGATGGGCGTGACCGCAGCCGTGGGCGCGGCGATCGCAGCCGCGCGCTAATCGCCCGCGACGCGACGGCGACGCTCGCCCGAATAGCGAGCGCCGCGAGCACGGGCTTCCCGATCTGCGCCGCACGAAAGCGCGCGATGTCTTTCATCGGCGATGCGCGCAACCAAACGCCGGGATCACGAATTTCTCTGACGCGATATCGATTCAAAATGGAGCGAACGATGGTTGCGACTATTCAGCCGGCGACGTCAACGAAAGAGACCACCCGCCTCATTTCCTCCGAGAAAGTGACCGGGACCAAGGTCGAAAACATCAAGGGCGACAGCCTCGGCCATATCGAGGAAATCATGATCGACAAGATTTCCGGCCGCGTGGGTTATGCTGTGCTCAATTACGGCAGCTTTCTCGGCATGGGCGGCAAGCTCTTCGCCCTGCCCTGGGACACCCTCAAATACGACACGCGCCGCGACGCGTATCTCATCGGCATTCCCGAAGAGCGGCTGAAGAACGCGCCAAGCTTCGACAACGCCAACTGGCCCGATATGGGCGACCCTGCCTGGGGCAAGGCGATCCATGATTACTACGGCTCGCCAGCCGACTGGTATCTCTAACGAGGCATCCGGATAGAATGCGTGAGGGAGCGCCGCGCCGGATCGGGCGTGGCGCCCCCGTCTTCGCTTCTTCACGGCGCAACCGGATTGGTCTCGATGCACCCGGCATGCTCGATGGAGAAATTCGATGGCGCGCGACGCTTCGAAGGACGCACTTCGCCGGGCCCCCGGTCGTCCCGCCTATGACAATCCGACCGGCGACAAGGGCGAGCTTTACGACCAGGAAACCGGTCATCCGCGCGGCGGCCAGCATGTGCAACGGCCGGGCAAATCGGGCGACGGAGAAAAGCGCCCGGTCGGCCATGCGAGCGACAGGAAGCTCGGTCAGAAGCCGCCCAGCCGCTGACGGTCGCGTAAGCCCTGCTAATTGCGGAGACCCGATGATGAGCGAATCCGGCGCCGTCACTCGCACCGAAAAGGACGCGGCCCCGGTTGGCGAATTGCCGATCGCCGAAAGCGCCGCCGTGCCGTTGGTCGCCAATCAAAATGCCGCCGCCAGCCTCGAGGCAAGCAAGCTGCGCACGGGAATGCTCGGCTACATGCTGGCGCATGAGCAATTCACCGTGCCCGAACTGGTGGAGATCGGCGCCGATGCGGCCGATGCCGGATTCGATCTCCTCGCGACCAGCGACCATTTCCAGCCCTGGCAAACGAATGAAGGGCATTCGGGCGCGGCCTGGGTGACGATGGCGGCGCTCGGCGCACGCGCCGGCGATGCCTGGATGGGCACGACCGTCACCTGCCCGACCCTGCGCTATAGCCCGGGCGTCGTCGCGGCAGCGTTCGCCTCGTTGAGCGCGCTTTATCCGGGGCGGATATTCCTCGGCGTCGGATCGGGCGAAGCGCTCAACGAGCAAGCGGCGACCGGCATGTGGCCCGACTGGGAAGAGCGCTGGGAAAGGCTGATCGAGGCGATCGGCATCATCCGCGCGCTGTGGACCGGCAAACGCCTATCGCATCGCGGCAAATATTATGCGCTCGATGCGCAGCTCTACGATCCGCCGAGCCGGCCTATCCCCCTCCTCACGGCGGCGAACGGCAAGAAATCCATGCGCCTGGCGGGGCAGCACGGCGACGGGCTGATCACCGATCCGCTTACCTGGCAGAACCATCGCGGAATGGGAAGCGGGCACCCGACAGGCCGGCAAGGACCCCTCGACGATGCCGGTGCTGGTCGAGCAATTCGTCGTGGTCGGCAGCGACAGCGATGCCCGGCAGGCGGCGGAGCTGTGGCGCTTCATCCCGAAGGCGTTCGAGACCTATTACGGCATTCGCGACCCGGCCGAAATCCAGCGGCGCGCGCAAGCGGAAATTCCGATCGATCGGATTTTGCATGGCTGGCCGATCGGCACCGAGCCGGAGATTCACATCAAGGCGATCGACCGCCTGTTCGACAGCGGCGCGACGATCGTCAATGTCCATGCCGGACAGAGCGATCAGAAACGCGTGATCGATTTCTATCGCTCGCAGGTGATGCCGGGCCTGAAGCCCCGCCCCGGCGCCGCGCGCCGCTGAGGATCGGCGGGCGGCCTGTCGAAAGCGTGCCGATCCGCGCGCTTTTTCCCGCAAGCTTTTGCTTCGACCTCGTGATCCGCGGACGGCTGATGCGGCGTGCGCTTTCTGCCGCAATCCCTTGATATTCTTTCCCTATCGCCGGTATGGAGAGGCCCCCGGCGGCGCCGGCGGGCGGCGAGATTTTCTTGACTTTCGCATGACGGAAGCGCTACTGACGGATACCAGCACTCATCGCGGTCGTCTCGACATTACCGCTCCGACTGATTGGAGCGTTTCTCAGGACTTCATAAGGTCGATGCCGCATCGTTGCACGAAAGGCAGCGATAGAGCGCCCCAACCTGTTTCGGAGATCGATATGGCTCTCGGTACCGTCAAATGGTTCAACGCCCAAAAGGGATTCGGCTTCATCCAGCCGGATGAAGGCGGCAAGGACGTCTTCGTGCACATTTCGGCGGTTGAACGCGCCGGGCTCGGCGCATTGCGCGAGGGCCAAAAAGTGCGCTACGAGGTGATCACGGATCGCGGCAAGCAAGCCGCCGATCACCTTTCGCTTGCCGACTGATCGGCTTGATGCTGGCCTCCCCCGGGTCGGGCAGAGGCTCGACACGGGGAAGGTCGGCCATTCCCTTCTCCCAATGGAGGCGACAGCAATTTTATGCAGGTTTTCGTCCGCGACAATGATGTGAATAGCGCGCTTCGCGTGCTCAAGAAGAAGATGCAACGGGAAGGCACGTTTCGCGAAATGAAGCGGCGCCGTTCTTACGAGAAGCCGTCGGAGCGACGCGCTCGCGAGAAGACCGAAGCAGTCCGGCGCTATCGCAAGGCGATGCGCAAGCGCATGGAGCGCGAAGGATACTGAGCGGGACTTTCGGTTGAGCTGCGGCGATAGCGCGATGCCGGCGCGCGCCGACGAGCGATCGAGCCCGGCGCTTTCGCCGCCGCCCTAAGCGAGTTCGCTTTCGACCACCACACGCTCGTGGCCGTCTTTGACGGATTGGATCCGGTACTGCCGAATTCCATGCTCGACCGGCAGCACGCGGACGACTTTGAACTGCCCAAGCGACGTCAGCCGAAGGTCCTGTGCGATGAAATCAACCAACTGGTTGATCCTGAATTTTTCGTCGGGCACGAACCTCTCCTATCCTGCTTGAAAACATGCCTGCCTAACAACGCGGGCTCCGGGCCGACCGCGGGCGAAAGCACTGCTTTCGCCGATTCTTAGATCGCAGCGACCTGCGCGCCGAGCCGCTCCCTTATGTCACCCTCTTCGAGAAAGACCGAGCCCGAAGGCTCGCGTATTTCATAGACGATGAAGCCCATGCGCAAGATGTGCCGCGCGCGCTCCAATGCGTCGCTCTCCCGTTTTTCGAGAGCGGTATTTCGGCCGTCGGCTCCAGACTGCCGAATCGTATCCCAGACCACCGTCCAGCGAGCGCCGGTATCGGGATCGGGCGCCGACAAATTATACCAGCCGAGACTTGATTTCCGTGTCCGCGGCCAAGATACAGTTTTCACACGATATTATATGGGAATTGAGCGCAATAAATCAAATATTATTGCATAATAAGCCCTGGCGGCGACTTCCGCTCGACTGGGCGAGCGTCGCTGAAATATTGCCGGCCCTCCGCCGGGCATTAAACTCGCCGCTTGGTAAAACCGCCGGTCGGGACCATATTAATGCCGTTAAACGACCTTGGGTCGGCCCCGCTGTGACGCTCTTACGAGCCGGACTCGGTCCCAATCCAAATCGGCGCTTTGACCCGCGGCGCGTGTGCGTTGCGGTATTTTTCTCATGGAGGGACCAGATGCCCATCGGCACCGTGAAGTGGTTCAATTCGCAAAAGGGCTACGGCTTTATTCAACCGGATGACGGCTCGAAAGACGTCTTCGTTCATATCTCGGCGGTCGAAGCGGCCGGCCTCGGCAGCCTCAACGAAGGCCAGAAGCTGAGCTTCGACATCGAGCGCGGCCAGCAAGGCAAAGTCTCGGCCGTCAACTTGAAAAATTCCTGAATCGCGACGGGGCGGCGCCAGCCGCCCCGTTTCTCTTCAAGAACGCGCCGATTGCCGTCCCTTGCGGCAGCCGCTCGGATCGTTTCGGCAAGTCGTTTCGGCTTGACCTTGGGGAGCGAATGCTCCTCGCAATTTTCTTGGAGAGCGCGCGATGGCGAAAGAAGAATTATTGGAATTCGACGGCACCGTTCTCGAGCGGCTGCCGGATTCGCGTTTTCGCATCCGCCTCGACAACGGGCATGAAACGCTCGCCTACACCTCGGGACGCGTGAAGAAGAATCGCATCCGCGTGCTCGCCGGCGATCGCGTGACGATCGAGATGACGCCCTACGATCTAACCAAGGGTCGGATCAATTTCCGTCACAAGGATACGCGCGACAGCGGCGCAACCCCGGCGCCGCGCCGGCCCAACTGGCGCCGGTAAGACCAACTCGTCCTTGACGACGGCGAATGGCGAGCGCACCCTTGGCGACAGTGTTATCGACGCTTACGGCACAAAAGGGCGCCTCTGACAGCGGGCGACGACGTTTTCGCGATCCCGGCTGTCGAGAGCTGACCTCATGAGCGATGCGCGGTTTTTCCGGGCCGCCGGGCCGTTTCCATTGTCCTACATCGCCGATCGGATCGGCGCCGATGCTCCGACGCCCGAGGCCGGCAACGTCCTTATCCATGATATCGACACGTTGGAAACCGCCGAGCGCGGCCACCTCAGCCTATTTTGCGATGCGCGCTACCGGGACGCCGTCGCCGAAACCAAGGCGAGTGTCATCGTGACGAGCCACGAGCTGGCGCGGCACATTCCCGACGGCAAGAATCTTCTCTTTGCCGCGGAGCCGCGATTGGCGTTCGCACGCGCCGGCCATTTGCTTTATCCAGCGGCACCGCTCGAGCCGGGGATCGACGCCAGCGCACGGATCCATCCCGGCGCGACGATCGGCGTTGGATCGCAGATCGATGCCGGCGCCGTTATCGGGCGCGACGCGAGGATCGGAAAACGCTGCCATATCGGCAGCCATGCCGTCCTCGGCACGGGTGTCGTCGTGGGCGACGATTGCCGGATCGGCGCGCATACGGCGATCAGCAACGCGTTGATCGGCGCGCGGGTCGCGATTGCCACCAGTGCCAGCATCGGCGGCCAAGGCTTCGGCTTCGTGCCGGAACCGCGCGGCTTGCTGCGCATGCTGCAGCTCGGCCGCGTCATCATCGCCGACGATGTCGAGATCGGTGCGAATTGCGCGATCGACCGCGGCGCCACCGGCGATACCGTCATCGGTGCCGGCACCATGATCGACAATCTGGTGCAGATCGGCCACAACGTCCGCCTCGGCCGTCATTGCGTGCTGTCGGGTCAAGTCGGCATTGCCGGCAGCACCGTCCTCGGCGACGGCGTCATGGTCGGCGGACAGACTGCCATCAGCGATCATCTCACCATCGGCTCGGGCGCGCGCATCGCCGGCAAGAGCGGCGTGATGCGCGATATCGAGGCGGGCGGGAAAGTCGGCGGCTATCCGGCCATGCCGCTTCGCCAATGGCATCGGCAAACCGCGGGCCTCCTGTCGATGTTCGGCCGCAAAAGCGCGAAATCATGCGCCGCAAAGAGCCCGGCCGACGATCGCTGACCTCTTGCGCCGATGTCGGTCGCCGCAGCGCTCGCGCCACAAGCGATCGATCAGCGTCCGTCGGTCGTGCGCAGACCACGCGCTTTCGGCAACATGAGGCCGACCGCCATGACGGCGACGGCAAGCGCGACCAGAATGTAAAAGATCACATGCAGGGCCTGGTCGAATTGCGCGATCACCGGCCCCGCGACATCGGCCGGCAGCGCGCCGCGATGGCCCGCGCTCATAATCTGGGCGACGAGATCGTCGCGGCCGTTGAGATAGCTCGATAGGCGCGCATTAAGAATGCCGCCGAACGCGGCCGCACCGATCGCTTGGCCGAGGATGCGGCAGAAGACGAAAGCGGAGGTGGCGATGCCGCGCTGGTTCCAGGCGCATTCGGATTGGACGGCGACCATATAGGTATTGTTGTTCATGCCGATGCCGAAGCCCATCAACAGCCCGCTCGCCATCGCCCAGGTAGCGCTGCTGTGGGCGTTGAGCGCGGTCATCATCACGCTGCCGATGATATAGACCACCGCGCCTGCGCTCGCGGTCGTGCGGTACGAGGTGCGCAGCATGACGCGGCCGGCAAGCACGGCGCCCAGCGGTCCCGAGGCCGACATCGCCATGATGGTCATGCCCGAGACCAGCGCCGTGTCGCCGATCACGCCCTGAATGTAGACCGGCAGGTAGGCCGCGATGCCCATGGTCGTCGCGCCGAGCGCCAGCGACACCAGATTGCCGCTGCTTGCCACGCGATCCTGCCATAGCGAAATCGGCCAGATCGGCTCGGGAACGCTTCGCTCGTAGACGACGAAGACCAACAGCACCACGAGCGCCACGCCGACGAGGCCTGCGGCGATGCCGAGCCCGAGCGACGATGCCTGCGCCAGCGCGAACATCAGCGTGCCGGTTCCGACGCAGATGAAGACGCAGCCGCCCCAATCGATGCGATGCCGACGCGGCTCGATATGCTCGTGCAGCGCCCATAACAGGATTGCGCCCGCGAACAGGCCGAGCGGCAGATTGACCCAGAACACCATCGGCCAGATGGTATGCGTGGCGAGGAACGCGCCGACCACGGGACCGAGCACGGCGGCACCGATGAACACGCCGGAGACATAGCCTTGCATCCGCGCCCGCTCGGCGCCGTTATAAATGTCGCCGATGAGGGTACGTCCGACCGGCATCAGCGCGCCCGCGCCGAGGCCTTGGACGACGCGAAACAGCACCAGGGACATCATGCTCCAGGCGAACCCGCACAGCAGCGAGCCGATCAGGAACAGGCCGGTGCCGATGAGCAGGATCGGCTTGCGGCCATAGAGATCGGACAAGCGGCCATAGATCGGAACCGTTACCACCTGCGTGAGAAGATAGCTGGTGAAGACCCAGCTCATCAGCTCGAAGCCGCCGAGCGAGCCGACGATCGTCGGCATGGCGGTCGCAACGATCGTGGCCTCGATCGCCGTGATGAACACCGATGCCAGCGCCGCAATGAAGATCAGGACGCGGTTCGGGGCCGCGACAAGCGGCACGGGATCGATCCGTTCTCTCGTGACCTCAGCAGGCATTCGCCTCACCACACCGCGCCTCGCGCAACGCCTCTCGTCTCGCGAAGCGCCGACGCATAGCGCGAACGACGCGGTCTTTCACCCGGATAATTTGCACGCCTGCCCTACGCGCGCCGAGCGCCGCGGCAACAACCTTTGCGAGCGGCGGTCTCGGCCGTGGATGCGCGAGTAAGGTTTAATCGGCCGTCAGGGCGCAGTAATAGCGCCACAACGCCGCGGCGCGGCCGCCCGGCCGGTTGCCCGACGATTTTTCGGAGCGTGTTGCCATTTGGCGGAAGATTTCCCGATCCTCGACCGAAATCGGCTGTGGGTTGCCG
>DATLUE010000227.1:0-20155 GCA_035533255.1 Allostellaceae bacterium | reverse complement strand
GCTCCCCCTCACCCCAACCCTCTCCCCGCTGGGGAGAGGGTTGGGGTGAGGGGGCGGGCGCTTCTACCCCCTCGGCGGCAGCGTCACCCAGGCGCTGCCTTGGTCGGACGAGGCCATGATCGCTTGCATGATCGCGACATTGTGCAGCGCCTCGGCCGGGCGCACCGGGAATTTCGTGTGGTTGGCGCAGGCTTCGGCGAAGGCGCGCAGCTCCTGCTGCACGGTATCGTCGATCTCGTAGCGTTGGCGCACCGCCGGTTCTTGCGCCGAGACCGGCGTCACGATCAGCTCCTTGAAATTGTCGCGCGCCTCGATGTTGGCCTTGGTGCCGTAGAGCTTCAGCGTCGCGTTCATCGCCGAGGCGAAGATGCAGCCGAGCGTGCCGGTGGCGCCGCTCTCGAGCTCGAACAGCGCGGCGGCGGTATCGTCGAGCTCGACCTTCACAGCCTGGCGCTTGGCGATGCCCGAGAGCCGCGCGACCGGCCCCAGGATCCAGGTCATGGTGTCGATGACGTGAAGCGACATCGGCGCGAGGCCGCCGCCCGGGCATTCCTCGCGCTTGGCGCGCCACATGCCGGGCTGATAGTTCATGCCGCCGGCGCTCGAATAATTCGCCTCGACATGGAGGATTTTGCCGCCGGCGCCGCTGTCGACCATCTCCTTCATCAGCCGCGCCACTTTCGAATAGCGCCGGTTGTGGCCGATGCCGAGCGCGACATGCGCCTCCTCGCAGGCCTTCACCGCTTGCGCTCCGGTCTCGACCGTCAGCGCCAGCGGCTTTTCGACAAAGACGTTCTTCTTCGCCTTGGCGGCGGCGATGATCTGCGTCCAATGGCTCGAATGCGGCGTCGCCAGCAGCACGGCATCGACCGCCGGATCGGCCAGCGCGTCCTCGTAGCGCGGATAAATCTTGCCGCCGAAGCTGTTGCGAAAAACCGCCGCCTCTTTTTCTGACAGCGTGCAGCAGCCGGCGATCTCGATCACGTCTTTCAACGGCACCGAGTTCTTGGCGAGCTCCATTCCCCACCAGCCGGTCCCGATATAGGCAAATCGCTGCATTTTTTCTCCCGCGCACACATCATGGGCGCCCTTGGCGCGACGATAGGTGGTGTGCGCCGAATGCGTCAATGCCGGGGCAGGTCTTGTACCGCCGCGCGCAATCTCGATAAGATGCGCCGAGGGTTTCATCGGGCGATCGACATGGATCTCGGAATCACGGGCCGCAAGGCCATTCTCTGCGCGTCTTCCAAGGGCCTCGGCAAGGCATGCGCGCTCGCCCTGGCGCGCGAAGGCGTCGCGGTCTGGATCAACGGCCGCAACCAGGGTGCTTTGGACGAAGCGGCGGCGGAGATTGCCGCCATCAAGGGCGCGCCGGTCGCGGCCGTCAAGGCCGACATCAACACCGATGCCGGGCGCCAGGCGCTACTCGCCGCCTGCCCCGAGCCCGACATGCTGATCAACAACAACGAGGGCCCGCCGCCCGGCAAGCTCGCCGATTGGGACGAGGCGCAATGGCTCGCGGCGCTGGGCGCCAACATGCTGCCGGCGGTGCTGCTGATCCGCGCGGTCATTCCCGGCATGCAGGCGCGCAAATTCGGCCGCATCGTCAATATCACCTCGGCGATGGTGAAATCGCCGCGCCCGCATATGGGGCTTTCCACGGCGGCGCGCGCCGCGCTCACGGCGTTCAGCAAGTCGCAGAGCTTCGAGGTGATGGCCGACAACGTCACGATCAACAATTTGCTGCCCGAGCGCATCAAGACCGGCCGGCAAGCGTTCATGGCCGCGCGCATGATGAAGGCCGAGGGCATCACCACGGACGAAGCCTATCGACGCATCGCCGCGACCTTGGCGGCCAAGCGCATGGGCACGCCCGAGGAATTCGGCGACGCCTGCGCTTATCTCTGCAGCGCGCAAGCCGGCTTTATCTCGGGCCAGAACCTCCAGCTCGACGGCGGCTCTTACGCCGGCGTGATCTGATGCCCGTCGCCAAAGTGAGGGATATCGCGTTCGGTCGGCTGCGATCGCCGGACCTCGATCAGGCCGAGGAATTCCTCCTCGCTTTCGGCATGGTGCGCGCCGAGCGGACCAAGGACGCGCTCTACATGCGCGGCACCGATTCCGCGCCCTATCTTCACGTCACGCATCGGGGCGAGCCGAAATTCCTCGGCATGGCGTTCACGGCTGCGCGCGCGGAAGACCTCGACCGGCTGACCAAGATCGAGGGAGCGTCGCCGGTCGAGGCGCTCGACGCGCCGGGCGGCGGCCAGCGCGTGCGGCTGCGCGATCCGCACGGCTTTGCGATCGAGGTCGTTCACGGGATCGCCGAAGCGCCGAAGCTGCCGGTCAAGCGCAATATCCTCAATTGGGGCCATGAGAAATTCCGCCGCACCGGCGAGCCGACGCGGCTGCCGGCCGGCCCGGCGCAGGTGAAGCGCATGGGGCATGGCGTCATCGCGACCACCGATCTCGCCAAGACGCTCGCCTGGTATCGCGAAAGCCTCGGCTTTCTCTGCTCGGACGATGTCTGGGCGGGCGAGCCCGGGAATATCGTCTCGTCCTTCAACCGCTGCGATTGCGGCGACGTCTATGTCGATCACCACGCCTTCTTCACGATGAAGGGCCCCGAGGCCGGCCTCAATCACTTTTCCTACGAGGTCCGCGATATCGACGACGTCATGATGGGCCACGAGCATCTCGCCAAGAAAGACAAGTATCGGCATATGTGGGGCATCGGGCGGCATCGGCTCGGCAGCCAGATTTACGATTACTGGTGCGATCCCTGGGGCCGTGTCCACGAGCATTGGACCGACAGCGACGTGCTCAACGCCCACACGCCGCCGGGCCTGGCCGAGGCCGGCAAGGGCACCTACGCGCAATGGGGCGAATCGATGCCGGCGCGGTTCCAGACCTACGCGGTTCGCTAGCGGCGCCCGTTGCGGCGGCCGGTTGCGTCGCCCATCTGTATACCTTAAAAATACATATCGGAGGATACGGGGAACCGGGCATGCCCAGCATCGTCGGCGCTCAATCCAGCAAAGCGAAGCCGCGCCAGCGCGCGGGCAAGCCGGCACGCGCCAAGCAGACCGGCAGCCAGATCGTCTATGACGCGCTGCGCTACGCGATCATCGCGCTGGCGATCGAGCCGGGCTCGATCCTCGAAGAGACCGTCCTTTGCCGTCAGTACAAGGTGTCGCGCACGCCGGTGCGCGAGGCGCTGATTCGGCTGTCCTCCGAGGGCTTGGTCGAGCTGCAGCCCAATCGCGGCGCCAGCGTCGCGACCCTGCAATTCATCGACGTCGTCGATCATTACGAGGCGATGGAGATTTTCCAGCCGATCACCTGTCATTTCGCCGCCGTGCGCGGCTCGCCCGCCGACATCAAGACGATCAAGGCGCAGCTCGCGAAGTTCTGCCGCGCGGTCGAGGGGCGGGATTACGAAGGCATCATCCGGTTCAATTACGATCTCCATTCCGCGATCGCGACCGCGAGCCACAATCGCTGCATCGAGCGCGGTTATCGCCAGATGCTGGTGGACAAGCTGAGGATCGCCCAGCACGGGCTGCCCAGCGCCTCGCGCAACCGCGCCGCGGCGCTGGCCGATCGGTTTTCGGGGACGGTCCGCATCTCGCGACAACTGGTCGAGGCGATCGCGCGCGGTGCGGCGCAGGATGCCGACCGGATCGCGCGCGCGCTCAACGAATATGTCCGCGCCCAGGTCGTCGCGCATTTCTCGGTCGATCTTGCGCATCAGGTGACGATGCCGACGCCGCAACGGCGGGCCGAACCGCGCGGAACCGCCGGCCAGATCGTCAAGCTCCATGCCAAACGGAGCGCCAGCGCATGACGCCGCGCCGCTTCGCGATCACGCTTTTCCAGGGTTTATTTTCCGAGGGTCATTCATGAGCGATCAATCGCAACTCCGGCTCGCGGCCGATATCGGCGGCACCTTCACCGATGTTGCCGTATTCGACGAAAGCACCGGCAAGCTCGCTTTCGGCAAGGCGCTGTCGACCCCGAAGCATCTTGTCGAGGGCATCAACAACGGCGTCGCCAAGGCGGGCGCCGATTACCGCAGCGTCGGCCTGTTTCTGCACGGCTCGACCGTCGGCATCAACACCATCCTCGAGCGCCGCGGCGCCAAGACCGCGCTCATCATCACCAAGGGCTTTCGCGACATCTACGAAATTGGCCGCATCAACCGGCCGGATTCGTATAATTTGTTTTTCCAAAAGCATGTGCCGCTGGTCGAGCGCGCGCTGCGCTTCGAGGTCAACGAGCGCATCCTCGCCGACGGCGAGGTCGAGAAGCCGCTCGACGATCAGGAGATCGAGGCGCTGGGCGATCATCTTGCCGGCCTCGGCATGGAAGCGATCGCGATCCTGTTCCTGCATTGCTATCGCAACGCCGATCACGAGCAGCGCGCCAAGGCGATCCTGCAAAAGCGCCATCCCAACATCTTCGTCTCGGCGAGCCACGAGCTGAGCCAGGAATATCGCGAGTTCGAGCGCTGCTCGACCGTCGTCGCCAATGCCTATATCGGCCCGATCGTCGACCGCTATGTCGGCGGCATCGACGATCATATCCGCTCGGCCGGCTTCAAAGGCTCGTTCCTGATCGTGCAATCGACCGGCGGCCTCTACGAGGCGGCGCAGGCGCGGCAATTCTGCATCCGCATGCTGGAATCGGGGCCCGCCGCGGGCGTCATCGGCACGCGCACGCTGTGCCAGACCTTGGGCCTCAAGAACGCGATCGCCTTCGATATGGGCGGCACCACGGCGAAGGCCGGTGTCATCCATGACGGCGAGCCGCTCACCACCGGCTCGGCGCTCTTGGGCGGTTATGAGAAAGCGCTGCCGATCCAGATCGCGATGATGGATATTTTCGAAGTCGGCACCGGCGGCGGCTCGCTCGCCAAGGTCGAGGACGGGATGCTGCGCGTCGGCCCGCAAAGCGCCGGCGCCGCGCCCGGTCCGGCCTGCTACGGTCTCGGCGGCGCCGAGCCGACGGTGACCGACGCCAATCTCGCGCTCGGCCGCCTGGGCGCCGATCGCTTCCTTGGCGGCGAGATGACGCTCGACGTCGCGGCGGCAAAGCAAGCGCTGACGACCCATATCGGCGAGCCGCTCGGCATGGATGCGACCGCCGCGGCCGACGGCATCCTGCGCATCGCGGTAACGGCGATGTCCTATGCGGTCAAAGGCGTCACCACCGAGCGCGGTCTCGATGTCGGCGATTACGTGCTGGTCGCTTATGGCGGTGCCGGCCCGCTGCACGCGGTCGAGGTCGCGCGCGAGCTTGGCATGCGACGCGTCATCGTGCCGATGGCGCCGGGTGTGTTCTCGGCCTACGGCATGCTGTTCTCCGATTTGCGCTACGATTTCGTGCGCACCTGGTTCACGCGGCTCGACGACGCGTCCTTCGAGGAGATCGAGAAGGTCTACAAGGAGCTCGAGGACGAGGGGCGGCGCAGCATCGCGGCGACCTCGGTCAAGCCCGACGAGATCGCGATCAAGCGCGCGGTCGACATGCGCTATGTCGGCCAGGAGCATGCGGTGACGGTCGATCTGCCGACGACCGTGTTCGAGAACAAAGACCGCAAGGCGATCAAGGACCATTTCGACGCGCAGCACGAGCAGCGCTATGGCACCAACGCCCCGGCCGAGCGCGCCGAGATCGTCAGTCTGCGCACGGCCGTCACCGGGGTGATGCGCAAGCCGCCACAGGAAAAGGTGGCCGCCGGCGGTCCTGAGCCCGCGAAGGAGGCTTTCACCGGCAAGCGGCCGGTCTATTACGAAGGCGCAGGCTTCATCGACACGCCAACCTATGCGCGCGCGGTGCTGGTCGCCGGCAACAAGATCGCGGGGCCGGCGCTGGTCGAAGAGCACGCCTCGACCACGGTGCTGGCGCCGGGCGACCTTTTGACCGTCAACGCCTACGGCCATCTCGAAATCGCGGTCGCGGGGAGGAAATAATGACCACGGCGACCACCACAACGACGGGCGCCACCGCGCGCAAGGCCGATCCGGTCGTCACCGAGATCATCCGCAACGGCGTCATCGCCGTGACGGAAGAGATGAAGACCAACCTGATGCGCACGGCCTACAACACCATCATCTACGAGGCGCTCGATTTTACGACCGGCCTCTTCACCGCGAAGGGCGAGACCGTGTCGATCGGCATCGGCTTGCCGATGTTCATTCGCGGCATGTCGGAAACCGTCAAATCGAAGATCAAGCATTTCGGCTATGACGGGCTGAAGCCGGGCGACATCCTCATCACCAACGACAGCTACACCACCGGCAGCCACCTCAACCACGTCACCCTCACCATGCCGATCTTCCACGGCGGTGAGCTGGCGGCGTTCTCCTGCTGCATGGCGCATTGGATCGACATCGGCGGCGTGCTCGGCGGCGTCACCACCGACATCTATTCCGAAGGGCTGCAAATTCCGTTCCTGAAGCTTTATCGCGAAGGCGTGATCAACCAGGACCTGGTCGATTTCATCCGCATGAATGTGCGCATCCCCACCCGCGCGCTCGGCGATCTGCGCGCGCAGGTGACGGCGGTGAAGACCGGCGAGCGGCGCTTCACGCAGCTCCTCGACCGCTACGGCCGCGAGCCGGTGCTCGATGCCATCGCCAGGATCATGGATCATTGCGAGGCCGCGGCGCGCGCGCGCACCAAGACCATCCCCGACGGCGTCTACGAAGCCGAATCCTACATGGACGATGACGGCATCTCGATCGGCAAGCAGATCCCGATCCGCGTCAAGGTGACGGTTGCCGGCGACGAGATCACGGTCGACCTGACCGATGTCTCCAGTCAGGTGCAGGGCTTCTATAATTCCGGCATCACCACCGGCTTTGCCTGCGCGCAGGTCGCCTATAAATGCCTGACCTCGCCGACCGATTATCCGATCAATGACGGCTCGTTCCGCAGCCTCAACGTCATTGTGCCGCCCGGCCGCGTCATCAGTGCGGTTCGGCCGGCGCCGATGCGCTGGTGGATGACTTTCCCGATGACCATCGTCGATACCGTCTTCAAGGCGCTGGCGAAGGCGATCCCTGATCGCGTCATCGCCGGCCATCACGCCGATCTGATCGCCGCGGGTTTTCATGGCGTCGATCCGCGCACCAAGGAATTCTATTTCGGCAATTTCGGTCCGCTCGGCGGCGGCTGGGGCGCCAAGATGACCGAGGACGGCGTCTCGGCGACGGTCTGCATCAATGACGGCGACACCCATAACAGCGCCAGCGAGATGGCCGAGGTGAAGACGCCCTGCGTGGTCGAATCGCTGCGGCTTATTCCCGACAGCGGCGGCGCCGGCCGTTATCGCGGCGGGCTCGGCGTCGAGCGCATCGTTCGCGCCCGCGCGCCCTGCGTGTTCTCCTCGCAGATCGAGCGCGCGCATTGCAAGCCCTGGGGCCTCGAAGGCGGCGGCGAGGCAACCGGCAACTCGATCGGGCTGCGTATCGACGGCAAATGGAAGGACGATTTCCCGAACGCCAAGATGGTGATGGCCAATCTCAAGGTCGGCGACGCCTATGTGCTGCGCTCGGGCGGCGGCGGCGGCTATGGCCCGGCATGGGAACGCCCAGCCGATCATGTCGCCGAAGACGTGCGCCAAGGCTATGTCAGCCGCGAGGCCGCGGCCGAGGATTACGGCGTGGTGGTCGATGTAAAGACCTTCGTCGTCGATGCTGCCGCGACCGAGAAACGGCGTGCGGCGCTCAAGAAGGCCGCTCCCGTCGCGGCGGAGTAGGCACGGCCGCTTTCACAACATTGTGCATCGCCCCGGCGAAAGCCGGGGCCTATTTTTCCGCATCGGGATGTAGCGAATGGACCCCGGCCTTCGCCGGGGTAACGAATAGAAGGTGTGCGTCAATCCTTAAGCTTGATGCTCAGCGACACGCCGCCGCCGCCGCAGCATGGGCAGGACATCGAGACCAGGATCTGCTGCTTCTGCTCTTCGGTGAGGTCGGAATTGGCGAGCAGCTCGGCGACCTGTTGACGCATCACGTCATGCATCGACTGATCGCTGGTGAAGACTTGGATGCTGCTTTCCTCGTCGGCCATTCCGGATATATGAGCCTCGCTGCCTAGATTTTCAACTTCCGCAGCCGCGGGAACAGCTTGAACGCGTTGCCGCGCTCGATCGCGACGCGGGTGGCGGGCCCGAGATCGAGCTTGTCGAATTTATGGACCGCCTCGCGCGCCGAGAGGAACGGGTAGTCGCTGCCGAACATGATATGGCTGGTCGGCACGAGGTTCATCAGCGCCGCCATAGCGGAGCTATTCCAGGCGCTGGCGTTGTCGTAATAGAATTTCCGCAGCTCGGCGCGCATGCCCGCCGGGAAGTTCTTGCCGATCGGCCGGTGATCTTGCTCTTCCAAGCGCCCGATCAGCATCGGCGTTGCGCCGCCATTATGGGCGAAGATCCAGCGGATATCGGGAAAGCGCGTGGCAGTGCCGCTGAGCACGAGGTTGGCGATTGTGCGCGTGGTCTCGAACGGAAACTCGACCAGTTGCATCGCCGCGCCCGGGATCGTGTTGGTGACGCAGGGCGTGAAAGTCGGGTGGACATAGACGATCGCCTTGCGGCGGTTGAGCTCGGCCATCACCGGCGCGAAAGCCGGATCGCCGAGCCATTTGCCGTCGTAATTGGCGAGCAGGCCGACCCCGTCGGACTTCACCTGGTCGAGCGCATAACCGATCTGGGCGAGGCTGCCCTCGGTGTCGGGCAGCGGCAGCGGCGCGAATAATCCGAACCGCGTCGGATATTTCGCGATCGCCGCGGCCGCCGCATCGGTCCATTCGCGTGCGAGGCGCCGGCCGAGCTCGACATCGTCGTACCAGACGCCGGGGGTCGAGGTCGAGGCGAAGGCGAAGGCGACGCCGGCCTTGTCCATCTCGGCGATCGACTTCTCCGGCGTCCAGCTCAGCATGTCGGGGTTGCCGTGGGTCGCGCTGCTGCGCTCATGCTCTTCCCGCATATAGGCCTGCGGCAGGAAGTGGTGATGCAGGTCGATCCGCCCCAGCGGCTTCTTTGACGGCGCCGGCCTCGGACTCGCGATCTTGCGGGCTTTCTTCTTCTTGCTGCGTGCGGGCATATCCAATCTCCGATTGTCAGATTTTCGCGATGCGCGGCAGGAGACGGATCGCATTGTCGCGCTCCACCGCCCGCTTCAATGTCGATGAAGGCTTGTAGGCTTCGAACTCCTCGACCGCCTTTTTCACCATGACATCGGTCGGCGGCGGCCCGGCGAGCGGGTAGTCGCTGCCGAGCAGGACCTGCGTCGGCGGCACCATCTTGAAGAGCGCCGGCAGGGTCACGTCGGGGTCGAGGCTCGCGGTGTCGTAATAGAGCTTTTGCAGCTCGGCATGCATGCCCGCCGGGAACTTGCCCCGGAAGGCCGGCATGTTGCCCATTTCCTTGACCCGGCCGTAGATGCCGGTGATCGCGCCGCCGCCATGCGAGAAGACGAAGCGGATATCGGGAAACCGCGTCGTCGTGCCCGAGGTGACGAGGCTGATGATCGTGCGCGCGGTGTCGAACGGGAATTCGAGGCTCGGCGCGACCAGTCCCGGCACCATGTTGGCGGTACAGCAGGGCGAGAAGGTCGGATGGACATAGACGAGCGATTTGCGGCGGTTGAGCTCGTCCATCACCGGCGCGAAGCCCGGATCGCCGAGCCACTTGCCCTCGTAATTGGAGAGGAAATTGATGCCGTCGGCATGGAGCGTGCCATAGGCATAATCGATTTCCTTGAGCGTGCCGTCGGTGTCGGGCAGCGGCACCGGCGCGAAGAAGCCGAAGCGGGTCGGGTGATCGTGCACGGTTTGCGCCGCGGCCTCGTTCCATTCGCGCGCAAGGCTGCGGCTCAAGGCGACATTGCCCGGAATCCACACGCCGGGCGTCGAGATCGAGGCGACGGCAAAATCGACGCCGCCCTTGTCGAGCGCCGCGACATCGCCTTCGGCGGTCCACGAGAACATCGCCGAATTGCCGTGCTCGTTATGCGAGCGCTCGGCCTCTGCCTTCATGTAATGCTGCGGCAGGAAGTGGTGATGAATATCGACGCGCTTGACCGTGCCTGCCGCAAGACTCGGCCGGACGAAGCCGGGTGCGAGCGCGATCGCGCCGGCCGCCGCGACGCCGGCGATGAAGTCGCGGCGCGATGCCGTGCCGAAACCGAGCGCGCGATCGTTCATGGTCCCCTCCCTCGAAGCCGGCCCGGTTCGTGCCGCGGCGCGGCGGTTTCGTCAGATCGCCGGCATCGCGCTCAACTGGTGCTTCAGCCGCCGCCAGATGTCGTTGCGGTAGTGGATGAATTTGGCGCTGGTCTTGATCGCCTCGTCATCGGTCCAGCGCGGCCGCGGCAAGTCGATGGCGAGATCGGCGACCACGCGTCCCGGCGAGGTGCCGAACATCACGACGCGATCCGACAGAAACACCGCCTCGTCCACGCTGTGGGTCACGAATACCACGGTCTTGCGGTCATTGTCCCACAGTTTCATCAGCTCGAGCTGCATCATCTCGCGGATTTGCGGATCGAGCGCGCCGAACGGCTCGTCCATCATGAGATAGGCGGGGCCGACGCCCAGGGCGCGTGCGAGGCCGACGCGCTGCTTCATGCCGCCCGAAAGCTGATGCGGATAGAAATCGCCGAAGCGCTCGAGCCCGACCTGCGCCAGCACGCGATCGACGACGTGTGCGCGCTCGGCGCGGGCCATGCCCTGCACTTCAAGGGGGAACTCGACATTGCCGCGCGCCGTGCGCCACGGCAGCAGGTTGAATTCCTGGAACACCATCGCGCGGCCGGGCGCCGGCCCGTCGACGCGCTCGCCGCCGATCCAAATTTCGCCGGCGGTCGGCGTGACGAGACCATTGATGATCCGCAACAGCGTGGTCTTGCCGCAGCCCGACGGCCCCAAAAACGAAACGAAGGTGCCGCTCTCGATCGTCATCGACACATCGGATAGCGCCTGAAACACAGTGACGCCGTCGCGCGCGGTGTAGCCGTGGGAGATGCCGCGTATCTCGATCACGATGCGGTTCCGATCCGGGCGCTCATTCGGCGTGCAAATGCTGCCACGGCGCGAGCTTGCGCTCGAGCCAGCGTAGGAACGAATTGAAGATCACGCCCGCGCCCGCGAGAATCACGACGCCGACGAAGACCTGGGCCGTGTCGTACATGCCGCCGGCCTGGAAGATCAGATAGCCGAGGCCCTTGGTCGCGGCATAGATCTCGGCGACCACCACCATCACCAGCGTGCGCCCGACGCCGAGCCGCATGCCGGCGATGATGTAGGGCAGGGCGGAAGGCAGGATGACCTTCATCATGATCTGGCGCTCGTTTGCCATGAACGAGCGCGCGGTCTCGATCAGCCGGTTGTCGACCTGGGCGACGCCGGTCTCGGTGTTGATCACCATGATGATGAACGAGCCGAGGAACACGAGCGCCACCTTCGAGGCGATGCCGATGCCGAGCCAGATGATGAGCAGCGGCAGGAAGGCGACCTGCGGCGAGGCGTTGAGCGCGGTCGTGAACGGGTCGAGCGTCGCGCGGATGGTGAGCGAGCGGCCCATCGCGAGACCCAGCGGCACGCCGACCAGAACCGAGAGGCCGAAGCCGAGGCCGGCGATGTTGGCGCTCGCCAGCACATGCGGCCAGATGCTGCCGTCGGCGATCATGTCGGCGAGCTTCTCGACGATCAGCGACGGGCTCGAGGCAAACAGCGGATCGAGCCAGCCGACGCGCGAGGCGCCTTCCCACGCGCCGATGAAGACCGTGAGCGCGCTGAGCCGCAGCGTGTTGACCAGGCCCTTGCGCCGCAACCAGCGCGCGAAGGCGCCGGGCATGCGCCGGGCAGCCGGCGCGACCGGGGCGGCGGCGGCGCGCTCGCTCATGGGTTGGGTTTTCCCGCGATGAATGCCGTCAGCCGCGCCTCGAATGCCGCCGGCTGCTCCCACGGCGCCCAATGGCCGGCATCGGCGATCGTGTCGCAATAGAGTCCCGGCCGTAGCCGGCGCAAGATGGCGAAATTCTTCTCGATATGAGGGACGGCCGTGGCGTCCTGCTCGCCCCAGATCGCCCCCAGTCGCGCCGTCGCCTTCGGCAGCGTGTGGACCAGCGTATCGGTGAAGGCGATCGGACGGCTGTCGAGCCGCGCCCGGCGCGTGTTCTCGTTTTGCAGATAGACCGCGAGCTCGTCGACCCGGCTTTCGTCGCCGAACATCAGCGCGACGAGATTGGCGCGCTGCACCGCGGCGATCTGCGCCGGATTCATGCCGGTCTCGACCCGCGTCAGCGCCAGCGGTCCGCGCGGCAAGCCGAGCCCCGCGGCGCCGATCATGAGGAAGCAGGCGACGCGCTCGCCCATCTGCGCCGCGACATGCCCGCCCAGCACCGCGCCGAAGGAAAATCCTGCCAGGGCGACGCTGTCATCCGGCGCCACGCGGGCGATGCCGGCGGCGATGATCGCGGCGAGACTCGCGGCGGTATGCGGCAGCGGCGGGGTCGCCGAATCGCCCAGCCCGGGCATATCGGGCGCCAGCACGGTGTAGCGCGCAGCAAGGCTCTCGACGTTGCGCAGCCAATGCGTCCATGAGCCGTAGCCGCCGTGCAACAGCACCAGCGTCGGCCCGGAGCCCCAGCGCCGCCATGTCATGCCGCCGTTGCCGCACGGGGTCTCGATCCGCTGCGCCCGCCCATCGATCGCCGCCACGATCTCGGCCGGGACATGATCGGCATGCAGGCGCGATGCTTGGTCGGGCGGCATGGGGCGATTTCCCTCCCAAATTGTTGTCGGCGCTCGGCAGGCCGCGGGTAGATAAGCCGCTGCGGTCCGGGACTGTCAACCGACGCGGCGGTGACGAGGCGCCGTGCCGCCGAGCGAGAAGCCGGGTTTTGCGGCTTAAATCCGGGTCGAGAGCCAGATCGCCAGCCGCGATCCGGCCTTGATGGCGATGCCGAGGAAGGGCGGCCCGCTTTGGCCGCCCGCAGCCTCGGCGATATCGCGATGCTCGATTTCGTCGGCGCGGAATTCCTCGAGCGATTTCTTGAGCGCCGGCTCGTCCTCGCCCAGCGCGTCGATCTGGCGGCGGTAATGCTCGTCGATCACTTCCTCGACCGCGACCGTGCAGGCCATCGCCGCGCGCTCGCCGAGAAGCGCGGTCGCGGCGCCGAGCGCGAAGCCGGCGACATGCCACAGCGGCGACAGCGCCGTCGGCCGCACCCGCCGCTCGCGCACCAGCGCATCGAAGACGTCGAGATGGCGCTGCTCTTGCTTGGCCATGTGGCGAATTTTTTTCGCGGTGCGCGATTGTCCCAGCACCGCAAGCTGCCCGTCATAGATGCGCTTGGCGCCGTATTCGCCGGCATGATCGACGCGGATCATGCGTGCGACCTGGCGCTGCGGGCTGGGATCGCCGGGCAGCCGCTTCATCGCCGGCCCCGGCGCCGCGCTGCGCTGAGCGAGAACACCAGCAGCACCAGCGAGGCGATCAGGTTGAAGCCGGCGAGCGAGATGCCCAGGAACGACCATTGCACGACATCGCATTGCACCGGCTGGCGCGCTTGCAGCAGCTTCAGCAATTGATCGGGCGACGACGCCCCGCCGAGTCCGCCGGTGCAGGCGGTCGGTCCGGCAATCCAATGCTGCTCGATGCCGACGTGATAGGCGGAAAGGACGCTGCCCGCGGCGAAGATCAGCGCCACCAGCCACAGCACCGCGCGCCGCGCATGGTTGCGCCGCGGCACGAGGCCGAGGAGCGTCACAACGATCGCGGCGTAATAGGCCCAGCGCTCGTCAAGGCACAGCTCGCAGGGCTGCAGCCCGCCGATATATTGCGCGCCAATCACGATGGCGATGATCGCGACGCTGGCGAGCAGGATGAGGACGAGCGCGGTGCGGGGCGTGGTCATGGGGCGGCGCTCAATCCTCGGCGCGCAGGCGGCGTCGCCAGTGACGCGCGATGTACCAGACGATGGCGATCAGGAACACGCCGACGATCGCCGCATCGAAGCGATGAAAGACTGAGCGCAATTCCGGATCGCTGTTCCAGCGCGCGCCGAGCTGCTCGCCGATATAGGCCAGCGCGAGGCACCACGGCCACGACCCGATGAAGGTATAAAGCTGGAACTTTCCTTGCGGCATGCGCGCGATCCCGGCCGGCAGCGCGATGAAGGTGCGCACCACCGGCAAGAGCCGGCACACGAACACGGTCGCGCTGCCGAAGCGGGCGAAGTAGCGATCGACCCGATCGAGATCGTTGCGGCTGACCAGCACATAGCCGCCCCATTTCTCGACCAGTGGCCGGCCGCCGTAATAGCCGACCGCATAGGCGATGCTCGATCCGAGGTTGCAGCCGACCGCGCCGGCGGTCGCGACCAGCAGGAGATCGAAGCGCCCGGTCGAGACCAGATAGCCGGCAAACGGCATGATGATTTCGGATGGCAGCGGGATGCAGGCCGATTCGATCGCCATCAGCAGGGCGATGCCGAGATAGCCGATCGAGGAGATCGTCGCGACGATCGTTGCGGCAACGACGCCGATGAGATTATCGAGCACGAAATGCGGGTCCTTGCGCCGTGACGCGCCTGCTCTACCCCGCGGCGCCGGGCGGCGGCAAGGGGCGGCGGGAAAAGAGCGCGAGGGTGCGCACGGTCATCACCAACTCGGCGTGCTGGTTGCAGACCGTGCAATCATGTTTCACGAGGCCGCGATCGGGCTTGGTGCGCGACGGCGCGGTCTCGATCACGGTCGCTTCGGCGTGCAGCTCATCGCCCGGCCGCACCGGCCGCAGCCAGCGGATGCCGTCGACGCCGGGCGAGGCGATCGCGCTCGATTCCATCAAGAGCCCGTCGACCAGCAAGCGCATGAACATCGCGCTGGTATGCCAGCCGCTGGCGATCAGCCCGCCGAAGCCCGATTGCCGCGCGAATTCCGGATCGGTGTGGATGCGCTGCGGGTCCCAGGCGCGCGCGAAGGCGAGCAGCTCGGCCTCGGTGACGGCATAGCGGCCGAGCGCGATTTTCTCGCCCAGGGTGAAATCCTCGAAATAGCGGAACGCCATCGCGCTGCTTTAGAGGGCGGGAAACCGCGCCGCAAGGCTTGGCGGACGCGGGTGGGAACGCTATAGAGATTTCCGGTGCCGGTGTGGCGGAATGGTAGACGCGACGGACTCAGAGCAAGTTGAGTGCCCCGGTGGAAATGCCGGGAGTAGAACCGCTCAAAGTCGGGGAAGGCTTCGCTGCTAATCCCGAGCCAAGCCCGAGCGATCGGGAAGGTGTAGAGACTGGACGGGTGGCACCTAAGGCGGCGACGCGCCGCGATGGTGAAGGGACAGTCCGGACCACGAACCCAAGGCTGGGGCGGCGAAAGCCGAGGTGGTGCGAAAATCCGTTTCTCGCAAGGGAGTGGGGGTTCAAGTCCCTTCACCGGCACCAGTTGAACGAGGATGCGAGCGCCTGCAAGGCGCCGCGAAGGACAAGGGAGGATACCGATGCGAGCGTTCATATCTGCCATTGCGGCTTTGTTGTCGCTTTCCCTGGCGCTGCCGGCGCGGGCGCAAGACGCGGTCGAGCAATTCTATAAAGGCCGCGAGCTCAAGCTTTATATCGGCTCGACACCCGGCGGCGGCTATGACAGCTACGGCCGGCTGCTGGCGCGCCACCTCGGCGCTTACATTCCCGGCCATCCGAGCATCGTGCCGGTCAACATGCCCGGCGCCGGCAGCAACCGGCTCGCCGCCTATATGTATTCGATCGCGCCCAAGGACGGCAGCGAGCTTGCGATCATCTTTCCCGGCGCGGTGCTGAACCCGCTGATCGGCATGCAGAAGGTCGCGGACGATCCGAGCAAGTTCAACTATGTCGGCAGCGCCAATATCGAGGCGTTTCTGTGCCTGATCCGGTCGGACGCGCCGATCAAGCGCTATGAAGATATCTTCACGACGCCGGTCACCTTGGCGGCGAGCGCCGCGGGCGGCTCGACCGTCGATATGCCGGCGCTCGAGAACAATCTCCTCGGCGCGAAGTGGCGCGTGGTGCGCGGCTATCCCGGCTCGCGCGAGATCAGCCTCGCGGTCGAGCAGGGCGAGGCCCAGGGCAGTTGCGGCATCGGTTGGTCGAGCGTCGAGATCGAGCATCCCGATTGGCAGAGCAGCGGCAAGTACCGCATCGTGGCGCAAGAGAGCAACAAGGCCTATCCGGCGCTCGCAGCGCTGCATGTACCGCTCACCTACAGCTTCGCCAAAACCGATCGAGACCGCGCGGTGATGGAGCTCGCCTATAGCCAAGAGGTGTTCGGCCGGCCCTTCGTCCTGCCGCCGGGCGTCCCGCCCGAGCGCGTCGCCGCCTTG
Organism: Allostellaceae bacterium; assembly: GCA_035533255.1. Taxonomy (GTDB): domain Bacteria; phylum Pseudomonadota; class Alphaproteobacteria; order ATCC43930; family CGMCC-115725; genus CAIKMD01. Next base: position 3,786 of record DATLUE010000227.1, on the reverse strand, counting down.
CGCAAGGCCTTTATGGCGGCGCTGCAGGACAAGGATTTGCGCGCCGAAGCCAAGACGCAGCGGCTCGATATCGCGCCGCTCTCGGGCGAGGAGGTCCAGGCGCTGGTGGCGAAGGTCTACGCGATGTCGCCCGCCATCATCGCGCGCGCCAAGGACGCGTTCGTCTACAAAGAGAAGTAAGGCATTCTCAATGAATCCCTCTCCGCCTTTAAGGGCGGAGAGGGATTGAAAGCGGCGAGCAAATCGTAATTTAAAACGGCTCGAAATCGCGGAGCTGCGGCATCACCTTCTCGCCGAAGAGACGGATCGAGCGCAGCACGTCGTCCTCGGCGAGGTTGCCGAAATTGAATTCGCCGAAGAAGGTGTTGAAGACGCCCTCGCCGGCGATCTTCTTGAGCTTTTTCGCGACCGTCTCGGGCGAGCCGATCAGGATCAGATCATGCGCCAGGAGCCAATCGCCATCCAGCAAATGGAGCGCGATATCGGCGGCGCCGAATTCTTTCCGCTCGATGTAGCGTTGCGCGTGCTCCTGCTGGTGGCGCTTCAGCTCCGCCGGATCGTCGGTTTCGGGCAGGAAGCCGCGATAGGCCTGGCCGGCATCGGCGAGCGCGGTCTTCACCGCCTTCTCGTCGGTCTCGTCGACATAAACGACGGTCGAATAGGCGATGTTGGGCGTGGCCATATGGCCGGCCTTCTGCCAATCGGCGAGGAATTTGCGATAGCGCGGCGCGCAATCCTCGCGCGGATAGATGAGGAAATAGCCGACATTGATGGCCTCGCGCGCGCAGAATTCGAGCGTCGCGACGTCGCGCGTCTCGATCCACAGCGGCGGGTGCGGGCGCTGCACCGGATTGACCGAGAGCTTCGCGTCCGCGACCTGATGATACTTGCCCTTGAAGCTGAAGCTCGGCGCATCGGTGAAGGCGGCGCGCAGAAGCGAGACGAATTCCAGCGTCACCTCGCGCCGGGTTTCGAAATCGACGCCGAACGGCGTGAAGATGCGCGGCGTGATGCCGGGCACGAGGCCGATCTCGACGCGGCCGCCAAGCATCTGGTCGGCGATCGCGATCTCTTCGAGCAGACGCAAGGGTTGATGCAGCGGCACGACGTGACCCATGCCGCCGAGGCGGATGTTTTTGGTGCGCGCGCCGGCGCCGACCGTGTAGAGGCTCGGCGCCGACATCCAGCTTTCGTTGGGGCTGAAATGATGCTCGACGCAAAACCCGTAATCGAAGCCGAGCTCGTCGGCGAGCGCGAGCTCGCGCCAGAGCTGGCCGTAACGCTCGGCCGGCGTCATTCCCTTCTTGCCCCAGACATGCGCGAAATGAGCAAACTTCATAGATCACCCTTTTGTGCCCGCCCCGGCGTTGTAGCAGGTCACGGCCGAAATTGCCTACGGCCGGTGCTCATGGCGCTCGCGCGAGCATCCTGCGTCCCTCGACATCGCTCGGGACGAGGAATAGCTATTCGGCCCCTTTCAATGCCATGCACCGATCTCCCCTCGTCCCGAGCGAATTCGAGGGAGGCGGGCGCGTTCGGCCAAGAAAGCGGTCTCCGGCATTGACCGCGGCAGGCGCGAGGGGCAAAATTCCCGCCATGATCTCGCGCAATGCCCGCGTCAACATCCTCATCGGCAACGGGCATTTTCTGTCGCATTTCTACACCCTCAGCCTGCCGCCGCTGTTCCTGTTCCTGCAAAAGGATTTCGCTATCTCCTATGCGGAGCTGGGGCTCGTGCCCGTGGTGATGTCGCTGACGGCGGCGCTGATGCAGACGCCCTACGGGTTCCTGGTAGACCGATTCGGCGCGCGCCGGTTTTTGGTCATCAACACGCTGGTGATGTCGCTGGCCATTTCGGCGATGGGCTTCGCCGGCTCCTACTGGCAGTTGCTGATCCTGGCCGGCATCTCCGGCGCCGCCAACGCGGTCTATCACCCGGCGGATTACACGATCCTCGCCGCGTCGATCAAGCCCGAGAAAATGGGCCAGGCCTTCGCCATTCATACCTTCACCGGCAATGCCGGCTTCGCGCTGGCGCCGCCGGTGGTCGCCGTGCTGGCGAGCTTCTTCGGTTGGCGCGAGGCGCTGATGATCGTCGGCCTCGCCGGCGTGCCGGTCGCCGCGGCGATCGTCTGGCAAAGCTCGATCCTGCAGGACGTGGCCGGCACCGAGAAGAAAAAAGCGCCCGGGATGAGTCTCGGCGCGCTGGTCTTCGATCGGACGATGATCTTGTTCTTCTGCTTCTATCTTCTGGGCTCGGCGGCGGGCAGCGGCGTCCAGGCCTGGCTCATCACCATCCTGCACCAGGTGAAGGGCATCGAGCTGGCGCTCGCCTCCTCGGCGCTCACCGCCTACATGCTCGGCACGATGTCGGGCATCATTTTCGGCGGCTGGGTGGTCGATCGCTCCAAGCGCCACGTTATGCTGATCGTGGCAGGCTTGACCGGCGCGTCGTCGCTGCTGCTGCTTTTCGTCGGCGCGGCGCCGGTCACCGGCCTCATCGCGATCGTCCTGATGTTCTTCTCCGGCCTCGGCCTTGGCGGCAGCCGCACGCCGCGCGACATCATGCTGAAAGACGCCGTGCCGCCCTCCGAGATCGGCAAGGTCTTCGGCTTCGTCTCCTCGGGCCTGGCGCTGGGCAGCGCGCTGACGCCGGTGCCGTTCGGCTATCTCATCGACCACGGCTACGGCGATTGGGTGCTGATCCTCGCCTCGATCATCCTGGTGGCGAGCATCCTCTGCATGGGCACGGCGCGCGCCTCGGGCAAGACCGCGGCAGCGCTCGCCGCCGAAGCGGCCGGCGCCGCGGAATAACGGAAGCGCCTCCCCTTACGGCGCCATCACGATCTTGCCGAAATGCGCGTTGGTGCGCATATGCGCCTGCGCTGCCTCGGCCTCGTCGAGCTTGAACACGCGATCGATCGGCACGCGCAGCTTGCCGGCGGTCACCGCGTCCCAGAGATCCGCGCGCATGTTGCGCACTTCGGCGCGTAGCTCGTCCATCGAGCGCGTGCGATGCGTCACGCCGATATAGGCGATGCGCTTGTTGGCGTGGAGATTGTAGTCGAACTCGCCGCGTCCGCCGCCGAGCCGGCCGACATTGACGATGCGCCCCAGCACCGCCGCCGCCTTCATGTTCTCGATCGCTACACTCGCCGAGACCATGTCGATGATGACGTTGATGCCCTTGCCCTCGGTCGCCTTCTGCACCTCGTCCGACCAATTCGCCTGGCGCGTGTCGATCGCGAGATCGGCGCCGAATTCTTTGAGCCGCGCGCGGCGCGCATCGTTGGTCGAGGTGCCGATGACGAGCTTGGCGCCTTTGAGCTTGGCAATCTGCAGCCCCATCAGCCCGACGCCCGAGCTCGCGCCCTGGATGAGGATGCTCTCGCCGGGCTGCAGCCTGCCATTGGTGACGATCGCGTCATGCATGGTGCCGAGCCCCGTGGGCAGCGTCGCGGCCTGCTCCCAGCTCATATTGTTTGCCGGGATCGGCGAGGTGCGCCCCCAATCGGCGACCGCATATTCGGCATAGGCCCCTTGGCCGGTGCACATCACGCGGTCGCCCGGCTTCACGCCCTTGACCTCGGTGCCGCATTCGACCACCTCGCCGGCCCATTCGATGCCCGGGATCGTGCCGGTCGCTCGCACATGGCCCGAGCCGTAAGCACCCGGCAACTCGGCGCGGTTAAGGCCGATGGCGCGGACTTTCACCAGCACCTCGCTGGGCTTGGGCCTGGGCTGCGGCACCTCGCGGATTTCGAGCGCGGTTTCGCCGACATCAGC
>DATLUE010000226.1:0-46616 GCA_035533255.1 Allostellaceae bacterium | reverse complement strand
GCGATGATCGGGATCGCGCAAGCAAACAGGATCGGCACCGGGATGAAGCCGTATTTGTCGAGCGGGCGCATGATGATCAGGCCGGCGAGCGTACCCGCGAACTGAAATCCCGTGACCGCGAGAACGGCATGAGATACCGGGACACCGTTGCTCGACAGGATCGTCGGCATCCACTGATTGACGAAATAGAAGATCATCAGATTGACCGCGTTGGAGAGCCAGAACAGCGGCGTGATGATCGCGAGCCGGCCCTTGAAGATCGCGCCGTAGGAAAACTTCTCGCGGTTGTCCTCGCCGCCGATCGTATAAGTGGCATTGGGATCGAGGTTGAGGCCCGGCTGCATTCGCTCGATCTGCCGTACCAGGCGCTCATGACGCTCGCGCTTCAGCGACAGGAACTTGATCGATTCGGGAAGCACGAACATCGCAACGATCGCGACACAGATCGGCGCGAGCCCGCCAACCCAGAACAGAATCCGCCAGCCTTCCGTTGCCATGTAGCGGCTCGCAATCACGCCGGGAAGGCCGCCGCCGAAGGTGACGCCGGAGAACATCAGGATGAACAGCGTCGCGCGCAAGCGGCGCGGTGCATATTCATTGACCAGCGCGGTCGCGATCGGCAGCACGCCGGCAATGCCGATGCCGGCGATGAAGCGCAACGCGATCAGCGTCGATAGGTCCTGGGCGAGGATCGATGCCCAGCTAAAGATGCCAAAGAAAAACAAGCCGCCGATCAGCGCGGCACGCCGACCGTAATGGTCGGCAATCCAGCCGAGGATCAGCGGACCGAACAAGCCGGCAAAGAGGCCGGCGCTAAACAAGCCCCCCAGCGCCTGCGGAGTGATATGCCATTCGCGGATCAAGGCCGGCGCCGCAAAGGCCGCCGCGCCGATGTCGTAGCCGTCGGACATGACGATGAAGAAGGTCATGAGCACCAGGCCGATATGGAATTTATTGATTCTCTGAGCGTCGATGATTCGCGTCAGATCGATGGATTGCGCTTGTGCCACGATGTCCTCCCCTCGGCGGCGGCCCTGTTTTCCGCGCGCCCGTCACGCATTAAGTCCTAGCAAAAATCCCCGCGCAACCTCTTTGCTGCCCACTCGCGAGTGGGCGATCACTTCGCGGGTGCGGGATCGTCCTCGATTTGGCTGGGAGTTGGAAGCGCGGCGGCATTCCAGCCGCCGCCGAGCGCCTCGATCAGGTTGACGCTGGCAACGAGCCGGGTCTGGCGGAGATTCACGGCGGTCTCCTCGTTTGACAAAGCCGTCGCCTGCGCGGTGATCACGGTGGTGTAATCGACCGTGCCGGCGCGGTACTGGTTGAGCGCGAGCTGCTCCGCCTCTTTGGCGGCCGCGACCGCGCGATCCTGCACCGCCGCCTGCCGCTCGATGACGCGCGAGGCGGCGAGCTCGTCCTCGACCTGCTGGAACGCGACCAGTACCGCTTGACGGTAGGTGGCAACCGTTTGATCGTAGGTCGCGCGCGCCGCATCGACTTGCGCCGCGGTCAGGCCGCCATTGAAGATCGGCAGCGTGATGTTGGTCAGGCCAAACGACCACAGGCTGCTCGCGGCGCTGAACAGCGTGCGCAAGAACGAGCTTTGCTGGCCATAGGACGCGCCGAGCGTGATATTCGGGAAATAGCCGGCGATCGCCACGCCGATCTTCGCGTTCGCCGCGGCCATCGCGCGCTCGTTCGCCGCGACCGTCGGATTGCGCTCCAAGAGCGCGGACGGCAGGCCTGGCGGCGCGACCGGAATTTCCGCCGGCAGCTTCGCCGACGCAATCGAGAATTCGGCCGGCGGCTTGCCGACCAGCACCGCGATGGCATGCTCGAATTCGGCGCGCTGCACGCCGGTCGCGATCTGTTGCGCGCGCGCGTTCTCGAGCTGCGCCTGCGCCGACGCCACATCGGTTTTCGCAGCGGTGCCGACATTGTAGCGATTCTGCGTGATCTGCATGGATCGGCTGAACGCATCGACCTCATCGCTCAACAATTGCGCCAGCTCGTCCTCGACCCGGAGCTGGAAATAATCGGCGGCCAGGGTCGCCTGCGCCGAGAGTCGTGCCGCCGCCAGATCGGCCGCGCTGGCCTGGGCGTTCGCGACATCGCTTTCGACCGTGCGCCGGACCGCGCCCCAGATATCGGGCGCCCAGCTCGCATCGGCGGTCGCGGCGAAACTATTCTGTGCAAAGCCCCCGCTACGGGCGCCGGAAGAGCCGCCGGATCCCTTGCTCGTGCCGCCACTTCCGCCGCCATTGCGGGTCGCCGAGCCGGTCAGGCCGACGGTCGGAAAGAAGCCGGCGCGGGCTTCGGCGACGATCGCCTGCGCTTCGCGATAGGCCGCATCGTCGGCTTTCAAGGTCTGGTTCGACACGTCGATCTGGCGCTCGAGCCCGTCGAGCAAGCTGTCGCCATAGATCGACCACCACGGCTCGCCGCTGGCGGCCTCTTTTGGCGTCGCCGGTTTCCAGCCAGCGGCCGCTTTATACGCGACCGGCACCGACACCGGCGCCGCCTTGTAGTCGGGGCCCAAAGTGCAGGCGGCGAGCGAGATCATCGCGGCGCCGGCCATGAGCCATCGCGTCCAAGAGCGGGTCATAAATTGTCCTCGATGGGGCCGCCGGCAAAACGCCCTTCGCCGCGCCCGAAATGGGCGTTCGACCACAGGCGGAAACGATCGAGATAGAGATAGATCACCGGCGTCGTGTAGAGCGTGAGGAGTTGGCTGACGATCAGCCCGCCGATAATGGCGATGCCGAGGGGCCGGCGAATCTCGCTGCCTTCGCCATAGCCCAGCGCCAGCGGCAGCGCGCCGAGAATGGCTGCCATCGTGGTCATCAGAATCGGCCGCAGCCGCAGCATGCAAGCCTCGAAAATCGCCGTGCGCGGCGCCAGCTTATGCTCGCGCTGCGTGCCGATCGCGAAGTCGATCATCATGATCGCGTTCTTCTTCACGATGCCGATCAGCAGGAACACGCCGATCAGGGCGATGATGTCGAATTGCATCTTGAAGATCAGCAACGCCAGCACCGCGCCGACGCCGGCCGAGGGCAGCGTCGAAAGAATGGTCACGGGATGGATATAGCTCTCGTAAAGTACGCCGAGCACGATGTAGACGGTCAGGATCGCGACCAGGATCAGAATCGGCTCGGTGCTCAGCGATGCCTGGAACACCTGAGCCGTGCCTTGGAACGTGCCGTGAATGGTGCTCGGAACGCCAAGCCGCAGCATCGCGGCATTGACCGCAGCGGTCGCGGCGCTCAACGAGGTGCCGGGCGCAAGGTTGAACGATACCGTGGTGGCGACCTGGAGGCCCTGATGATTGACCGCCAGCGGCGTCGTGCCGGGGCCGAACGAGCTGACCGCCGAGAGCGGCACCATCCTCTCGACGCTGGTGCTGACCGCGGCGCCGGTCGAAGCGCCGCCTTTGCCGGTGGTGGCGAGCGCGTTGGTGCTTTGATTGCGGACCGCATCCTGGCTCAGCGCCGCGGCCGACGCCGACGTGCTGCCGGCGGCGACGGTATTGCCGGCGGGCGCGTTGGTCGATTGCACCGAGTTTACCGCCCCGGCGGTGCTGATATAGATGTCCTTCAGCGCCGACGGGTCCTGCCAATAGCGCGGCGCGACCTCCATGACGACGTGATACTGGTTGAGCGGATTGAAAATCGTCGAGACCGAGCGCTGCCCGAAGGCATCGTACAGCGTGTTATCGATCTGGCTGACCGTAAGGCCGAGCCGCGCCGCCGTGGAGCGATCGATGTTGAGCTGGGTCTCGAGGCCCTTCTGCTGGAAATCCGAATTGACGTCGGTGAGCACGGGTATTTTTTGCAGGGCGGCGACGATCTTCGGCGCCCAGCTATAGATTTCATCGAGATCGTCGCCTTGCAGCGTATATTGATATTGGGCGTTGCTCTGGCGGCCGCCGACGCGGATGTCCTGGACCGATTGCAGGAACAGCCGCGCACCCGGAACCTGGTTGAGCTGGCGCCGCAGCCGATTGATGACCCCATCCGCGGAAACGTTGCGTTGGCTGAGCGGCTTTAGCGTGGCGAAGGTAAAGCCGAAATTGGTTTGGCCGCCGCCGGTGAAGCCTGCCACCGACGACACCGCCGGGTCCTTCGCGACGATCGCCATGAGCTGCGACAGCTTCCGCTCCATCAGTTGAAACGAAATGCTTTGGTCGGCTTGAATGCCGCCGATCAGCCTTCCAGTGTCCTGTTGCGGAAAGAAGCCCTTGGGCACGATGACGAACAGGAAGATGTTAAGGCAGAGCGTGCCGAGCAGGATCAGCATCATGGTGCGCGGCCGATCCAACGCCCAGGTCAGGCTCCGGCGATACCCCTCCTGCAGCGAGCCGAAAGCGCGCGCGCTGAGCCGCGCGAACCGCCCCTCGCCTTCCTGTTCCGACTTCGGACGGCGCAGGAACAGCGCACACATCATCGGCGTCGTCGTCAGCGAGACCGCCAGCGAAACCAGGATCGCCACCGAAAGCGTGACGGCAAATTCGCGGAATAGCCGGCCGATGATGCCGCCCATCAGCAGGATCGGGATGAACACGGCAACCAGCGACAGACTCATCGAGAGCACCGTGAACCCGACTTCGCGCGCGCCGAGCAGCGCCGCTTCGAATCGCGGCATGCCGGCCTCGACATGCCGCATGATGTTCTCGAGCACCACGATCGCGTCGTCGACCACAAAGCCGGTCGAGATGGTCAGCGCCATGAGCGAGAGATTGTCGAGGCTGAAGCCGAGGAGATACATCACGCCGACCGTGCCCAGCAGCGACACCGGCACGGCCACGATCGGAATAAGCCCGGCACGCGGATCGCGCAGAAACATGAACACCACCAGGATCACCAAGATCACGGCGATGCTGAGGGTGCCTTCGACATCGTGCAGCGAGGCGCGGATCGTCGTCGACCGATCCTCGACCACGCTGAGTTTGATGTCGCTTGGGATCGAGGCTTCGAGCTGGGGCAACGCCGTCGTAACGCCGTCGATGGTCTGGATGATGTTCGCCCCGGGGCTGCGGAACACCAGCACCAATACCGCCGGAGCACCGTTCGCCAACCCGAAATTGCGCAGATTCTCGACCGAATCATCGACCTCGGCGATGTCCGACAGCCGCACGGCCGCGCCGTTGCGATAGGCGACGATGAGCGGCCGGTATTCCGCCGCCTTGCTCGCCTGGTCGTTGGTGTAAATCTGGAAATGCTGGCCCGCCTGCTCGATCGAGCCTTTCGGCGCGTGAGCATTGGCCGAGGCCAGCGCGGCGCGGACATCTTCGAGACCGATGCCGTAATCGCCGAGAGCCTGGGGATTGAGCTCGACGCGAACCGCCGGCAGCGAGCTGCCGCTGACATCGACCTCGCCGACGCCTTTGATCTGGGACAATTTCTGCTGGATGACGGAATTGGCCGCATCGTAAATCTCGCCGCGCGTCAATGTGGTCGAGCTCAGCGCCAAGATCATGATCGGCGCGTCGGCCGGGTTGACCTTGTGGTAGCTCGGGTTGCTGCGCAGGCTGGTCGGCAGATCGGCGCGCGCGGCATTGATTGCCGCCTCGACGTCGCGCGCGGCACCGTCGATGTCGCGATCGAGTCCGAATTGCAACGTGATGCGCGCCGAGCCGACCGAGCTCTGCGACGTCATTTGCGTGACGTCCGCGATCTGGCCCAGATGACGCTCGAGCGGCGTTGCCACCGTCGATGCCATGACTTGCGGGCTCGCGCCGGCCATCGTGGCGCGCACCGAGATCGTCGGGAAATCGACCTGCGGCAACGGCGCGACCGGCAGCAAATCGAACGAAACGATGCCGGCCAGCGCGATACCCAGCGTAAGCAAGGTGGTTGCGATCGGACGACGAACGAAGCCGGAGGAAAAGCTCATTCCGCCGGCCTTTCGCTCTCCGGCAGGTCTTCGGGCTGCGGGAAATAACGCGCGAGCCGCCGACCGACCCGGTCGAATGCGAGATAAATCACCGGCGTCGTAAACAAGGTCAGGATTTGGCTGACCAGCAAGCCCCCGACGATGCTGATGCCGAGCGGTTGGCGGAGCTCGTAGCCGGTACCGGCGCCGAGCATCAACGGCATTGCGCCCAGAATGGCCGCCATCGTCGTCATCAGGATCGGCCGCAGCCGTAAGAGGCACGCTTGATGAATGGCCTCGCGCGGCGGCTTGCCCTCGCGCCGCTCGGCGTCGAGCGCGAAGTCGATCATCATGATCGCGTTCTTTTTGACGATGCCGATCAGCAGCACGATGCCGATGATGCCGACGACGCCGAGATCGTCCCCCGCGATCATCAAGCTCAACAGCGCGCCGACCCCGGCCGACGGCAAAGTCGAGAGGATGGTGACGGGGTGGATGAAGCTCTCGTAGAGAACGCCCAGCACGATATAGACGATGACGATCGCCGCAATGATCAGGAAGAGCTCGTTGCTCAGGGCCGCCTGGAACGCCGAGGCGTCGCCCTGGAACGACGTGATCATGCTGGCCGGAATGCCGACCTGCTGCTCGGCTTGCCTGACGGCGTCGACCGCCGCGCCGAGCGATACGCCGGGCGCCAGGTTGAACGAGACCGTGTTCGAGGGAAACTGACCGAGATGGTTGATCTGCAGCGGCTCGGTCTCGACATGGACGGTCGCGATCGCCGAAAGCGGCACCTGCCCGCTCGATGCGACCGACGAGGGAAGATAGATCGCGCCCAGGGAATCGAGATTGCTCTGCAACGCGGGATCGGCTTCCAGTATCACCCGGTACTGATTGGTCTGGGTGAAGATCGTCGAGACAATGCGCTGCCCGAAAGAGTCGTAGAGCGCGTTATCGATGGTGGCCGGCGTGATGCCGAAGCGACCGGCGGTATCGCGGTCGATCGCGATATAGGCGGAAAGCCCCGCCTGCTCGAGATCGCTCGCGACATCCTCGAATTGCGGCATCGCGGTCATGGCGTCGACCAGCTTCGGCACGAATTGGGTCAGCGTATCGGGATTGGCATCCTCGAGGATGAAGCGATATTGCGTGCGGCTGACGGTCGCGTCGATCGTCAGGTCCTCGACCGGCTGCATGAAAAGCGAGATGCCGGAGACCTTCGCGGCCGAGCTCGTCAGCCGACGGATCACCGTGCTGACATCGTCGCGAAGCGACGGATCCTTCAGGTTGATCAGAAACCGGCCGCTGTTCAGCGTCGTGTTGGTGCCGTCGACCCCGATGAAAGACGATAGGCTGGCGACGGCGGGATCCTTGAGGATGACGTCGGCCAAGGCCTGCTGACGCTCGGCCATCGCGCCGAAGGACGACGATTGGGCGGCTTCGGTGATGCCTTGGATGAAGCCGGTGTCCTGCACCGGAAAGAAGCCCTTGGGAATGGCGATATAGAGAACCACCGTGAGCACCAGGGTCGCCACGGCGACCGCGAGAACGAGCGGCTGGCGATCCAGCACCCAAGTGAGCGACCGGTCGTATTGGCGAATGAGCCAATCGAAGGTTTGACGATTGCGGCGCTCGAAAGCGCCCTCGGTCGCGGCGTCGGTTCGTCGCAACAGCCTGGCGCACAGCATCGGCACCAACGTCAAAGAGACGCCGGCCGATATCAGGATGGTCACGGCCAAGGTCACGGCGAATTCGCGGAACAGCCGGCCGACGACATCGCCCATGAACAGCAGCGGAATCAAGACCGCAATCAGCGAAACGGTCAACGACACGATGGTGAAGCCGATCTGCGCCGATCCCTTGAGCGCCGCGCGCATCGGCGATTCGCCTTCCTCGATATAGCGCGCGACGTTCTCGATCATGACGATCGCGTCGTCGACCACGAAGCCGGTGGCGACGGTCAGCGCCATTAGCGACAGATTGTCGAGACTGAAGCCGAGGAGATACATGGCGCCGAACGTGCCGACCAGCGACAGCGGCACCGAGAGGCTCGGGATGATCGTTGCCCGCCAGGTACGCAGGAAGAGGAAGATGACGAGAACCACGAGAAACACCGCGAGCGCCAGCTCGAACTCGACATCGCGCACCGAGGCGCGGATGGTGTTGGTGCGATCGGTGAGGACGGCGACGTTGATCGCCGCGGGCAGCGAGGCCTGCAGTTGCGGCAAGAGCGCCTTGATGCCGTCGACGACTTGGATGACGTTCGCGCCCGGTTGGCGCTGGATGTTGAGAATGATCGCCGGCGTCTGGTTCGCCCAGGCGGCAAGCTTGGTATTCTCGGCGCCGTCGACGATGTGCGCCACATCGGCAAGATGGACCGGGCTGCCGTTCTTGTAGGCGATGATGAGATTTCGATACGCATCGGCGTCTTGAAGCTGATCGTTCGCGTTGAGGGTGTAGGCGCGCGTCGGACCGTCGAAATTGCCTTTGGGCGTATTGACGTTGGCGTTGCTGATGGCGCTGCGCAGATCGTCGATATTGAGTCCGTAAGCGGCCAGCGCGCGAATATTCGCCTGGATGCGGACGGCGGGGCGCTGCCCGCCATTGATGCTGACGAGCCCGACGCCGGGCATTTGCGAGATTTTCTGCGCCAGCCGGGTGTCGGCCAGGTCCTCGACCTGGGGCAGCGGCAGCGTCGCCGAGGTGATGGCAAGCGTCAGGATCGGCGCATCGGCCGGATTGACCTTCGCATAGATCGGCGGCGCCGGAAGGTCCGAGGGCAGCAAATTGCCGGCGCCGTTGATCGCGGCCTGAACCTCCTGCTCGGCGATGTCGAGGCTGATATCGAGGCTAAACTGCAAAGTGATGACCGACGCGCCCGCCGAGCTGGTCGAGATCATTTCGCTGAGGCTCGGCATCTGGCCGAACTGCACCTCGAGCGGCGCCGTCACCGACGAGGTCATCACGTCGGGACTGGCGCCGGGATAGAAGGTCTGCACCTGAATGGTCGGGTAATCGACCTCGGGCAGAGCGGCGAGCGGGAGATAGTGGAACGACACCAGCCCCACCAGCAACACCGCGAGCATCAGCAGCGAGGTGGCGACCGGCCGCAGAATGAACGGGCGCGACGGGTTCATGGCGTCACGAACCCGCGCGCCGCCGCGTCAAATTCATTGGCCAGCGCCGGAAACGGGCGCAGCAGGTCTCGGGCCGGCACTGCCGGGCGCCGTCGCATTGGCGCCCTGACTCGGCACGCTGGGGCTTTCGGCGCGCAACACGATCTTTGCATTGGCGCGCAGCTTGTCGGCGCCGTCGACCACGACTTGGGTGCCGGCCGTCACACCCGAGGTCACGGCGACGCGCTCGCCGTCGGTCGGCCCGATCTTGATCGGCGTCACCACGACCGTATTGTCGGGCTTGACGACGTAGACGAAAGTTCCCGGCGCGCCGCGCTGCACCGCCGCGGTCGGAACGACGGTCGTGTTGTGCATCGTGTCGACGAGCAACTGGATGTTGACGAATTGGTTGGGAAACAACGCGCCGTCTTGATTGTCGAATTGCGCGCGCATCTTGACCGTGCCGGTGGTGGTGTCGATCTGGCTGTCGACGGCGGCAAGCGTGCCGGTCGCCAGCTTGGTCGTGTCGCTCCGGTCATAGGCGACCGCTTGAAGCGTCGCCCCGGCGGACAGCCGCTTCATGATCGTCGGCAAATCGTCCTCGGGCAGGCTGAAGATCACGGTGATCGGCTGCAACTGGGTCAGGACGACGAGGCCGGTGGTGTCGTTGGCGGTCACATAATTGCCGACATCAACCTGACGCAGACCGGACCGGCCGCTGATCGGCGCCGCGATGTGGCAATAAGCGAGATTAAGCTTGGCATTGTCGACGGCGGCCTGATCGACTTTGACCTGCCCGAGATATTGGTTCACGAGTTGCGCCTGGTCGCCGACGGTTTGCCCCGCGATCGAATCCTGTTTGGCGAGTATCTGGTAACGCGCGAGATCGGTTTGCGCCTGCTTCAGCAGCGCCTGATCCTTGGCTTGCGTTCCCTCGGTCTGCTCGAGTTGCAATTCGTACGGGCGCGGATCGACGATCGCGAGCAGATCGCCCTGCTTCACCATTTGGCCTTCCTTGAAGACGATCTCGGTGATCCGGCCGCTGATCTGGCTGCGCACGGTGACGGTCGCGAGCGGCGTGACGGTGCCCAGCGCGCCGTAGACGATGTTGATATCGCCGGTGCTGACCGGCGCGGCGACCACCGGCAAAGGCGCGTTGGCGAAGCTCCGACTACTCGCGGTTTGGCCGGTCGCGCGATGGTAAAGCCACCAGGCTGCCGCCAGCGCCAGAAGAACCGCGAGCGCGATCCATGCGGCGCGCCGCCACGATTGCATGCCGGCCGGCAATGGGGTGATGCGGACGTCTCTCATCGCTGTACCGCCGGAAGTGAGTGGCTGGAAGGGAAGGGCCGAGCAATCTGGCCTTTATAGGCCGGTTCGTCGCCCATCCTCCCCGGCGGCAGGCGTCGCCAAGCCTTACAGTAAACCATACCACGAGATCGGCTCTGACGGCTAAGCCATTGAGTTAACGCAATATACCGCGAATGGCCTCGGTCTTGCTCTACCCCTCTCAGCTTGTCTCTGACGACAGGAGAGGAAATATGAGCCGTGGCCCAGGGCGCGTCGAGCGCGCCATCAAGGCGGCATTCGACGCCGAACCAACTCGGGTGTTCACCACCGAGTATCTTTGTACCCATGTCTATGCCGGCACGCCGAAGATCGAAAAGAAGCATCGCGTTTCTCTCATTCGCGCCGCGAAGCGCGTACTGCAACGCGAGCACAACTGGCGCATGACCCGAACGCACATGCCGGGTGCGCCGTTCCTTTTTTTTAATGATGCGATCGCCGACCACGCCGACATCGCGGGACCCCACGGCCTGCAGCGCATGGCCGACCCGGCGCCGCGCGAGCCGATGATGACCCGCACCGACCCGATGAAGGTTTAACGGGACGGGTTCGCCGGCGCCGCGCGAGGCGTTTGGTTCCACCAGCCGCCGCCCAACGCCACGAAGAGCTGTGCCGAATCGAGATAGCGCTGCGCCTGTGCGCGCGCCAAGCCGAGCCGCGCCTGCTGAACCTGTCGCTGCGCGTCGACCACCTGCAACAAGCTGGCATTGCCGAGCGAATAGCTCGTCCGCGTCAGTCGCACGCTTGCGTCGGCGGATTGATAGGCGGTCTGCTCGGCCGCAAGCTGCTCTGCGTCATGCGCCAGCCCGTCGAGAATATCCGCAACCTGGCCGAACGCGCCGAGCACGGTCTGCTCGTAGGTAGCGACCTCCGCTTGATAGGTGTCTTCGGCCTCGCGCTTCTGGGCCTGCAGCGAGCCGCCGTGGAAGATCGGCGCGGCGAGATTCATCCCGACGCTCCAGATATTGCTCAAGGGATCGAAAATCGCATCGGGCCTCAGGAATTGCTGCATGACATCCGCGCTGAGCGTTAATTGCGGATAAAGCTGCGCATTGGCGACCCCGACCGCCGCCGACGCGGCATGGAGCTGCGCCTCCGCTTCGAGGATGTCCGGCCGCTGATGCGCCAGCGCCGAGGGTAGGCTCACCGGCAGCTCGGTCGGCAGGGTCAGTTGATCGAGCGTGAAATCCGGCGGCGTCCAGCTCCCCGGCGGCTTTCCGACCAGCACCGCGAGCGCGTGCCGCGCGACACTGAGCTGCTGGCGCAGCGGCGGCAGCAAGGTGCCGTCGCTGGCGAGCTGGCTGTTCGCGGTCTCGATATCGAGGTCGGTGCCAACGCCGGCTTTCACCTCGTCTTGAACGAGTTGAAGATTATGCCGATCGTCGGCCTGGATATCGTCGACCGCCTGGATCTGAGCGGTCAGCGACGCGATGGTGACGATCTCGGTCACCGCACTGCCGGTGAGCGTGAGGTAGGCGGCTTTCAGCTCGAAGTTCTGGACATCTTCGAGCGCCTGCTGCCGCTCCACTTGCTTGGGAACGAGTCCGGCCGGGCTGAAGGTATAGGAGACCGTCGGACCGAAGGAATAGACGTTGTATTCCTTGGGGGGAAAGCCGGTCAGGCCGACCGCTTTGAAATTGTTGCGCTGGCGCGCGGCGCTGGCAGCGAAATCGACATGCGGATAGAGCCCGCCCGCGGCTACCATCACGGCATCATGCGCGGCGGCCAGGCTGGCATGGGCGACCGCGAGACTGCGGTTCCCGGCCACCGCCTGACGCAGCACGCCGTCGAGCGCGGGCGATTGGAAAAGCCCCCACCATTCGCCCGAGACCTCTTTGCCGATCGCAAAATGCTGATCGGCGCCGGCACTGCCGACCGACGGTATCGCCAGCACGCCGGCCGCCGTGTAGCGGGCGGACGTGGGCGTCGAAGGCGGCGTGGCGGGAGGATTGCCGCCGCAGGCCGAGAGCAGCACGGCAAGGCTGCAACCCAAGATTCTGCGCGTCATTCGCGTGCTTTAGACGCTCATCCCGGCGAAGGCAAGCCGCTCATGGCTCGGTTGCAAGAAGCGAGGATCGCTCAGCGCGGCAGGTCCGAGCTTCCGGTCAGGTACTCGTCGACCGCGCGCGCGCATTGGCGGCCTTCGCGGATCGCCCATACGACCAGCGATTGGCCGCGGCGCGCGTCGCCGCAGCAGAACACCTTGTCGACCGACCCGCGATAATTTTCGGTGTCCGCCTTGAGATTGCCGCGCGCATCGAGCGCAAGGCCGGTTTCGGCGACGGCGCCCTGCTTCACCGGATGGACGAAGCCCATCGCCAGCAGCACGAGATCGGCCTTGATCTCGAAATCGCTGTCCGGGACCTCTTCCATTAGCGGCCGACCGTCATTGCTGGTGCGCCATTCGACGCGCGCCGAGCTGAGCCCGGTGACGTGGCCGTCCTTGCCTGTGAACATCTTGGTCGAAACCGACCAGTCGCGCTTGATCCCTTCTTCCTGCGAGCTCGACGTCCTGAGCTTCATCGGCCAGTCGGGCCAGGTCAGCAGCTTGTCCTCATGCTCGGGCGGCATCGAAAGAATCTCGATCTGGGTCACCGATTTGGCGCCGTGACGGTTCGAGGTGCCGATGCAGTCGGAGCCGGTGTCGCCGCCGCCGATTACCAGCACATGCTTGCCGGTCGCGAGGATGTCGGGAGCGGCAAGCTTTTCGCCGCCGACGCGGCGGTTCTGCTGGGCGAGGAAATCCATCGCGAAATGGATGCCGGCCAACTCGCGGCCGGGCACCGGCAGATCGCGCGGCACCTCCGAGCCGATCGCAAACACGACCGCGTCGAAACGCGCCATCAGGTCGCCGACCGGCCGCGTCACGCCGATGTTGCTGTTGGGATGAAACTCGACACCCTCTGCACGCATCTGCGCGATGCGGCGGTCGATGACGCTCTTCTCGAGCTTGAAGTCGGGAATCCCATAACGCAGCAAGCCGCCGATGCGGGCATTCCGCTCGAACACCGCGACGTCGTGGCCGGCGCGCGCCAATTGCTGCGCGCAAGCGAGGCCCGCGGGTCCCGAGCCGATCACCGCCGCGCGCTTGCCGGTACGGCGCGACGCAACCACCGGCTCGACCCAGCCTTCGGCCCAGCCGCGCTCGACGATGGCATGCTCGATCGTCTTGATCGTCACCGGGTCTTCGATGAGGTTGAGGGTGCAGGATGCCTCGCAGGGCGCCGGGCAGATGCGCCCTGTCACATCCGGGAAA
The DNA here is from genome assembly GCA_035533255.1 of Allostellaceae bacterium. Taxonomy (GTDB): domain Bacteria; phylum Pseudomonadota; class Alphaproteobacteria; order ATCC43930; family CGMCC-115725; genus CAIKMD01. Next base: position 33,023 of record DATLUE010000226.1, on the reverse strand, counting down.
TTGTTCGTCCGATGCAGCACCGCCAGCGCGGTGCGGGGATCCTCGCGATAGATCAGCTCGTTCCAATCCGGAATGAGGTTGTTGACCGGGCAGCCGGTGTGACAATAGGGCGTGCCGCAATCCATGCAGCGCCCGCCTTGGCGCCGCAGCTCGTCCTCGGACAGCGGTCGGACGAACTCGCGATAATGCTTGAGCCGCTCGTCGACCGGTTCGTATGACCGGTCGCGACGCTGATACTCAAGAAAGCCGGTGGGCTTTCCCATGCTTATTCCGCCGCCCCGACCGCCACGCTGACCTCCGGGCGTTCGGCCGCGCGGGTGCGCGCTTGAATTTGCAGCAACGCGCGCCGGTATTCGATCGGCATCACCTTGACGAAACGCGAGCGATAGCGCTCCCAATCTGCCAGAATCGTCTTCGCCTTCGGGCTCTGCGTGAAGCCGGCATGGCGCGCGACCAGGCCGTGCAGCAGCTTCGCATCGCTTTGCGTGAGGCTGTGCACGACATCGACCAGCCCATGCATCTCGAGATCGCCGCCGCGATGCTCGAGCGTCTCGATGTGCTCGTCCTGGTCCGCCAGGGGCTCGAGATCGACCATCGCGAGATTGCAGCGCTGCGGGAACTTGCCGCTTTCGTCGAGCACGAAGGCGATGCCGCCGCTCATGCCGGCGGCGAAGTTCGTGCCGGTCTCGCCGAGCACCACGACGATGCCGCCGGTCATGTATTCGCAGCAATGCGCGCCCGCGCCTTCGACCACGGCGACCGCACCCGAATTGCGCACCGCAAAGCGCTCGCCGGCGACGCCGCTGAAATAGCATTCGCCGGCGATCGCGCCGTACAGCACGGTATTGCCGACGATGATCGCCTTGTCGCGCTCGATCTTGCTGGCGTGCGGCGGATAGACGATCAGCCGCCCGCCGGACAAACCCTTGCCGACATAATCGTTGGCGGCGCCTTCGATCTCGAACGTCACCCCGCGCGCCAAGAACGCGCCAAAGCTTTGCCCGGCGGTGCCGACGAAGCGGGCGCGGATCGTGCCGTCGGCCAACCCGCGATCGCCATAGCGTCGCGCGATCTCGCTCGACAGCATCGCGCCGACGGTGCGGTTGACATTGCGGATCGGCAAGTCGACCACGACCATCTCGCCCTTCTCGATCGCGGGCCTGCACGCGGCGATAAGCTGGTGATCGAGCGCCCGTCCGAGGCGGTGATCCTGCGTCTCGCACTGATGCATCTTGGTGCCGGCCGGCACGTCGGGGCGATGAAGGATGCGCGCAAGATCGATATGGCGCGCCTTGGGATGATCGACGTCGGTCCGCTGCTTCAGCTTGTCGGTCCGGCCAATCATCTCGTCGAAATTACGGAAACCGAGCTTCGCCATCAGCTCGCGCACTTCCTCGGCAAGGAACATGAAGAGCGTGACCACATCTTCGGGCGTGCCATTGAAGCGCCGACGCAATTCGGGGTCCTGGGTCGCGACGCCGACCGGGCAAGTGTTGAGATGGCATTTGCGCATCATCACGCAGCCCGCGGCGATCAGAGCGGCCGTGGCGACGCCGAATTCGTCGGCGCCCAGCAGCGCGCCGATTACCACCTCGCGGCCCGAGCGGATGCCGCCATCGACCTGCACGGCAATGCGGCCGCGCAGCCCGTTCAGCACCAAGGTTTGATGCGTCTCGGCGAGACCGACTTCCCAAGGCTCGCCGGCATGATGGATCGAGCTGAGCGGCGACGCGCCGGTGCCGCCCTCATGGCCCGAGATCGTGACATGATCCGCATAGGCCTTGCACACGCCGGCCGCGATCGTGCCGACGCCGAGCTCCGAGACCAGCTTCACGCTGACCCGCGCCTCGCGGTTCGCGTTCTTCAGGTCGTGGATGAGCTGCGCCAGGTCCTCGATCGAATAGATGTCGTGATGCGGCGGCGGCGAGATCAACCCGACGCCGGGCACCGAATAGCGCGTGCGCGCGATCCAATCGTCGACTTTGTGGCCGGGAAGCTGGCCGCCCTCGCCGGGCTTCGCGCCCTGCGCCATCTTGATCTGCAGATCGGTCGCGTTGACGAGATATTCGATGTTGACGCCGAAGCGGCCGCTTGCCACCTGCTTGATCGCCGAGCGCATCGAATCGCCGTTGGGCAGCGGCTTGTAGCGTTGCGGGTCCTCGCCGCCCTCGCCGGTATTCGAGCGGCCGCCGATCCGGTTCATGGCGATGGCGAGGGTGGTATGCGCCTCCCACGAGATCGAGCCGAACGACATCGCGCCGGTCGCGAAGCGCTTGACGATCTCGCGCGCCGGCTCGACCTCGGCAAGTAGAACCGGGTCCGCCGGATAATCGAAATCCAAGAGGCCGCGCAGCGAGATCAGCGCTTTTTCCTGCTCGCCGACCAGCCGCGTGTATTCCTTGAACTTGCGGTAGTTGTTGCCGCGCACCGCATGCTGCAGCAAGGAAACCGTATCCGCGTTCCAGGCATGCGCCTCGCCGTGGACACGGAACGCAAAGTCGCCGCCGGGATCGAGCGCATCGCGGTAGTTGGGCGCATCGCCGAACGCCAGGCGATGCCGGCGCATGGTCTCGTCCGCGATCTCGTCGAGCCCGACACCGCCGATCGCCGAAACCGTGCCGGTAAAATACCGGTCGAGGAAATCGGCGCCGAGACCGATCGCGTCGAAAATCTGCGCGCCGCAATAGGATTGGAACGTGCAGATGCCCATCTTGGACATCACTTTCAGGACGCCCTTGGCGATCGCCTTGATATAGGCCTCGTGCGCCTCGGCCTCGCTCAGCTCCTTGTCGAACTCGTGACGCAACGCCGAGAGCGTATCGAAGGCGAGGTAGGGATTGATCGCCTCGGCGCCATAGCCCGCCAAGAGGCAGAAATCATGAAGCTGGCGCGCCTCGCCGGTTTCGACGACCAGCCCGACCTCGGTGCGCAAGCCGCCACGGATCAGGTGATGATGTACCGCGGCGACCGCCAACAGCGCGGGAATCGCGATCCGATTGGGCGCAACCAGCCGGTCCGACAGCACGATGATGTTGTGCCCGCCCCGAACCGCCTGTTCCGCGTTGGTGCAGATCGCATCGAGCGCCGCCCGCATGCCGCGCGCACCGTCGGCCGCCGGATAGCAGATCGAGATCGTCGAGGTGCGGAAGGTGCCGCCGGTATTGTCTTCGATGCGCCGGATCTTTTCGAGATCGACGTTGGTGAGGATCGGCTTGTGCAGCTCGAGCCGGATATGCTTGCCGCCGGTTTCGAGATCGAGCAGGTTCGGCCGCGGCCCGACCAGCGAGACCAGCGACATCACCAGCGATTCGCGGATCGAATCGATCGGCGGGTTGGTCACCTGCGCAAAGCGCTGCTGGAAATAATCGAACAGCAGCTTCGGTCGGCTGGACAGCACCGCCAGCGGCGTGTCGCGCCCCATCGAGCCGACCGTATCCTCGCCCGAGAGCGCGATCGGCTTCAGGAAGAAGCTGATGTCCTCCTGGGTGTAGCCGAAGGCCTGTTGGCGATCGAGCAGCACGGCGCGCGGCGGCGCCATCGGCGCGATCTCGTCCGGCAGGCTCTCGATCTTGATCTGCGTCTGGTCGAGCCATTGCTGATAGGGCTTGGCGGTCGCGATCTCGGCCTTGAGTTCGTCGTCGTCGATGATGCGCTGGCGCTCGAGATCGATCAGCAGCATCTTGCCCGGCTCGAGCCGCCACTTGCGCACGATGCGCTCTTCCGGCACGTCGAGCACGCCCGCTTCCGACGCCATCACGACATGATCGTCGTCGGTGACGAAGAAGCGCGCCGGCCGCAAGCCGTTGCGGTCGAGGGTCGCGCCGATCTGCCGGCCATCGGTGAAGGCCAGCGCCGCCGGCCCGTCCCACGGCTCCATCAACGCGGCGTGATATTCGTAAAACGCCCGGCGGTCGGGATCCATCAGCGGGTTTTCCGACCACGCTTCGGGGACCATCATCATCAGCGCATGCGGCAGCGGGTAGCCGCCGGCCACCAGCAGCTCGAGGCAGTTGTCGAGTGTCGCCGAATCGGAATTGCCGTCGCCGATCAGCGGCCACAGCTTGTCGAGATCGGCGCCCAGTAGCTTCGAGGTCATCGAGTGGCGCCGCGCCATCATCCAGTTGATGTTGCCGCGCAGCGTGTTGATCTCGCCGTTATGCGCGAGGTAGCGGAAGGGATGCGCCAGCTCCCAGGACGGGAAAGTGTTGGTCGAGAACCGCGCATGGACCAGCGCCAGCGCCGATTCCGCGCGCTCGTCCTCGAGATCTTTGTAAAACGCCGCCAGCCGCTCGCAGATCACCATGCCCTTGTAGATGATCGTCCGCGTCGACAGGCTGGCGATGTAGAAATTGCCGCTATCGGGCAAGCCGCGCGCGCGCAGCTCCTTGTGTGCCTGCTTGCGGATCACGAACAGCTTGCGCTCGAGCGCATCGGCATCGACGCAATTCGCGCCGCGCGCGATGAAGCATTGCCGAATCACCGGCGCGTTCGGGCGGATGCTGTCGCCCAGCACCGACGGGTCGACCGGTACGTCGCGCCAGCCCAGCAGGGTCTGGCCCTCGGCGGCGACGAAATGGGCAATGACCGCCTCGCAGGCGCGCCGGGTTTCGGCGGAGCGCGGCAGGAACACCATTCCGACGCCATAGGCTCCCGGCTCCGGAAGCGAGAAGCCGAGGCGCTCCGCCTCGCTGCGGAACAGACGGTCGGGAAGCTGGATCAGGATACCGGCACCGTCGCCCGCCAACGGGTCGGCGCTCACCGCCCCGCGATGGGCGAGGTTGTGCAGAATCTCGATGCCTTGCGCCAGAATAGCGTGGCTCTTGCGATTTTTGATGTTCGCAATGAAACCGACGCCACAGGCATCATGCTCGTAGCGAGGGTCGTAGAGTCCCTGCCTCGCCTGCATCCCTCGTCCAGCCCCTTTCTCGCCCCTCGCCGCGCACGGCCATGCCGCTATTCGCGCGCGGCTCCCCACAACAGCATCGTGACACTGGTGGAGCGAGTCAAGAAGTACGTCAGCGGGGCTGACCGAAATTTGCAATTTCCCGGCGGGAAAAGCTACCTCGAACCGAAGAGCTGCCCGACGGCATGAAAAAGCCCGAGGACCGACCCGCCAAGGTATGGCCAGGCGGAGAAAATCACGATCCCGGCGATGCCGAGCGCGATGCCGTCTTCGACCGCGCTCGCGCCACCCGAATCGGATCGAAGGACAGTGATGATATTGCGCATCGCCTCGCCATCGAGGAAGAATGCATGGTATCTAGTCGAGTTTTTCACAATACTCAAATAATATCGCCCAGTATTTTCGGCAATTTTTTATTAATTACTTCCGAAAATTCATCCTCGCTCAATCGTGATTCAACGCGGCGCCCAGCTCCAGCACCCCCGCGACCAGGGCATCGATATCGCGAGGCTGGGTGCGGTGGTTGATGAGACAGGCGCGGATCGCGAGCTTGCCGTCGACCGTCGTCGTGGAGGGCGCGGCGATCCCGCGCTCATGCAGCTCGGCAACGATGGCGGCGTTGAGCGCGTCGGGATCGGCGCCGCGGTAGCGGAAGCAGACGATGTTGAGCCCGACCGGTGCGAGCAATTCCAGCCGCGGCGCGGATGCGATGCGCTCCGCAAGGTAGCGCGCCAGGGTGCAGCTTCGCGCGATCTCGGCGCCGATCCGGTCGGTGCCATAGGTTTTGAGCGCGAACCAGGTCTTGAGGGCGCGGAAGCCGCGCGAAAGGTCGGGTCCGAAATCGCACGGCCACGGCGAGCCCCCGGCCAGCCCCCTCGCCTCGCGCCGCAAATACGCCGCGGGAGACGCGAAAGCCGCGCGATGGCGCTCGCCGTCGCGTACCAGGATGAAGCCGGCATCGTAGGGAATCTGGCCCCATTTGTGGAAGTCGAAGGCAATCGAATCCGCGCGCTCGAGGCCGGCAAAGCGCGACTTGAGCTCGGGCGAGAGCATCGCCAGCGCGCCCAGCGCGCCATCGATGTGGAACCAAAGCTGTTCCTCCCGCGCCAGCGTCGCCAGCCCGTCGAGATCGTCGATCGCCCCGACATCGACCGTGCCGGCATTGCCGACGAGAAAGAACGGCGTCGCACCGGCAGCGCGATCCGCCGCGACCGCCGTGCGCAACGCAGCGAGGTCGATGCGATGAGCGCTGTCGGTCGGGATCAGCCGCAAAGCGCCGCTACCCAAGCCGGCAAGCTCCATCGACTGGCGGATGCAGCCATGCGCCGCGGTCGAGACATAGGCGGTGAGCGCCTCGCCCGACGCAGCAATGCCTCGGTCCGGCGAGGACGCACCGAAAAGCGCGGTGCGCGCGACGACCAAGGCGATGAAATTCGCGATCGAGGTGCCGGTGACGAAAATCCCGCTGGCGGTTTCGGGAAAGCCAAAAATTTGCCGCACCCAATGCGTGACCTGGCGCTCGACCTCGATGGCGCCATGATCGCGGCCACCGCAATTCGAATTCATGGCGGCGGCCAGCATCTCGGCCAACATGCCGACGGCGCTGCCGCCGCCCTGCACCCAGCCCATGAAGCGCGGATGGGTATTGCCGCTCGAATAGGGCAGAATGCGTTCCTGAAAATCGCGATAGACCGCGTCGAGCGCGGTGGGCGCGGTCGGCAAAGCCTCGCGGAAGCTGGTCCTTATCGCATCGGGCACGCGCCTCCAGACCGGCCGCTCGCGCAGCCGCGCCAGATCGTCGAGCATGTCGTCGAGCATGCGGTGGCCGAGCGCACGCAACTCGCTCCAATCGTCGGGATCAAGCGTCGGGCCATCCTTCGGTCGGCCCGCATCGGTCATGCCACCGAATCCATCCTCTCGGCTTGCGGGCGCGCCGCGCGATCCTTCAGCAGCGCGCAGAAATCGGCAAATAGCTTGCGCATGTGCGGGACTTTGTACGGGAATACGGCAGGCGAATCCATCAGATGCACGATCATCGCGACATCGGCCTCAAAGAGCAAGAGCTTGCCGTCGCCGGTCTGGGCGCAATCGATGCCGAAATAGTCGAGGCCGACGCGCTCGGCCAAGCCCGTCAGCGCCGAGCGATGACGGCGCGCGAATTCCTGATCGAAGGCGGTCATGAACCGCTCCTCCTCGATCTTTTTCGCGGCGCTCTCGGCCATGCCGGCGTTGAGATAATAGATCATCCACTGATCGGCGATCGCCATGTGGCAGGCGTAGGGCCGACCGCCGATGAAGACGATGCGATATTTACGGTAGAGACCGTCCGGGCTGCGGTAATCGACGAAGGACGAGATATGGAATCCACGCTCCGGCCGCTCGGCGAGATAGCGCGCCAACGCTTCAGAGTCGTCGATCTTTTGCAGGCCGCGCCCGGCATGCGAGCCGAGCGGGCGCGCGATCAGCGGAAACGCGCCGTCGGGCAGATACGCTTGCAGCGCGGCGCGTCCGGCGGCGATCTCGCTAAGCGTAGTGCGATCGATGCGCACGGTCGCCGGCATCGCGATTCCGGTCACCGGCTTCGCCAGCCCGTGGAGCCGCTCGCGCGCCAGTTGGGCGATCCGATCGGGATGATTGAGCACCGGCTTGGGCCAGGACGACAGGAGGCGCGCGATCTCGGTCAGGACGGGACGATTGGCATCGCTCTCGCAAGCGGCGACAATGGCGACATCGTGCGGGGGGATGTCCGGCGGCAATTCCATGCCGGGAACGACGTAGAGCGTCGTCAGCGCGACACCCGATCCTTCGAGCAGGAATTCGAGCGGCGTGTTGTTGCCGACATCGCCGGGCGCCGCGAAGGCTAGAAGCCGCAACCCCGGCGTTTCGTCGGCGCAGGGCGAGCGATAGATTTGACGGCAACGCAGCGCTTCGCTCTGGCGCGCGATGCCGTCAGCCTCGTTGCCGAAAAGCTGCTCGATGGTCGAGAGGTCCATCAGCGCCGCGGCGTTGTCGGGCTCGAAGATGTATTTGTCGAGCAATTGGCTGTGCAGCGGGGCGAGGTCGATTCCCTCGAAGGCCAGTTTCGACAAGGTCGCGATGCCGAGCGGCATGTCCGCCGGCTGTTGCCATATCAAGGTGCTCATGCGGCGCTCACTCGGTAATGCGTGGGGATAATTCCGGCGGCGTAGGCCGGCTCGATCGTATCGAAATAACGAGCCAGCAAGGCAAGCTTCTCGATGACGGCGCGAACCTGGTCGAACTCGACATGGAGGTTCTCGCGCGCCGCCAGCATGTCATCGCGCCAGGATTCGGACACCACCCGCGCGCCGGCGCTGATGCGCAGCGCACCGACGGAACCGCCCTTGCCGTCGGGCACGGCAACCGGCTGGCCGATATGGCAGCGCCGCGCGGCAAGGAGGCGCAGCATCGGCGGCAGCGTGGCCGGCAAGAGCGACACCACATCCTCGTTGAGCGCGCGGTAGAGCGCGCCCGCCTGCGCGTGCGACAGCAAAGCGCCCTTGCGGCGGATGAAGAACGGAAAGATCGTGCGCGCCGCGAATTCCTCGTCGTCGAGGGTTTCGGTCACGTCGGTCGGAAGCGCGATCGGCTCAAGGCAGGGCTCCGCGGCGATAAGCTGCGGCACGATCTCGGCAAATTGCGCCAGCGCGAGCGCGCGAAACGCATCGGGCACGGCGAAATAATCGCGCATTTCCTCGATCGCCGAGGCCCAACGCAGCAATGTCCCGATATTGATCTGCACCGGAAGCGCGGCCCGGATGCCGGCAAAATGCGCCGGCCAATCGCTTCGTCCGCTATAGGCGCCAAGCCCGTCGGGCGCATCGGCAAGCGACGCGCAGCGTGCGGCGAGGCCGGACGGCACCAACAAGGCGCCGCTGAAAGGCGCCCCGGTGAAGAATTTCGACCCGGTGACCAGCACCAGGAAGCCTTGATCGAGATACCAGCGCAAGCGGCGGCGGCCGAGGCGAGCCTGGCACGCATCGATCACGATCTGAACGTCGCCGCCCGAGGCATCGGCGATCCAGCGCAGGCAATCGAGGCTCGGCGAGCGCAGGCCGAATTTCGAGCTGTCCATCGCGAAGAGCAGGACACGCTTGCCGGCCGCGACCGAGCGCGCCACGCCATGCGCGATATCGCCGTCGACCTCCTCGCCCGGCCTTAATTGGCCGGATTCGTCGCGCAGCGGCACCATGATGCCGGCGATACCTTCGGCCAAACCGCGGATCGGATCGCCTTTGGCGACGGCGACGCCCTGTGCCGTGATCGCATTGAAATGCCGGCCGCGGGTCGCGAACGCGGCACCGCTGCCGGTTTCGTCGCCGGCGGCGATCATGCTGACGAGCGGTGTCCCGAGAAGCGCGCGCGCGACGAACAGCGCATGAAGCTGTGAATCGGTTCCCGAAGGCGAGAACACGACCTCGCAACCGCTGTCATCGAGGCCGAGCGCTTGCTTTAGCTCGTCGCGCAGCCGCTCAGCCTGGATATCGACCGCGCTCTCGATGCCGGCGTGACGGGCCTCGCGCAGCAGCGATTGCCGCAGGCCGGCGACCGCCGCGTAGGCGCGGCTCGAAATCGATGTCGCGGTCGAAGACGCGAACGTGAACGCTTCGGGCCGCGGAAACGGTCGGCAGCCGTAACCATTGAGTTGGGTCGCCGGGTCGAGATTGAGTCGCGTATCGCCGCCACAGGCAAGCAACCATTCCAACGGCGCCGTCAACAGCCGTAGCGGGTCGTTGACGCGAAGACGGGCAAATGCGCGTGGATCGATGAGCATCCGCGGATGGTCGCGCGGATATGGTTATTTATTCCTTAAATCCAGCGCTTCAAAAGCGGCGCGGCGACCAGGCCGAGCGCTCCCACCAAGACTCCGGTCAGCACGAAAAGTGCTTGAAATCCCATGATATTCGAGGTGACGCCGGCAAAGATCGGGCCGATCCCTTGACCCAGAAACAATGCCGCCGAGAACAAGGCGAAGGTCGAGCCGCGGGCGCGCGGCGCCAGCTCAGTCGCCTGGGTCTGCAGCGTGTTGTGCATCATGTAGAAGCCGAAACCCGCGATCATGAAGAACAGCGCGACGCCGATCGGTCCCATCGGCACCGCGATCGCGAGATAGGACAAGCCGGCCATTAGGCCGCCGGCTCGCATCATGTTCCACTGGCCCAGCCCGCTGATCATGTAGCGCACGACCGAGCCGTAGATCACGCCGCCGACCGCAAAGCCCGCGAGTGCGATGCCGGCCGCGATCGGGCCGCCCGAGCCGCGCTCGATCAGCATCGCGCCGACGAACGGGAAGACGCAAAAAAAGCACATCCCTTCGCCGAAGACCGCGGCGAAGACGATGTAGGAACTGCGATTTGACAGTACCGCGCGGTAGCCGTCGATCGCACCCGCGAGGGTGATGCGCCGCGCAGTGTCGGATTTACTGTCGAGGTAGCGGAACACGAAGGCGCAAGAGACAATCGATATCGCCGTCACCACCGCGAAGACGGCACGCCAGCCGAAATAGGCGGCGATCACGCCCGAGACCGTTGCGCCGAACATCTGGCCGAGGATCGACGCGATCAGGAAGCGGCTCGCCGCGACCTGGCGCTCGGCCAGCGCCGTGCGGTCGCCGATCAATGCCAACCCGACCGGAAAGATGCCGCCCGAGACCACGCCGGCGATAACGCGCGAGACCATCAGGGTCGCGTAATCCGGCGCAACCGACGCCAGCGCAACCGAGACGGTGAGGATCGCAAGGCAGATCTTGATGAGCCGCGCCTTGCTGTAGGCGTCGCCGATCGGCCCCAGCACCGGCTGCATCGCCGCGTAAGGCAGGCCATAGGCGGAGACGAGCAGCGCCGCGTGGCGCACGCTGACGCCGAAATCGCCTGCCACCAGGGTGATGATCGGATCGAAGGATCGGTAGGAAATCGACCCCGCAAACGCGGCGAAGCAGAGGACGAGGATCAATCCCAAGGCGGCTCCGAATGGCAGACCGCGATCCTCTTCGGGCTATTCGCCGCCGCGGTCAAGAAACATCGCCGCAGAGCCGCTTTGACCTTGGCGCGGGTCGGCTTGCCCCATATGATTTCCCGCTTTCCCCGAAACCAAGATTTCACCGACAAAGACCCGAAACGAGGCAAGAACCGATGACGATCACACTGCGCCGTGCTGCCCTCGCGCTTGCAGCTTTATTGCCCGCCGCCGCCGCGATAGCGCCGGCGCGCGCCCAACAAACCGATCTCATTCCCTCGACGATGGCCATTCCCGTCACCAGCCTCGGCTTTATGATGGAATTCGTCGCCGAGGATATGAAGTTCTACGAAAAGCACGGCGTGGCGATGAAGACGACGCAGATCAACGGCCTCGGCGCCATCAATGCCGTGATCGCGGGCAGCGTCGATTTCGCCCAGCCCTCGGGCGTCTCGCTGACGCGCGCGGCGGCGCGCGGACAGCCGCTGCTTGCGATCGTCGAACTGACCGATCGCATCGTCGTCCAGGCCGTCATCCGCAAGGACATCGCCACGGCGGCCGGCTTCGACCCGAAAGCGTCGCTTGCCAAGCGTGCCGCGGTTCTGAAAGGCCGGACCATCGCCGTCGATTCGGTGAACTCGATCATCGATGCCTATCTCGGGCTGCTCGCCAAGAACGCCGGCTTCACTCATGACGATATCCATATCGCGCCGATGGAGCCGCCGGCGATGATCGCGGCTTTTGCCGCCAAGCGAATCGACGGCTTTGCCATGTCGCTGCCCTGGACCTTGGAGCCGGTCCTCGAGGGCACCGCGGTCATGGTGGCGAGCGGTCCCGACGGCGACACGGTCGGCCTCGATCCGTTCACCAATACCGTGGTCGCGGCGCGGCCGCAGACTTGCGAGAAGCGGCCGAAACTGTGCGAAGGGGTCGGGCAAACCTTCGTCGAGACCTCCGCTTGGATGCATGCGCATCCGGACGAAGCGGAGGCGCTGTTGAAAAAGCGCTTCCCGACCCTCGACCCGAAAGTCTTTCATGCCTCGTTCGTGACCGAATTGAGAATGACCCCAAGCCCGCCGATGCCCACCGAGAAGGGCGTCGAGAATACCGACAACTACAACATTCAAGCGGGGCTGATGAAGCCGGACGAGAAGCTGTCCGACTACAGCAAGCTGTTCACGGATAAATACGTGAAATAGGCTTCACCCGGAAAGGACGAGTCCCGGCCGGACATCGCTGGCGAACAGCTCGACCGAGCGCAGCGCCTCGGCGAGGGTCATGTCGCCGAAGGCGAAGCGCAGCATCAGATAATTGACCCCGGTCGCCGCGATCGCGTCGTTCAGCTTGGCGCGCACGGTCGTCGGCGCGCCGACGAAGCTCATGCCGATTTCCATCGATTGCTCGACACTCTCGGGATAGGCCGCCGAGATCGGGGCCATGCCGTGTAGGCGCCACAGATAGGTGAAGCTCTCGTACCAGCGCGCATAGGCCCGGCGCGCGGTCGCCAGCGCCTCGGCATCGCTTTCGCCAATGACGACGTGGCGGCTCATGCCGATCAGCGGCAGATCGGCGAGATCGCGTCCCGCCGCCCGCCACTGCGCGCGATAGCGGTCGGTGATTGCCCGCACCGCTGGCGTCAGCGCATTGGTGCCGATATTCATCGCGTGCTGGGCCGGCCAATCGACGCCCTCGGGACCGACCGCGCCGTACCACAGCGGCGGATGCGGTCGCTGCAACGGCGCGATGACAATCGGCGTCGCCTTGAAGCGATAGAGCTTGCCGTCGTGATCGAGCGACGTGGTCTGAAAGGCCTTCAAAAGGATTTCGAGCACCTCGACATAGATGTCGCGCGATTGCTTCGGATCGACGCCGTAAAAGGCGCTCTCGAGCGGCGAGACGCCGCGACCGACCCCGAGCTCGACCCGCCCGCCACTCATCTGGTCGAGCATGCAAATCTCCTCCATCACCCGGAACGGATGATGAAGCGAGAGCGTATAGACCAAGGGTCCGAAGCGCAGGCGCCGGGTCCGTTGCGCGACCGCCGAGAGGAAGACGCTCGGGCTAGGCGCCAGGCCGAGCGGCGTCGCGTGGTGCTCGGCGAGATGGTAGATGTCGATGCCGGTGCGGTCGTAGGCCTCGATCAGCTTGAGGCGCCACTCGTACTGCGCGGCCAGCGGCCCGCCATCGGTATCGAAGTGATCGAAAACACCGATCTTCATGGTTGCGTCGCGCGCAGCGGTGCTGCGGCTCAACGGCCCATGTCGCGGTCCAGCGGCCGCCAGGCGAGCGCAACTCGCTCCATCTTCACGACGATGGCGTTGATAACGAGCACCACCGCCGTCGCGATCACGATGCCAGCAAAGACGCCGACCGTATCGGAGAGCTCGCGCGCGTGCTCGATGTAGTAGCCGATGCCCTGGGTCGAGACCAGGAACTCGCCGACGATCGTGGCGCCGACGGCATGCGGCGCGGCGATCTTCAAGCCGGCATAGAAGAAGGGCTGCAACGATTTCCAGATCACCTCGCGGGCGACCACCGATTCGCGCGCGCCCATGATGCGCGCCATATTGACGAGACGCCGGTCGACCGCCCGAATGCCCGCGAGGGTGTTGTAGAAGATGATGTAAAACGTCATCGTCACGACGATCACGATCTTGGGCGTATCGCCGATGCCGAACCACAGGATGAGCCAAGGCGCGAGCGCGTATTTGGGGATGCCCTGCGACCACAAAATGTAGGGCTCGACCGCCTCCGTAATGCGCGGCGAAAGCCGCAAGGCGAAGGGCACGCTGAGGCCCAAGACCACCGCGATGACGAAACCGATCGCCGAGACCCTGAGGGTTTGCCAAACATCCCAAAACATCTCGCCGCTGATCGCCATCTCATAGAGGCGCTCGACAACCGCGAGCGGGGGAGCAAAAAAGATCGCGCCGAAAGCGTTCGCGCCCCACTGCCAGCCGAGCACGAGCAGCGCCGCGAAGAAGCAACGCCCCAACAAGATCGTCATTCTTCGCGAAATGAGCGGCCCGGTCGGCGCCGCGATAATTTGCTCGGCGATCGTCATTGGATTTCTGCCCTTATTCTCTCATAGACTTGTGCGAAGCCTTCGAGGGCGAAAATATCCTTTACGTTGCGCGGACGGCGAAAAGGAATGTGGTGCTCGGACGCGATCCGCGTCGGCTGCTTGGTCAGAACCAGGGTGCGGTCGCCGAGCGCGATCGCCTCGGCGATGTCGTGGGTGACGAAGATGATGGTCTTGCGCCCCATTTCCCAGAGCCGCAGAAGATCTTCTTGGAGCTGGGTGCGGGTCTGCGCGTCGACCGCGGCGAACGGCTCGTCCATCAGGATAACCGGCGGATCGTAGACCAGCGTGCGGATGAGCGAGGTGCGCTTGCGCATCCCGCCCGACAGCTCGTGCGGATAATAGCGCTCGTAGCCCGAGAGCCCGACCGCCTTGATGAGCGTCTCGGCATGAGCGCGTCCCTTGTCGTCGAGCCTGCCCTGTACCTCGAGCGGAAACAGAACATTGTCGATCGTCGTGCGCCAGGGCAGCAGCAGATCGTCTTGCGTGACATAGCCGACGCGACGGTCGAGGCCGGGGCGCAGCACTTTCGCCCCGCTCGCGACGATCGTGTCGCCGGCGAATAGGATATCGCCGCCGGTGGCGGCGTCGATCTGCGCGATCATATTCAGCAACGTCGATTTGCCCGAGCCCGATGGCCCGATGAGGGTGAGGAACTCGCCCTCGCTGACCGAGAAAGACAGGTCGCGGATCACCCACGGCATCGGCTCGCGACCCTGCCGGGAGGGGAAACGCTTGGCGAGATTGCGAACTTCGAGGAGCGGAACACTCATGGATCACGTCGTGCTGATTTGCTGCTGCAGCGATTCCACCGGCGCGCGCCAGCGGAGCAAGATGCGCTCGGTCCCGTCGACGGCGTAGCCGACCGCCAGGACGAGCACCGTGGCGCCGAGAATGGCAGCAAAAACCTCGGTAATATCGAAATTCATCGCTCCCATCTGCACGAGATACCCGAGACCGCGGTTGGACGAAATCAGCTCGGTGACGACGGCCACCGCGATGCCGATCGGCAATGCAATCCGAAGTCCGGCGAAGATATTCGGCACCGCGCCTGGAAAGACGACATGGCGCGCGACCTGGCGCTCATTCGCGCCGACGAGCTGCGCCATCTGCACCAGCTTGGTGTCGAGCGCGCGCACGCCCGACAGCGTGGCGTAATACTCGATGAAAAAGACGATGCTGACAACAACCGCGATCTTCGATTCGATGCCGATGCCGAACCATAGGATGAAGAGCGGCGCCAGCGCCAGCTTGGGCAAGCCGTACCCGCCGATCATGAAGGGATCGAGGATCGCGATCACCGTCGGCATGCGGCGCAGCGCGAAGGGCAGAATGATCGCCGGCACGGCACCGATCACCGCGCCGAGCGCGGCCTCCTCGACCGTATAGCCGGCTTGCCGCACCATCTCGCCGCTCCAGATCGACGTGAAGAAGCGCGAGATCGTGAGCCACGGCGTGCTCAGCCAATAGGTGCCGAAGATCCAGCTTCCGAGCTGCCAGAACGCCAGCAGCACGATGCAGACCAGGATTCGGTCCGTCAGCCTTCGATAGCGCTTCATCGCCCCCGGAACCTTATTTGTGGGCGTGATTTATGTCTGGTCGCGGCCCCGCTGTCCAGCCCGCCGTGGGCCGGGGCCGCCGGTCACGGCATGTCGCCGAGCAGATCGCTGCAGCCGGCGCGGCGGGCCCAATACTCCCAGGCCCGCCAGGATTCGGGCGCGCGCGGGTTGAAGGTGCCCCGCCCCTCGATCTCGCCAGCCGCCAATGCCTTATATTGGGGCGCGAGGCGCAGCGCCGTGGTCACGATCCGCGCATTGACCGGCAAATAGACCGAAAGCCGGACCACATCCTGGACCGTCGCCCCGGCAGCGGCAAAACCGTGGCCGCGCATCAGCGCCACCCGCCCCTGGCCGATCCGCTTGGCGAGATCGCGGCCCTGATCGACATTGGTGACCAGCAGATTGGTGTGATCGCCGAATTTGTCGGCGATGTCCCAAACCGGCACTTCCGGGCCGATCGAGCTGGCGACATGGATCACCGGCTTCAGCGGCACGCCGGTAATCCCGAACGCCAGCGTCTCCTCGGCGTGGGAATGGACCACCGCGTTAACGTCGGACCGCGCCTCGTAAAGGCTGCCATGAATGAAGCGCTCGAGATAGGGCGGCCGCTTGTCGTCGCCGACGACCTTGCCCTCGAGGGTGAACTCCATGATGTCGCTCTCGGCGACCAACTCCGGGCTGCGCGAGCGCGACAACAGAAAGCGCTGGGGGTTATCGGGATGGCGCATGCTGACATGGCCATAGGCATCGACCACGCCCTGATGGGCAAGAATGCGGTTGGCGATCACCAAATCGCGGAACGCCTGCTTAACATCAGCCATCGCGATTCCCCTCAATGCGACTCATAGGTTTTGACAAAGATATCCTCGATCGGAATCGGCTTCGCGATCATATGCTGCTCGTGCATGTAGGTGACGAGCGCCTGGAGCGTCTTGCGATTGGCGTCGATGCCATCCGGCCACGGATCGCCGCCGAACACATCGTCGATCTCGTCGAGATCGGCGGTCATCCAGGGCAGCATGTAGCGCAGCGCGCCGGTCTCGCGCAGCAAGCCAAAGGCACGCTGGCGCGACTGCTTCAGGGCCTCGTAGAGGCTGCTCGCGGCGAACGGGTATTTCTCGTGGGTATCGCGGCGCATCGTCACGAGATGCATGATCGGGAAGATGCCGGTGCGCTTGAAATAGTCGCGCTCGATCTCGCGGTAGTTCGGGAACAGCCGCACCACATCCGGGTTGCGCTTCATCGACGCCGGCAGATTGGTCGCCGCGATCGCGTCGATCTCGCCCTTGTCGATCAGCTCGCTCAGCGAGCGACCGCCGGGCGCGACCTCGATATCGATCGGCTTCAAGAGCGGCGGCGCCGAGGGATTGCCATGCGTGCCGACATGGTTGAGCGCGCCCTGGACCCAATGGATCTTCGACAGATCGACGCCGTGATCGTGCTGCAGCATGCCGCGGATAAAGATCGCCGCGGTTTGCGTGTAGAGCGGCACACCGACGCGCTTGCCTTCGAGGTCCTTGGGCGACTTGATGCCCGAGCGCTTGTTGATCGCGATCATACTATGGCGGAAGACGCGCGACGGAAAGAACGGCAGCGCGACGAACGGCGTCGTCCCGGCGCTGAGCCCGGCGATGAATTCGGAGCTCGAGAATTCCGAGGCATCGAATTCCTGGCTGCCGCCCATGCGGTCGAAGATCTCGCGCGGATTGTTGATCGCGAGGAAATTGAGATCGAACCCCGTCGGCCTGACATCGCCGGTATAGAGCGGCAGGACGCGATCGTAGAGCCCGCAGGCAAAGGTCAGCGTCGGCTTCGACATGAATTCAACCTCCTAGGGGCGCTCGTCGCGCAGGAAACCAAGCTTCGAGAGGGTCGGCGCGTCGGTCACGCGGAACAGCACCGCGTCGCGATCGCTGCGATGAAAATGGCTGAGCCAGGACGGCACCACCAGCACGTCGCCGCGCTGCCAGGCAAAGCTCTTGCCTTCGACGACGGTCTCGCCCTCGCCTTCGACCGGCGAATAGAGATTGTTCGCGGTCGTGCGATAGGGAGCGGTCGCCTTGCCGGCGGCGAGCTTCATCATGAAAAGCGCGGTGGTATCGAGCGCAGGATTGCCGAGCTCGATCTGGGTCCCGAAGCAGGCGCTTTCGTCGGGCACCGCCCCCGCAAGGCGCTGTTGCGTCTCGGCCCAGGGGAAATGCAGGGCCGACGGCTCGGTCGGCCGCGCGCCTTTCTCGTATTCCTCGGGATAGGGCTCGAAGAACATCGGCTCCAGCAGATGCACCAGCGGCACGTCGAGGAAGTCGATCCAATAGCCATTGGCCTTGCCGTCATTGCCGTGGCCGTGCCAGCACCAATTGGGCGTCAGCAGCACATCCTTCGGCATCATCTCGAGCCGCACGCCGTCGACCACCGTATAGGTGCCGGGCTCGGCATCCACGACGAGGCGCAGCGCATTGGGGCTGTGGCGATGCGAGCGCGCGTGCTCGCCCGGCATGATCATCTGATAGGCGGAAACCAGCGTGCTCGCGGTGGCGTAATCGCTGCCGCCGCCGGTATTGGCGAGGATCAGATTGCGCCGCTCGGCCAGCTCGGTGTTGATCAGCCGCCCGGCGGAATCGAGCGCCGGCTTGGCCTGCGCGTAATGCCAGATCGCCGCCGGGAATTTCTGCTTTGGCGCGGGATAGAGCGAGGGCGTCGCCTTGTTCCAGCCGGGTCCCATATCGACGGTCGCGAGGTCACGATAGAGCTCGTCGAGCGAGCCGGCATTGCCGAGTTGCCGGGGCGTCGCGCCCGTTAGGTTCATGTCGCCTCCTCCTACCTTCTAGGCCGCGCCGCGGACGCGGTCGATCAGCCGAAGCGGCTCCTGCGGCAAGCGGTCGTCGCGCCACGCGACATGGCCGTCCGGACGCACGAGAACGAGTTTCCGCTCATAGGCGCTCGCGACCTCGGCTTCGTCAAGCGCCACCACGGTCAGCGGCAAATGGCTCTCGCCCGCCGCCGCGACCAGCGCATCGGCCGGCGGCGCATCCTTGCCGATCCGCAGCAGCACGAAGCCGCGGCCGAAAAGATCGAGCGTCGATTTTCCGTCGTTCAGCCAGACATGCGGCGCGCGCGCGCCCGGCCGGGCTGTCTGGGTATAGGTCATGGCGTCGAGCGAGGGCACCGGCGTGCCGTCGGGGACGATCACCGGCGAATCGTCATAGCGATACCCGAGATGAATGCCGAGCGTGTGCCATTCGTGAGTCATTGCCGCCGCGAAATCGCGGCCGATCTCGCGACGCAACGCGGCGCCCGCTTCGGTATCGTCGAGCAACGCGGTGTTTTTGCCGGGCGAGCGCATGCGGCCCAAATTGCGGCTCGCCTCGGCGACATTGCGCTGCCCGACCGGCTTGCGCTCGGGCTCGTAGCTGTCGAGCAGATGCGGCCCGCCCCAGCCGGCAAGCAATGCATCGATCTTCCACGAGAGATCGACGGCGTCTTGAATGCCGGTATTCATGCCGAATCCGCCGGTCGGCGACATCAGATGGACGGCATCGCCGGCGATGAAGACACGACCCGTGCCGAAACTCTCGGCCACCATCTCGCGCCGCACCCAAGGCAGCACGGTCAGGATCTCGTAGTCGAAATCGAAGCCGGCGGCGCGGCGGATCGCAGCACGGATCTCCGGTTCGGTGGGAACCCGCTTTTCTTCGCTGCCGATGATCGACATGCGCCACCAGTCGCGACCGTTGATCGCAACGATCGTCGCCCAGGTTCCCTCGGGGCCGACGAAGATGTGACGATAGCCTTTGCCTTTGTCGTGCAGGGAGACGAGATTTGGGCAGCGAAAAATGATGTTGGTCGTGTAGGTCAGCGCGGGCTTGCCCTGCATCTTGATGCCGAGGCCTTCGCGCACGCCGCTTGCCGCGCCATCGCAGCCGATCAGGTATTGCGCGCGAACGGTCTCACGCGTGCCGCGGTCGAGATCTTCGACTTCCGCGGTAACGCCCGCGGCGTCCTGGACGAAGCTCAACAGCTTCGTGCGATAGCGAAACGTCACCGCCGGCAGCGACTTGCAGAATTTTTGCAAGATCGGGTCGAACATATGCTGCGGGCAGCGCTCGCGATGCTGCGGGCTTTGCGGCGGCGGCACTTCGTCCTGCATCGCGGGGAAACGCTCGCGGCCAAGCTCGTAGCCGTTGAGCGCGGTCAGGTACATGTTGTCCTGCGGATAGTCGCGCGGATAAGGCGAATGCTCGACCGCGTCGACGATGCCCCAACGGCGGCAGAACTCCATCGTCCTGACGCCGACGAAATCCATCCGCGGCTGATAGATCGAGCCGTCCGACTGCTCGATCACGAGGCAGCGCCGCCCGCGCCAGCCGAGATCGCCCGCGAGTGCCAGGCCGACCGGCCCCGCGCCGACGATCAACACCGGCAAGGTCTTCGTTTCATCGGTCATTGCTTCACTGTTCCCCAGCGGCGCGCAACTCGGCCGCAAAGTGATCCGCGAGCGCACCGAGCGCGCCTGCCGCATCGCCCGCATAGGATGAGCCGTGCATGAGCGCGAGGCGCTTGGGGCGCAGCGCCGCGAGGCGCCGCAGGCTCGGCGCGGTCGTCGGGCTGACGCTGATCGATCGCGATTGGGTTTCGCCCGCGATCGCCGGCGCGACGATGTCGCTCTCGACCAGCGCCGGTCCGTCGCCCGAATGCGCGAAAAGATCGCTGCAGAACAGCGTCTGGGTCGTTTCCTCGAACAGAAGCTGCGCATCCCAGCCATGCGGCAGATGCGGCGTCGCGAGGAAGCGCATTCGCTTGCTGCCGAGATCGACGGTTTCGTTGTCGCCGACGACGCGCGGCGGTCGGTCGGCCATGTCGCGCAGCGAGACGTTTGCGCCGAGCGGACAATGCGCGATCGCCGCGTGAGCCGCCGCGGCGAGCCATTCGTTCATCGCGCCGCATTCATCGGCCTCGAGATGGCTGCAGGCGAGCCAGCGTAGGCTTGAGAGCGGCACGAGCTTCGCCACGGCCGCCGAAATCTGCGGAAACATGCGGCGGTGGCCGAGATGAAACAGCAGCGGCTCTTCGGCCCGGATCAGAAACTGGTTGAAGCTGAATCCCGCCGGCGGGTTGATCTCCGGCACCAGGGTCGAGAGCCGGTAGATGCCGTCGGCAATCTCGTCGATACGCGTTTCCATGACATTTCCTCGCCACTACGCATCCGAAGATGGTTGGATTTGATCCGCGGTGTCAAACTGATAGTCTGGCCGTGTAAGGGGAGAATCATGGCCGAAGCGCTTCCGCTCATCCGCGTTGCCGCGTCCGAGCATGCGATCCTCAATGGCGTCGCGGTCTCGCCGCAGGGGCGCGTCTTTTCCAGCTTCCCGCGCTGGATGCACGCGTCGACGCCGAGCCTCGGCGAGGCCCTGCCGGACGGCACGTTCCGCACCTTCCCAGGCAATCAATGGAACGAATGGCACGAGGGCCTCGATCCGGCATCGCATTTCGTCAACGTCCATTCGATCTGCGCCGACGCCGATAATTTCCTCTGGGCGGTCGACGACGCCGCGCCCAATCACCAGCCGCGGCTGAAAGGCGGCGCCAAGGTGGTGAAGATCGATCTGCGCACCAACCAGATCGCGCGCGCCTATCCGATGGACGAGCGCGTCGCGCCGCCGGGCGCGGTGCTCGGCCACATGCGCGTCCTCGGCAAGCATGCCTTCATCACCGAATCCGGCCACGGCGCGATCATCGTGCTCGATCAGGAAACCGGCGCGACCCGGCTCGTCCTTCGGGGCGATCCGAAAACCCAAGCGGACCGCTCGATCGTGCCGGTGATCGACGGCAAGGAATTCCGCCGCGCCGACGGCCAGGTTTCGGTCGTCAATGTCAACTTGCTCGAGCTTAGCCTTGACGGACGCTGGCTTTATTTCACCTGCCTGTTCGGGCCGATGTTGCGCCGCATCGAGACAAAATACCTGCTCGACCCGAGCTTGTCGGATGCGCAGCGCGGCGCGCAGATCGAAGATGTGACGCGGATTCCGCCTTGTGCCGGCTTCACCATCGACGGCAAGGGTCGGATTTATTTCTCGGCCTTCACGGAGAACGCGATGCTGGTAATGGAGGACGACCGCGCGCTGCGCGTGCTGGTCGCCGATCCGCGCATTAGCTTTCCCAACGAGCCGGATATCGGGCCCGACGGTTACCTCTATTTCCCCGCATCGCAAATTCATCGCCTTCCCGGCTTCCAGGCCGACGGCAAAACGCGCGTGCAGACGCCGTGGGAAGTGCTGAAGGTCAAGCTCGCCGGGTGAGTGCGCGGCTGGCAGTTTCGGAACCGGCGGCTTATGGTCGGATCGAGCGGAGGAGATACGCATGGCCGACACCCCATCATCGCCGATCATCGACTTTCACGTTCATTTCAACGATCCCGAGGTCTATCGGCGCAGCAACGCGCACAACGTGATGTCGGGCTTCGGGACGCGACCGATGGCGCCGGCAACACGGGGCGACGGCTGGCGCTACGACGTCCAGGAAAAGGTGAAAGACCCGGCGCTGCAAATCGCCGACATGGACAAATTCGGCATCGGCAAGCACGTCGTCTCGATGATCTCGGTCTCCTGCAACACCGACTGGGCCGAGCCCGAGGATGCGGCGGCGATGAACCGCCACGCCAACGAGATGAACGCGTCGTGGGTGCAGAAATATCCCGATCGCTTCATCGGCAGCTTCAGCCTGCCGATGCAAGACATCGGCCTCGCGATGAAAGAGCTCGATTACGCGGTTGACCGGCTCGGCGCCAAGGTCGCCAGCGTCTCGTCCAATTGCCGCGGCGAGTATCTCGGCGAAGAGAAATTCCGACCGCTGTGGGAAGCGATTTACGCGCGCAAGCTGCCGGTCTTCGTCCATCCGCACGGCGTCACCGACATGAAGCTGCAAAAATATTTCCTCTGGAACGGCATCGGCCAGCCGATCGAGGAGACGCGATTCATGACGTCGATGATTTTCGACGGCATGATGGACGAATTTCCCGGCATGACGATCGTGATGGCGCATGGCGGCGGCTACCTGCCGCATTACATGGGCCGGCTCGATCGCAATTTCGAGAACAATCCCGCCAGCCGCGTGAACATCTCGAAGCTGCCGAGCGAATACCTGCACGACTTTTACTACGATACCTGCGTCTATGGCGCGGACGTGCTCGAGGCGCTGATCGCCAAAGTCGGCGTCGATCGCATCGTCTTCGGCACGGATTACCCGGTCGGCGAGCGCGACCCGTTTGCGACGTTGAAGGCGTGCAAGAGCCTCACCGAGGCCGATCGCACGATGATCACGCGGACGACCCCGGCGAAGATTCTCGGCGAGACGAATTAATTGATTGCCCGACCTTAGTGATGCCCCGGATCGACCCGCTTGTAACCGTGCTTGACGTTAGCTAAGCTAGCTTAGCTAAGAGGTTCGCATGCGCAAAGTTGTCAATATGCACGAAGCGAAGACGACCCTATCTCGCCTGGTGGATCAGGCTCTTAAAGGAGATGAAGTCGTTGTTTCCAAATCCGGCCGTCCGGTCGTTCGCCTCGTTCCTGTCGCACGTACTTCAAAAGCGCGGCGCCCGGGACGCTGGAAAGGTCGCGTATCGATAGCTCGCGATTTCGACGAGCTTCCGAAAGAGATACGGGACGCATTCGAAGGTAAGAACGTGTGAGGCTCCTCCTTGACACGCAAGCATTCTTGTGGTGGATGGCAAATTCATCCCGGCTTACGCGGGAAGCGCGGGCCGAGATTTCAGACCCGCAGAATCAGGTTCTATTCAGTATTGCGAGCGCCTGGGAAATTTCGATTAAGCGCAGCCTTGGCAAATTGCGAGCGCCCGAGAACCTTGCGGAAGCCCTGGCATCCGAATCATTCGATCTCCTCGGCATCGGCCTCGCGCATATCGAGGCGTTGGACCGATTAGACCATCATCACCGCGATCCTTTTGACCGCATTTTGATCGCGCAAGCCGGCGTCGAACGCGTCAAGCTCGTCAGCGGCGACGCTATTTTTCGACGCTACGGTGTCGACATATTGTGGTAATTTTCAATCCCCGACCTTGATGCCGGGCAGCACGAGCTTGGCGAGCGGCACTTTGCCGGCGATCCCGCCGATCGCGACCATCTCGTTCATCAGCGTCGTCAGCCGCTTGCGCGAGATCGCGCCGTCGTTCGGGAAAAAGCCGATCTTGCGCAGGTAATCGTAGCTCTTGGCCACGTCGTCGCGGCTGGCCGCCGATGTTTCGGCGGCCAGAATATCGATCGCGTCGGTGCGATTGGCGTCGGTGTTGAACCAGGCGATGCTCTTATTGAGCGCGCCCAGAAATCGCTTCAACGTGGCGCGGTGTTGCTGCGCGTAGGCAAGCGAGACGGCGGCCGAGCCGAACGGCAAATCGCCGGCGTATTTCATGACGGTGCCGATGCTGTGAAAGCCCGTGGCCTCGGCGATGAAATTGACCGGCGGCGCCAGCATCGCGGCATCGGCGGAGCCCGATTTGAGCGCGGCGAAACGGCCGGCGGTGTTGCCGATGAAGGTAATATCGATATCGCTGTCCTTGAGCCCGGCCGATTTCAGGATGCGTTCCAAATAGACATGCGTGATGTTGACGAGCGAGCCCAAGACCACGGTCTTGCCCTTTAAATCCTTGATCGCGGCGATCGAGGTCCTCGCCACCATGTCGTAGGGCGGCACGGCTTCGGTGATACGGACAATGGCGACCGGCGCGCCATGCGCCACCGCGTTGATCGGCCCGGGCGTGCTGGTATCGACGAGATCGAGCGAGCCGGCGGTGAGCTGCTGCATCACGCCCGAAGCGGACGGCACATAGATGATGTCGAGCTTGATGCCGGCCGCGGCAAAGAACCCTTTATGGATGCCGACATACATCTCCCACTCGGCCGCATTCGGCGAGCCGACCAAGCCGGTTTCGATCGTGTCGGCAGCGTGGACCGACGTCGCGAGGAACACCCACGCGCAGGCCAAACCTACACCCAGCCATCGTTCCAAGCTCATCTCACTCTCCTCGGTTCTCGCTCGGCTTCACGATTAAATACCGGGAGCGCGCTAGCTGCGCTCCAAAATATGCATGCCGCGCACGCGGTCGACGATGTAGATCAGCCCGCGATCGTCCCAGCATACGTCGTTGGTCTGCACCCGCTTCGATCCGGGCGGCACATCGGGGACGAAATGGGCGGTTTCTTCCGCACGGTGTGGATTCGCGATATCGACCAGCCGCATGCCGTGGACGTGCCAGGCGATCGGGATTTCGGTGCCCTTCACATCTTCGGCGGGCTGATGCAGCCCGGTGTGAATGGGCGTCGGCGTCCCGTCGATCCCCTCGACCTGATAGGAGGCGAACGGCACCGGACGGGTCTCGTCGGTAATATCGACGATCCACAAGAATGAGCCCGGCGCCTTGTAGAGCACGCTCGCGTCCTCGTCGGCGACCAGCATGATCTTCCGCCCGCGGACCGGAAACGGAATCGGGAGGCAGGTGTGGGTCGGCCACGGGAAGGGCGGACTCCAATTCATGCCGGACACCCGCTTCGGCTTGGTCATGTCGGCGATATCGAGGATATGCCAGCCGCCATGCCAGTAGCTGACATAGAGCCTATCGCCGAGCCGGATCGGATGGTGGCAGCGCGGAATGAACTCGCCGGTGCCTTCCCAGCTCGGGGTCTCGCCGCCCGCGGCCCATTGGCCCCGCATCCACCAGCGCCCGACCTCTCTCGGCCGCTCGGGATTTTCCAGATCGAGGATCATCACGATGTTGCCGATGAAGCCCTCGAGCTGCGGCGAGAAATAGACGTAGCGTCCATCGAAGGTGAAGCGATGGACCCCCTTGCAGGAATAATGCGCGAGCTTGCGCGGCGCGGCGGGAGCGGACACGTCGAAAATGCCGAGTCCGTAATCGAAATCCTTCGGCGCCGCGCCGAGATGGCCCATCGGCTCGTAATTGACCACCATCAAATTGCCGACCGAGCGCACTTTATGCGAATGCGTGTAGTCGGGAAGCCGGCCGATTTCGGCGACGCGTTTCGGGTTTCGCGGATCGCGCACGTCGACGATGGTCGTGCCGATCGGCCATTGCTGGTGACCGATAAAGGCGTAATGGCCATTGACGACGACTTGGCCGCCGCCATTGCAATCGAGCCACGAAAGCGCGCGGATTCCCTTGGCGTCTGCCATTGCTGCACTCGGGAGCGGCGAGCGCTCAGTCGCGGGTTTTGGTGACGCCGGGCAACAGCAGCTTGTCGAACGGCACCTTGCCGTTGGTGTCGCCCAGTGCGGCCATCTCGCCCATCAAGGTCTCGAGACTCTTGCGCGAGACCGCGCCGTCATTCGGAAAGAAGCCGATCTTGCGGATATAGTCGTAGCTCTTGGCGACGTCATCGCGGTTCGAGGTTTTCATTTCCTTGGCGAGGATATCGATCGCGGCGTCGCGATTCGCGTCGTTGTTGAACCAGGCGACGCTCTTGTTCAAGGCCGCAACGAAACGAACCACCGTATCGTGGTGCTTCGAGGCAAAGGCCAGCGACACGTCGGTCGAGCCGAAAACGAGATCCTTGGCATAATCGATCATCATGCCGACATTGTTGAAGCCTGCCGCCTCGGCAAAGAAATTGAACGGCGGCGCGAGCATCGTCATGTCGGCGGCGCCGGATTTGATCGCGGCAAAGCGGCCCGCGGTGTTGCCGATCACGGTAATGTCGATATCGCTGTCTTTGAGCCCTGCGGCCTTCAACACCCGTTCCAGGTAAACGCGGTTGATATCGAGCATGCCGCCGATGACGACCGTGTGGCCTTTCAGATCCTTGATCGATTTGATCGTCGACTTCGCCAGCAGCTCGTAGGGCGGAACGCCGCCGGTGATCCGCAGGATCGCCACCGGTGCGCCGCGCGCGACGGCGTGAATCGGCTCGACCACGCCGATGTCCACGGTATCGAGCGAGCCCGCGGCGAGCTGCTGAACGAGACCAGGCGCCGTCGACACATAGATGATATCGGGCATGATCCCCGCATCGGCGAAAAAGCCCTTTTGAACGGCGACGTAATAGGGCCATTCGACCGCGTTCGCCGAGCCGATCAGGCCCATCTCGATCGTATCGGCGGCCTTGACCGGGGTGGCGACGTAAGTCAGCGCGCAGGCGAGTCCCGCGCAAACCAGGTGCTTCATCCGCATGACATCCTCCCTATGTGTTTTATGCTCTTTGCCGCCGCGGTTATTCCGCAGCTTCGGCGGTTTCTACTTCCTCGGGCGCGGCCGCGCCACTGAGCTGGCCGAGCCTCAGTCCCGCCAGATCGGGCAGGCCGAACAGGAAAATCTGCGTCTCGGCGGACGCGGCGAACATCGCCCGCTCGCCTTTCTTCAGATAGATGGTCGAGAGCGCGCGGTAGTCCTGACCGGAAACCGTGCCCGCGCCAGACACCGCGAAATAAATGCCGCGCCCCTTGGCATAGTAGCTGCCGCCCGGCGCGAGCCGCAGAAAGCGCGCCTCGGTGCGGCGCTCGGTGAAAACGCCGAGCAGCTTTTCCTCGACGCCGGCCGAGCTTTCGACCGAGGTCCAGGCGTAATTCGCGGGGTCCATCAAGATCGGCGCCGGATAGCGGCCCTTGGGATAGACCATCGGGCGCCGGTTGACGTGCTCCCAGATCGCCTGGAAGCCATCCATGTTCTTCTTGCCCGGCACCCCTTCGCGTCGGCGGAACACGCCGTCTTCGAATTTGCCCGACGCCTCCAGCGCATCCATTGCGGCCTTCACCTCGTTGCGCGACGGATAGCCGCTGCCGCTGGCGCCACCGCATTGCAGCACCGCCGCGAGCGATTCGCTGTGCTGGGTCTGCGGTCCATAATGGACCCCTTCGGGGAAATAGCCGACCATGCCGGCGGTCATTTTGCCGTCGCGGCCGAAATTCAGCTCGCCGTCGAGCACGAAGCGGATCTGCTCGAAATTATGCCGGTGGCGCGGCGAATAGAAATCCGCCGAGGACTTGCCGATCGACAGCTTGAAATTATCGACGCTGCCCTCCTCGCCTTCCATCAGATTGCGGAAGTGAAAGGTGCCGCCGCGATATTCGAGACCGCGGCGCCATTCCAGCCCATCGCCCTGCGTAATCTTCATCGCTTCCTCCTCGTCTTCGTCCAAGATTTACCACGGAGACACAGAGGTCACGGAGGAAAGATTTTCTGCGCGCGCAGCGCGCAATAATTTCTTGCTCCGTGCTCTCCGCATCTCTGCGGGGAAAGCCCTTTACCGCTTCGCCAGATCGCGGCCCTTGTCGAGACCCGCATAGCTGCGGCCCGCGCCGATCATCAGATAGTTGAATCCTTCGCCGAGAATCCGCTCGACATTCTTGCCGTCGACATGCGGATGGCCGACCGGCACTTTGTGCTTGTGGCAGGTCGCGACAACACGCGCGATATGCTCGAGCACCGTCGGGTGCTCGTATTGCCGAGGCACGCCGAGCTCCTGGCTGAGATCGCCCTCGCCGATCAGGATAAAGCCGATGCCGGGAACTTTCGCCAGCATCGCATCGAGATTGGCCACCGCCTCGACGCCCTCGATCATCAGCCCGACCAGTATCTCGCCCTGGGGATCGAGCGGCCACACATCGGCGCGCTTGTAGTATTCCTGGTTGCTCACCCCCCAATAGCGCGCGGCCGTGCCGGGCGAATCGCCGCGGATACCGGTCGGCTCGTAGCGCGCCGCGGTCTTGAGGCGCGGATAGCGGCAGGCGGCGACCGCGTTATAGGCTTGATCGACGGTGTCGACATGCGGCCACACGATGCCATAGGCGCCGACATCGAGCGCTTGCTTGGCGAGCCACTGGTTCTTCTCGTTGCCGTTCGCCGGGATGCGGACGAGCGGCGTGACGTTGGGCGCGATCGTTCCCTTCTCGACGATCTGTTTGCGGTTGAGCATGTATTGGAGGCAATCGCGCAGCGCGCGGATGTCCCAAATATTGTGCTCCATCTCGAAGACGATGCTGTCGTATTTCGCCTGGCTCGCCGCCAGCGCCGCATCGATATCGGGCGTGCAGAACGCGCCGAAGGCGGGCTTGCCTTCCTCGAAGCATTTGATCATGCCGTTCAACCGCGGAATCTCGGCCATCGTTTTCCTCCCGAACCTGAAGACCTCGCTCCATGTTAGCAGAGCCGCGCGTCCCACTCAAAACCGGCGCATCCCGCGCCGACGCGTCAGGATGGGCATAAGCAGCGACGCCCGTTTGACAAGAAAGAATGCGCCTCATAGCATCGGAAATCATCGTAAAATCGGAGCCTGGGAGGGTTCGGCATGATCATCGACTGTCACGGCCACTACACCACGGCGCCGAAAGAGCTGCAGGCATTCCGCGATGCGCAGATCGCCGGCAACGACAATCCCGGCCCGCTGAAGATCACCGACGACCAGATTCGCGAGACCATCCAGAACGGCCAGCTCAAGATGCAGCAGGAGCGCGGCAGCGACATCACGATCTTCTCGCCGCGCGCCGCCGGCATGGGCCACCACATCGGCACCGCCAAGACCAGCGAGATCTGGACCGAGAATTGCAACAATCTGATCGAGCGCGTTGTCAAGGCGTTCCCCAAGAACTTCATCGGCGTCGCGCAGCTTCCGCAATCGCCGGGCGTGCCGCCCGCGAATTGCATTCCCGAGCTCGAGCGCTGCGTCAACCAGATGGGCTTTATCGGCTGCAACCTCAATCCCGATCCCTCGGGCGGCTGGTGGAAAGACCCGCCGATGACCCACAAGAAGTGGTGGTATCCGTTCTACGAGAAGATGGTCGAGCTCGACGTGCCGGCGATGGTCCATGTTAGCATGTCGTGCAACCCGAACTTCCACACCACCGGCGCGCATTACATCAACGGCGACACCACCGCCTTCATGCAGTTCATCATGTCGGACATCTTCAAGGATTTCCCGACCTTGAAGTTCATCATCCCGCATGGCGGCGGCGCGGTGCCCTATCATTGGGGCCGGTATCGCGGCCTGGCGCAGGATCAGAAGCGGCCGCCCTTCAGCGAGCTGGTGCTGAAGAACGTGTTCTTCGACACCTGCGTCTATCACCAGCCGGGCATCGATTTGCTGACCAAGGTGATCCCGATCGACAATATCCTGTTTGCCTCGGAGATGATCGGCGCCGTGCGCGGCATCGACCCCGAGACCGGACATCATTTCGACGACACGAAGCGGTATGTCGATGCGACCAAAATCTCGGCTGCCGACAAGCAGAAAATCTTCGAAGGCAATGTGAAGAAGGTCTTTCCGCGCTTCGACAAAACCTACGCGAAAGCCAATTAGAGCGGCACCGATGACCACCGAGACCCCGCCGCCGCCCAACCCGATCGCGCTCGAGAACGACTACGTTCGGGTGAGCCGCGATGCGGTGCCGTTCGCCGCCGCTGGCAACGGCGATCGCGTGATCGTCGCGATGGGTACGCTGACGCTGCGTGCGGCCGGAACGCCGAAGACACTATCGCGCGGCGAATTCGCGGTGTTCGCGCCGGGCCAAGCCTACGATCTGCCGGTAGGCGCGGCATTCTTCGAAGTCGCGATCAAGCCGGATCATCCGCCGGTCAAAACGCCGACCGAGATCATTCCGCCGGCAAAGAACATGCTGCTCTATGAGGGCGAGCGGTTCTTCGTCTACGAGGAGAAGCTCGATCCCGGCGACATCCGCCCGCGCCACAGCCATTGCCAGCGGGTCGAGATTCGCCTCAACAACGGCCCGATGCTCGATCAGTGGTTCGACGCGCCGCGGCCGCCGATGCAGCCCGGCATCGTGAATTGGCGCGAGCCGGTGATCCACACCGTGCGCAATGTCGGCGACATGCCGCTGCGCAACCTCATCATCGAGTTCAAGCCGGAATCGAAATAGGCCTCCGCGCGGTCGGGCCGAGCCGCACCTTAATAGGACGCTGACACCGCTGAGCTGCCATCCTAAAGACGGCGCCTGCCAGCCCGGCAATGTGCCGTTATCGAGTGGAGATCGCAAAGGAGAGCGCCATGACCTTCAAGACGATTCTTGCAGCGGCCAGCGGCGGCAGCGCCAGCGACGGCACGCTCGAATTGGCGTGCCGGTTTGCACGCCGCTTCGGCGCGCATCTCGAGGCCTTCCACGCTAAGCCCGATCCACGCGACCTGTTCACCTATTCGACAGACAGCTTCGGCACCTCGATGACGGGCGATTTCGTCGACCGCTTCATCAAGGATGCCGACAGCATCGCAGGCAAGACCAAGGGCGCCTTCGAGGCCACGGTGGCGCGGCATCAGATCCAGGTCAGCACGGCTCCCTCGCAAGGCCTACCCGAGAAAATTGCCGCTTCCGCCGCATGGCGCGAGGAAGTCGGTTATGCGCCGACCCTGGTCGGACGCCGGGCGCGCTTCTTCGATCTGGTCGTGCTCGGCCGGTCGGAGCGGGTGGTCGATCAGCCGCATACTGACGTGGTCGAGCAGACGTTGATTCATTCCGGCCGGCCGGTGCTGCTCGCGCCGCCGCAGCCGCCGGCGGATATCGGCGACAGCATCGCCATCGGCTGGAACGGCTCGGCGGAAGCGACCCGCGCCTTGACCGCGGCGCTGCCGTTCCTTGCCAGCGCGCAAAATGTCGCGATCATTACCGTTGGCGACCGACACCAAGGCAGCGCGGCGGCGCTGGTCGAATATCTCGGCTGGTACGGCATCGTCGCCAAGCATCGGCACATCGCCACGGTCGAAGGCGCCGGGGTCGGCCAGCAGCTTTTGTCGGCCGCGCATGAGGAAAACGCGAATCTGCTGGTGATGGGTGGCTACGGACACCTGCCGTGGCGCGAGTTCCTGTTCGGCGGCGCAACCAAGGACGTGGTCGGCACCAGCCTGCTACCGCTATTGCTCACGCATTGAGCGCGGCAGCGATCGTTTAGGCGGCCTGCTGGGCGGGGATGACGCGTTCGGCCGGGAGGTGAGCCCGGATCACGGTGCCGAGATTCTTGGCACTGGCGATTTCGAGCTTGCCGCCGTGAAGCTCGACCAGGCGGCGCGCGATCGGCAGTCCCAAGCCGGTGCCGTCGTATTTCTTGGTCAGCGCGTTTTCCACCTGCCGGAACGGCTCGAGCGCAATCGCGATCTCGTCCGCATTCATGCCGATGCCGGTATCGGCGACGATCATCGCCAAGCCGCCATCCTTGACTCGCTCGGCGCTGACCGTGACTTCGCCGCCTTCGGGCGTGAATTTCACCGCATTGGATAGAAGGTTGATCAAAATCTGACGCATCGCCACGGCGTCGGCGCGCACCATCGGCAGCGTCGCCGGCAGATCGACCTGCAGCAAGATCTTGTTCTTCAGCGCTTGCGCCGAGACAGCCGTGAGACTGCCTTGCACGATCTCGTGGAGATCGACCGGTTCCTCTTTCAGGCTCAGCTTGCCGGCTTGGATCTTCGAAATGTCGAGCACGTTGTTGATGAGGGCCAGCAGATGCTCGCCGGCGCAAAAGATATCGTTGGCGTATTCGGCATAGCGCGGCACGCCGATCGCGCCCATCGTCTGTTCTTTGATGATCTGCGAGAAGCCGATGATCGCGTTGAGCGGTGTGCGCAGCTCGTGGCTCATATTCGCGAGGAATTGCGATTTCGCCTCGTTGGCGGCCTCGGCGCGCTCCTTGCTGTGCTTCAGCTCGAAATTGATCTGGCGCAAGCGGATGCGTTCCTCGGCCAGCCTGGCATTCGCGGCCTGGAGCAGCATGCGCTCGTCAGCGAGCTGGATTTCGCGTTCGGCGCGACGGCCGACCTCGCGTAGCAGGACCACGGATAGGCCCGCCAGCAGCAAGGTGCCGACGCCCGCAAGGATCGTCAGGACGATCGCCTGTTGCTGCTGCGGGGCGAGCGCGGCGCCGAGATCGAGACTGGCATTGACGACCACCGGATATTTTTCGAGCCGCCGGTAGGCATGCAGGCGGCTGATAGCGTCGTGATCCCCGGTTTCGACGTAATAGCCTTCGGCGCCGGCCGGGAGATCGGACGGAAGCGGATCGTTCGCGAGCGGCTTGCCAATGGCGGCTGCCCCCGTCGGGTCGGCGCCCTTGAACCCCGCGAGCACGACATCGTCGCGGCCGGTCAGCAGGATGGCGCCGTCGGCGTTCCTTGCGATCGCGTCGTGCAGCATCGTCAAGCGGCTCGGCGCGACGAAAAAGATCACGACGCCCAGAAAGCGGCCGTCTGCGCCGTCGACCCGGCGCGAGAGGGTGATGAGAAGCCGGTTTTGCTGGCCACCCGAGGCGTGGCCGATGACGATTCCCTGTCCGGTATTGGTCGCAGGGAGGCGAAATTCGTCGCGGTCGCCGAAATCGACCGATTGCGGATGGGGCTCGCTCGTCGAGGCAACCAGCTTGCCGTTCGGATCGACAATCACCGCCTGCACCGTCGTGCCATCGATGAGGGGTAGATCATGCACCCAGGCATAAAGGTCGAGATTGCTGTTCGGCGCGCTCATCCGGGCGGCGACAATGCTCATG
>DATLUE010000225.1:0-3830 GCA_035533255.1 Allostellaceae bacterium | reverse complement strand
GGCGATCGCCGCGACCGCGACGCCGTTCAACCAGGCCTTGAGCAATCCCGCGGTGGCCGGTTTTTGGAATATTCATTCGATCGCCGGGCTGGCCGCGCTCAATGCCGTCGTGACGCGGCAAGCGGCGATGATCGCCTATCTCCATTGCTTCGAGCTGATGGCGGTCATTTGCGCGGTCATGATCCCGCTGCTGCTGATCATGCGCGGCGTGCGGCCGTCGGCGGGCGGCGGCGCTCACGCCGCGGCGGAATAGCCGCGCCCGGCCGTCTTCAGTCGTCGAGCGCGTCGCGGAACTGGCGCGGATCGAAATCGGCAGTGCGGTCGCCGCCCTTTTGCGCCACCGCCACGTCGAGCCGTGCCGCCGCCAGCAGCGCGTTCTCGGTAAAGATGCCGTCCGGCAGATCTTCGTCGATCGCGAGGCTCGCCAGCGACGGGCTGCGCGCCAGCAGCCGGTAGAGCGCGGTCGCCCGCAGATAGAGCGCGAGGGTGGTCTGGACGTTGCTGCCGAGCTCGTCGGCGAACAGGTCGAGCACGGCGCGGGTATCGATGTCGAACTCCGGCGCGTCATCCTCGTCGTCCTCCGCCGGGGGGGGGCTCTCGGCGGCGGCGCGCGCGAGATATTCGCGGAACAGGAACAGCGCCGAGCGGAGCAGCTCGGGCTCGACCGAGGGAACGCGGGGATGCGGCGGGGCGGGCATGGCGAGGATTTAGCGCGGCGGGCCGTGCCTGTCAGCCGGAACCCGGCGCGTTTCAGATGGCTTTAACCCGCATCTGGCACGATCCGGCGGAATAAAGCCGGTCGTGCGCCGTTCTTGGGTCAGCCTGGGAGGGAATGCCCCTCGCGCCGGGAGGAGTCGTATTTCGCGATGGCCAGACTCCCGCTTATCGCCGAAGGCCGCACCGCCAGCCTGGTCGAGGTCTCGATCATGGCGCTGGCGATCGGCGTCGTCACCGGCCTGGCCGCCGTGCTGTTCCGCGCGATCATTGCCGCGGTCCACAATTTCTTCTTTCTCGGCGAGTTCTCGCTTTATTACAATCCAAACTTCCATACCCCGTCGAGCTGGCTGGGGCCGCTGGTGATCTTCTCGCCGGTGCTCGGAGGGCTCGTGGTGATCTTTATGAGCCGCCTGCCGCCGGCCGACCGCCGCGGCCAGGGCGTCTCCGACATCATCGACGCGATCTATTACCGCGAGGGCCGGGTGCGCTCGCTCCAGGCGGTGCTCAAATCCATGGCCGCCGGCATCCAAAGCGCCTCGGGCGGCTCGGTCGGGCGCGAGGCGGCGATCGTCCAGATCGGCGCCGCGATCGCCTCGCGCGCGTCGCGCTTCACCAATCTCGCGCAATGGCAGCGCATGACCCTGGTGGCCGCGGGCGGGGCGGCGGGGCTGGCCGCGGCGTTCAACGCGCCGCTCGGCTCGATCGTGTTCGCGGTCGAGCTGATGATGCCCGAGATCAGCCCGCGGACCCTGCTGCCGGTCACGATGGCGGCCGCCGCCGGCACTTTCGTCGCGCGCATCTTCTTCGGCCTGCAGCCGACCTTCCTGGTCCAGACCGTCACCGCCCCCGAGCTGCGGGTTTCGGGCGTGCTCGATCTCGTGCCGTTCGCGGTCTTCGGCCTGCTGCTCGGCGTGACCTCGTGGATCATGATCCGGATGCTCGGCTGGACCGAGGCGCTGCTCAATCGCCTGACCCGGAATCCCTATCTGAAGCACGCTTTCGCGATGCTGCTGGTCGGGCTGATGATCTATGGCATGCAGGTCGTGACCGGCAATTACCAGATCGAGGGGCCGGGCTACGCCTCGCTGCAGGACCTGCTGCGCGGCGACCAGACCGCGCTGTGGTTTTTCGGATTGCTGTTCGCGGCCAAGCTGATCGCGACCACCCTGACGCTCGCCTCGGGCGGCAGCGGCGGCGTGTTCTCGGCCTCGCTCATCATCGGCGCGGCGCTCGGCGGCGTGGTCGGCGACGTGACCCATATCCTGATGCCGCAGCTCGCCATCAACCTGCCCGATTACGCGATCGTCGGCATGGCCGGCATGCTCGGCGGCACCACCGGCGCGGCGATGACCGCGATCGTCATGGTGTTCGAGCTGACGCGCGACTACAACGTGATCGTGCCGATGATCATGGCGGTGACCTTGGCGATCGCGGTGCGGCGCGCGGTGCTGCCGCAAAGCATCTACACGCTGAAGCTCGCCGACAAGGGCCACGAAGTTCCGGATTCGCTGCAAGCGAACATGTATCGCATCCGCGCCGCCGAGCGCGCGATGTCGAGCGATTTCGAGCTCCGTCCCGCCGAAGCGATGCTCGACGAGACGCTGGCCTCGCTGGTCGAGACCGGCCGGCCGCTTTACGTGATGATCGCGAACGGCCACCGCCTCGCCGGCTATCTGCGGCTCGACCCCGGCTTCAAGCTGTGGCGGCCCAACGATCCCGGCCTGCGGCTGGGCGATCTCGCGCGCAACGATTTCGTGCTGGTGCGGCCGCTCGACACGATGTTCTACGTGATCGGCCGGCTGGCGCGGCGCGGCGCGCGGCTCGCGATCGTTGCTGGCGGCAGCAATCGCGTGCCGCGCATCGGCGACGTCCGCGGCGTGATCGCGCTCGAGACCATGGGCGAGGCGGTGATCGAGAACGCGCGCGCCTATGCGCCGCAAGCGACGCGCAGCCCGTTCCCGCTGCTCTATCGCCGCCGCGTCGCCTGGCCGTTCTCGTTCTGGCGCGGTCGGCGGAAGACGCCGTAGGGCATTGTCCGGCGACGTGTGCAGCGGTTCGCCGCAGACAATGCGACAAAATCAAAGAATCGGGAGCGCGATCCGATTCTATCTGGTCGGATCACGCTCCCGCTCGGCGCGCCTTGCGCTATCGCTGTGGAACAAGTGGCCCGGTCGGGGCTCTCTATGCTACACCCAAAGCGAGAGGCAGGCCGATGAATTGGAAATGCGTCGTGCCTCTGCTGGCCACGGCCATCCTTATGAGCTGCGCCAGCCACCCGCCGCTCGATGCGTTCGCGGGCAGCACCCCGGCTTTCGATCCGGTCAAATTCTTTACCGGTCACACGCACTCGTGGGGCGTGGAGGAAGATCGATCGGGCGCTCCCGAGTGGATCGTTGTTACCGACTGCCTCGGCAATGCGGAGGGACCGGACGGGCTTCATATGGTCCAGCATTTGACCATGCCGAACGGCTCTTGAAGAGATATTCATTCCACTGCACCGCGCCGCCGGAGCCGGCGAACAGCTCGGCGAGGATGCCGAAAGCCGAGACAGTGTTATATGAATTACATACTATGTCCCTGTAATTCCGTTTGCAACTTTTCGCCGCCCAAAATTGAGCCTACGCCGCCGACGGCGGCTGTGGCAACGGTTCCGCCAATCACCGTAAAGAGGCACGGCGCACATCCGTGTCAAATCACTTTGCCGGAAGCCCCAGCGATTTCAGCCATCGGGCTCTTGCAGCAGGCTCATCGGGCTCAAATTTGACGACAATGTCGACCCCCTCGTAGCTACTTTTCTGTAACCCGATCAGCGACTTATTCGGAACCGTGATCCGCAACTCCCTCGGCGTCAGCCATCGTAAGACCGGATGATACGCAGGATCTCCGTCCTCTTCGATTGCGAAGACGTCCTCGCCGACCTCAGGTTTATTGCCTCGCGGCACTAACCGAACAACATCGCTGACACCCGTTGTCGCAATTCCGGGACCTTCGCAAATTTCCTCTTGAATAACAGCGATCCAAGCTTCGTTCGGCGACACGAGCGCTGCGACCTGTGTTCGCTGACATCCTGGCGCAACCGTTGTTTCCGCGTTTGTTGAAAACACAAGTAAACA
>DATLUE010000224.1:0-18106 GCA_035533255.1 Allostellaceae bacterium | reverse complement strand
AGCACGCTTCTCATTTGCAAGGCGACCAGACCCAGCAGCATGACCACGCTGACGAGATTAAGCGAGGTCAGGCGCGACGCTTGCCCGGGCGAAAGCGGAAAGATCGGGATGCCGTAGCTCGCCGCGGGTACGAGGATCGGCGCGATGGCGAGAGCGATGATGAGCAGCCCCAGCCCTCGCTCGCCCGGGCGAAACAGCAACGCCGCGAGCACGATGCACGGCAACAAAAAAAGCTCCATCCCGGCAGCGGTGCCAAACAATTTCATGCACCCGATTGCATCGAGCGTGCCGATCAGCGGCAGAGCCGCGCGACCGGCGATGGCGCTACGCCGTGCGATCCACGGGATCGCAAAAAAGCAAGGACTTGCCGCCATCGTCGCAAGCGACGGCAATCCCGCTCTTCCGATCAGCAAGATCGCATAAATGGGATAGAGAGGACCATTCCAGGCAACCACAAGCGCGATCAGATTCGCCGCTGCGGTCGCCGGATCGGGATGCGCTGCATAAGCTCGCTGGCGATCGAGAAGCTTCACCGCGGCTTCAGCCGATAATGGCTGACGCCCAGGCCTCGCCGCCGGCCGCGCCGAACAGTCCGGCCGTCGATAAAAAGAAGAGGCGCCAGCGCCGCCGCCACAACGCGGCGTCGGCGCCGTAAACCTGACGCAGGATCGCGTCGATCTCTTTGCGGTGCCGATCGTAATTCGCAAGCCAGTCCTCGGCGGTGCGGCGATAGTGCATGCCACTCCAACGCCACTCGCTCTCGACGGCAAACGGCGTGGCCAAATGCCGGATGAGACCCTGGCCGGGCATGACCCCGCCGGTGAAGAAATGCTGCGCGATCCAATCGCCCTGATCGCGATGATCGAAGCGATACGAGTTGGTGCGGTGGCTGAACACATGTAGGAAAAGCCGCCCGTCCGGCACCAGCCAACGACGCGCGCGTATGAGCAAGGCGGTCCAGTTCGCCAGAGGGCGCGGGCGCATGACCGAAACCTATGATCGCGCCGAGGCTTTCGATGCCGGCGCGCTTATTGTCGCGGTCGCGCACGGCGACCGTGATGCCTTCGCCGCCCTGTTCGCGCATTACGCCCCGCGGCTCAAGGCCTATATGCTGCGGCTGGGCGCCAGCGGCGATTTCGCCGAGCTCCGCAATACCAACATGGCGGCATAGTGATAGGGAGGCAGCTCGACGATACGTGCAAGCGCAAACCCCGCAGGCTCGGCGGCCAAGACAACGTCGGCAGGCTCCATTCTTAGCTCGGTCGCCGGCCCACGCGGCTGGCCGAGAACGACGGTCGCCTCGCGTGGCCGGCGATGCCAGTTGACGACGATGAAATAACCGCTTGGCTTTAACGTCAGCGCAACGGCGCGAGCGAGCCGCTGTTTTTCCGGAACGCCGTGAAACGTGTTCGCGATCAGCACCGCATCGGCCGGCGTCCGAACCAGCGTCGCGATATCGTAGGCGTCGCCGGCGATAAAATCGGCATTCGTCGCGCCGGCGCTCGTCATCCGCGACCGCGTCAATTCGAGCAATTTGGGATCGAGATCGAGCGCCACCACCCGACGCGTCAGGGGCGCAAGCGCGGCCGTGAAGAGGCCATCTCCGCAGCATAAATCGACGATCGTATCGGCGCCGGCTTTTATGCCGAGCGCGGCGACGACCTGCTCCGGTCGCGGCCAGAGCGATTGCCACCAATCCGAATCGGGCATGGACGTTGCCGGATAAAAGCCGTGAAGCATCGGAACTCAGTCCAATCGATCGGGCATATGGCAGCGTGATAGGTCGAAATCGACCGATTCTAGCGGGACGTCCGCGTCCTATTGATGGGGCAATGGCAAATCCGCCGGCGGCAGGCAGATTACGTCGGTGCATGCTTGAGCGGTAACGGTGCCAAACAAATACGGGTTGCGGCTCAAGGCGCCGTGGGCGAATTCTGCCGTGATGCGAACCGTGCCTTCATAGACGTTGAGCGCCTCATCGACGAATTTGGGCTTGAAGCGGACGGGCGCGGGGTAGCTGACGCGCAGCGGCGGCAGATTGGTCACGTTGAGCGTTGTTGGAATGAGGTAGTCGAATGTCGCCGGGTTGGCGTTGATATGGTAGCCAGCGTCAATCTCTAGGGTGACGACGATCTTATCGTCTTGGTCGCGAGCGACCGTTTTCACCCGCACATAGTCGGCCGTGCCGCCCGGCCGATCGTTGTCGATCGTCGCGGCGTCGCTATGCGTCGCCCCGAGAAGGACGGTGCCGAAAAGAACGATCGCTACACGCATCATCTCTTGGGCCGGCAGAAGCTGGAGCCAGGGGTCGCGACATTCTATCTTCTATCTTGCTACGTCGGCACGGAATATTCTAGCAGCGCGATCTTATGGCGCGGCCTCCTCCCGGATCACGAGATGGTGAGCGGTATTTCGCTTCCAAGCCTTGCTTGAACCCGGAGACAGCCGGTGTTACTTCTTCCCCATGAGACATGGCACGCTTGCCCGCTTCCGTGCGCTGATCCTGCTCGTTGCCTTCGGCATTGGGCTCGCGGGCCAGGCTATGGCCGCGGCGCCGATGCCCGAGGCGCAAGATGACGGAGCAGGGATGGCCGTCTCGATGGGGGCAACGGACGGGTGCCACGGATGCGCCGGAAGCGATTCCTCGAATCCCTCGTCCAAAGCGTTAATGCCCGGCTGCGCCATCGCGTTCTGTTCTGTCTCCGTTAGCCCTGCAATCCTGACACAGGGACCCATGATCGTTCCGATCGACGATGGAACCTTCATCCTGACCCCCGCCGAGAGGGGACGCGGCATTTCGATCCGCCCCGATCTCGGGCCTCCTAGACCCGGCTACCACGCGTAACCGAGGGCCCCTGCTTCGTCGCAGGGTTTCGCCTCGACCTCCGAGTACGACGGGCTGAAATCAGCCGGTCTGCTGGGAACATGGCTGCGGATCGAGGTCCGAAGCCGAAGCGCGCTTCGTTGGTAGCCGGAGGATTCGGTGGCATTGGTAAATCTTGTATCTCGGCGCTCACTGCTTCTTGCGGGCGGCAGTGCGATCGCGGGAATGGCGTTGCCGCTCGGCAGCGCGGGCTGGGCCGCAACGGATACGCTTCAAAAGCGGCTGGTCGCCGGTCCTGGGCGAGCCGCGCTGGCCGGTGGGGAACATCCCAAGACCGCTGTGTGGTCGTACAACGGCAGCGTCCCCGGGCCGGAAATTCGCTTGCGCCAGGGCGAGCGCGTCCGCATCGTCGCCCTGAACCAGCTACCCGAGGGCACCACAATCCATTGGCACGGCGTGCGCGTTCCCAACCCGATGGACGGCGCGGCCTATGTGACCCAGCCGCCGATCCGGCCGAAAGCGAGCTTCATCTACGAATTCACGGTCCCGGACGCCGGGACCTATTGGTATCATCCGCACGATCATAGCAGCGAGCAGGTCGGGCGCGGCCTGATGGGCGCGTTCATCGTCGAAGAACCCGGGCCGTTGCGAGTCGATCGCGACGTCGTCTGGGTCCTGGGCGATTTCCGTCTGAAGGAAGACGCCTCGATTGCCGGCGGTTTCGACAGTCCGATGGAAATGAGCATGGCGGGACGGATCGGCAACACCGTCACGATCAATGGCCGCGTGCCCGATCGGTTTTCCGTGCGCAGCGGCGAGCGCATTCGCCTTCGCCTCATCAATGCCGCGGCGGCGCGAATTTTCGGGCTCGAGTTCAAGGATCATTCGCCGCTTGTGATCGCGCTCGACGGCCAGCCGGTCGTGCCGCACACGCCGGAAGGCGGGCGCGTCATCCTCGCGCCAGCCCAGCGAACCGACCTCGTATTGGACATGGGCGGCGAGCCCGGCCG
The DNA here is from genome assembly GCA_035533255.1 of Allostellaceae bacterium. Taxonomy (GTDB): domain Bacteria; phylum Pseudomonadota; class Alphaproteobacteria; order ATCC43930; family CGMCC-115725; genus CAIKMD01. The sequence continues at coordinate 14,272 of DATLUE010000224.1, read as the reverse complement.
AACGGCCGCCATTATCGATAACTTCTACGAGGGACTGTCCTACAAGCTGGTCGAGCTGAGCTACGGCAGCCAGAAGCCGCTGAGGGCACAGCTTCCCCCGCCGCCGGCCCAGCTTCCTCGCAACACGATGCCGGAGCCGGATATGGCGAACGCTCAACGCCATGACGTGACGCTTACCGGCGGCATGATGGGTGGCGGGGGGATGAGCGGCGGCATGGGAATGGGCGGCGGGATGGGTGGCATGACGGGCGGCGGCTCGATGTGGGCGATCAACGGCGTCGCCGTGATGAACGATGACATGCGGCACATGAAGCCGATCCTGACGCTCACGCGCGGCAAGTCCTACATCCTCGCCATCGACAATCAGACGGCCTGGTACCACCCGATCCATCTCCACGGCCATTCGTTCCGCGTCGTCACGCGCAACGGCAAAGCGACGCGCTACCGCGAATGGCGCGACACGGTGCTGATCCCGCCGCGCGAGCGCGCCGAGATCGCCTTCGTTGCCGACAATCCCGGCAACTGGATGTTCCACTGCCACATTCTCGACCACCAGGAAGGCGGGATGATGAGCGTCATCCGCGTGACATGAGGTTAGCGATGCTGAAATTCATCCCACTCGCTCCGCTTGTGCTCGCCGCCATGTTGACGATGACCGTGGACACCGCTTACGCCGCGACGCCGCCGGGCGAGGCGAAGCAGGGGGCGCAGCTTTTCGGCGGCACTTGCGCGACGTGCCACTCCCTTGCGCCGGATCGGAACATGACCGGTCCAAGCCTCGCCGGTATTTGGGGTCGGAAGGCCGGAAGCCTCAAAAGCTTCGAGCGCTACTCGGCGGCGCTCAAGACCTCGCATGTCGTCTGGAATGAAAAGTCCCTCGAGGAATGGCTCAAATCGCCATCCCAATTCATTCCAAACAACCGCATGCCTTTCGCCGGCGTTCCGAATGCCAAGCAACGTGCCGATCTGATCGCCTTTCTCAAACAAGCGAGCAGCGGACGCAACCCGACAGCGGGCCGGGCGAGCGGCATGGCGCCCAAGTTTAAGGACCTCAAGAAACTTGATCCGGAGCGGCAGGTCCGGGCGATCCGTATTTGCCGCGACAGCTATTTCGTCACCACGGCGGACGGCAAGACCGCCGCTTTCTGGGAACCCAATCTCCGCTTCGAGACCGACTCGAGCGATCTCGGGCCGAGCAAGGGCGCGCCCGCCATTATGCCGGCCGGCATGATGGGCGATCGTGCCGTTGCGATCTTCGCCTCGCCGGAAGAGATCGGCGCGTTCATCAAACAACAATGCGACGACGGGAAAGGATCACCATGACAATGAGAATAGTCGAGACCGAACGAGATACCGAAAGCCAACGGCTCGAGATCGCTCCGTTGCAGCGGCGTGCGCTTCTGACGCTGCTGCTCGGGGGAGCGGCGAGCATGATCGCCCGCCCGACCCGAGCTGCCGACGACAGCAAGAAGGTCACGCTCTACAAGGACCCGCAATGCAGTTGCTGCGAAGGCTATGCCCATTATCTTCAAAGCAACGGGTTCGAGGTCAGCATCGTACCGACCCACGATCTGCCGCTGCTCGACGATAAATACGGCATCGCCACCGACCTGCAGCCCTGCCATATCTCGATCATCGGCGGCTATGTCGTCGGCGGCCATGTGCCGATCCAAATCGTCAACCGGCTGCTGGTCGAAAAGCCGCAGATTACCGGGATAACCCTTCCCGGCATGCCGATGGGGTCGCCGGGCATGAACGGCCAAAAGACCGGGCCGTTCAAAATCTACGAGATCGCGAAGGGATCGCACAAAATCTATGCGGTCGTCTAGTGCAACCGGCGGTTAGGGCAGGCGGGACGCAGCGATGCAGCAATCGGATCGGCTCATGCGGCGCAGGATACTGATCGCGGGAGCGGCGCTCTTTGCCGCAGTTGTTGCGGCCGTAGCGCTGTATCGCTACGGAACGGGATTCGCGACCGGTCGCTTCGATCGGCAGCCGGTCGCCGTGGTTCCGGCTACGGCGAACGCCGGGTCCGCCTCTTCGGGCGAATTCGCGTTTTCCTTCTTCGATCGGCCGCACCCCGTGCCGGAGCTTCGGTTCGCCGATAGCCAAGGTCGCAACCTGTCGCTCCAGGATTTGCGCCACCAGCCGATCCTTCTGAATATTTGGGCGACTTGGTGCGTGCCCTGCCGCAAGGAGATGCCGGCGCTCGACCGGCTTCAAGCGAAACTCGGCGCATCGCAGCTTCTGGTGCTGCCGCTCTCGATCGATCGACAAGGCTTGCCGGTCGTCAAGAAATTCTACGACGATCTCGGCCTTACCTCGCTCGGCATTTATATCGACCGCTCAGGTCAAGCCGCAGGCGTTCTCAATGCGGTCGGCGTGCCGACGACGCTCTTGATCGACCGCGACGGGCAAGAGATCGGCCGCAAGATCGGGCCCGCGGCATGGGACAGCGCGGCGGTGATTGCGCTCCTTCGCAAGCATCTGGGGATTCCCGCGAGCGCGCAGGAGGCCAGCCCATGACAGGCGTATCGACTCTCGCTCTGTTGTCGAGCTTCGTTGCGGGCATCGTCTCGTTCCTGTCGCCTTGCGTTTTGCCGCTCGTGCCTGGCTACCTGTCTTACGTCGCCGGCCAATCGCTCAATGCCGCGACCCCGGAAGCGGCGCCGGGGGGGCGGCTCGCGGCCTTGCGTCTCAGCGTCTTCTTCGTGCTCGGTTTCTCGACCGTCTTCGTCATCTTGGGCGCAAGCGCCACGGCGCTGGGGCAGTGGTTTCTCTCGTATCGCTACGAGGCCAACATCGCCGCCGGCGCGGCCGTCATCCTGTTCGGCCTCTTGATGATGGGAATGGTCCGTTGGCCGTGGCTCCAGCGCGATTTCCGCATCCATCTTAATCTTCCCGGCGGTCGTCCGGTTGCGGCTTATGCGCTCGGCTTGGCGTTCGCCTTCGGATGGACGCCGTGCATCGGCCCGGTCTTGGGCACGATTCTGACCACGAGCGCCGTGTCGGCGACGGTATCGCAAGGTATCGTGCTGCTGAGCGTCTATTCGCTTGGTCTCGGCGTCCCGTTCCTCGCAGCGGCCGTATTCACGGACGAGCTCTTCGGGCGCTTGAGAAAGCTGGGCCGGCTCGGCCGGTCGCTTCAGATCGGTGCGGGTGGCGTGGTCGTCGTCATGGGCTTGGCCATGATCACCGGCCAGCTCACGGCCTTCTCCTACTGGCTGCTCGAAACCTTCCCCGTCTTCGCAAGGATCGGATGAGGCGCGGCGCGTCTTGGACGTTTCGCGCCGTTGGATATTGACATCGTCACTGCTGGAACAGGAGCTCAGTCATGCAACGATCGGACATCGTCAAAGCATCGCCTACGCTAACCGCCGGGGTTCAGCCCCGCTCGTGGCTCGGCAGCCGGTGGGGGCTGATTATCGGCGGCACCGCGATCGTCGCTGCCGGATTGGCATTGGGCTGGAACTGGCTCGCCGCGCTCGGCGTCGCGCCGGTCATCCTGTCGCTGGCGCCCTGCGCGCTCATGTGTGCGGCGGGCATGTGCATGGGGATGGGCAAAGGGCGTTCGTCAGCGGCGAAATCGGATACCGCGACACAACCGAAGCCGCCGGCAAACGAGATGTAGAATGACTCGCCGAACCACGCTTGGCGCGGTTTTCGCGCTCGTGCTGCTGGCGCTGGTCGGGGCTTGGCTGACGGTCGCACTCGTGACAAGCCGGACGCCGGAGCAATCGTCGGCGTCCCCCGCCCGAATCGGCGGGCCGTTCACGCTGATCGACACCAGCGGCAAGACCGTTACCGACCAGGCTTATCGCGGCAAATGGATGCTCGTCTATTTCGGATATACGTCCTGTCCGGACGAATGCCCGACGGCGCTCAACAATATCGGCGTCGCCCTGACAAAGCTCGGTTCGGAGGCTAACGCGATTCAGCCATTGTTCATCACGGTCGATCCCAAGCGCGATACGCCCCAAGTGATGGCCAACTATCTCAAGTCCTTCGATCCGCGCATCGTCGGACTCACCGGCAGCCAAGCGCAGACCGACAATGCCGCAAAGGCCTATCGTGTCTACGTCGCGCCGCGAAAGAGCGATAGCGGCGACGATCTCGTCGACCACAGCGCGTTTTTCTATTTCGTCAATCCGCAAGGGAAATTCGTGAACGTGATTGCCGGCGACATGCCGGGCGATCAGATGGCCGACAAGTTGCGCACAATGATGGCGCATCCCAATCTTTGAGCGGATGAAAATGCCTTTCAGAAATCCTGCAAGCGTGCGTCCAATTCATGGAGGCTATCATGTTGTTCGCGGTTGGTGACTACGTCGCTGGCATGCTGATCGGTATTGCGACGACGCTTGCCGTGCGCATCGTCGTCTGGCCCGGGATGGATATGGTGATCGCCATGTTGCTCGGGATGGCGATCGGGATGATCCTGCACTTTATCCTGGGCCTGGCCCTTGCGCCGCTTCTCGGTATGTTCGAGACCATGCTGCCGGGATCGTTGATCGGGATGTATGGCGGGATGTTGTTTGGCATGCGCGACTCGATGGCCGCCGGATCGAGCACGCTCTTGGCCGCCAGCGTCGTCGGTGCGATTTTCGGCGCCGTTATCGTGGCCGGCGTCAAGGTCTACGGCCGTGTGGTCCGCGGCGCGGTGCTCGAAACCGGGAGATAGCCGCATGGAGACGCCGGACCGGAAGACGCGGCGCAAATGGGATGAAGCGAGCCGCACGCTCGATTTCTTCACCTTTGCCGAAGACCGACGCCTTGGGCCGCACAAGCGGCGCCTTTTCGAAAAGATCAGGGGCGCTACGCTGTTGGTGGCCGCCGGCACGGGGAATGACTTCAAGTTCCTGCCGCCGAATCTGAACATCGCGGCGATCGATATCAGCCCGAAGATGCTCGAGCGAGCGGCCAAGAAGGCGGCGGCCTACACCGGAAAGATCGACCTGCAGGAGATGGACGTCTGCGATCTCCAATTTCCTGATGCGGCCTTCGACACCGTGGTCACGGTCTGCACCTTTTGCTCGGTGCCGAAGCCCATCGTCGGCCTTCGCGAGCTTCATCGCGTCCTAAAGCCGGACGGCCAGCTCCTCATGTTCGAGCACGTCCGCAGCGCGATCGGCCCTCTCGGAATATTGATGGACCTCATGACGCCGATCGCCGCCCGCTTCGGTCCGGCCCTCAATCGCGATACCGTCGGCAACGTCGAGAAAGCCGGCTTCCACCTGTATCGTGTTGAAAACGTCTACCTCGATGTGGTCAAAGCGATCGAGGCAAGGAAGGAAAACGATGTTTAGCCGCGTGCTTAATAGTCTTATTGCTGGTGTTCGGCGCGCGGCATCTCAGAGCGAAGACGACAGAAAGACACGGCGATGACGACGGCCACCGCGCAACCGGCACAACACAAAGATCATCGCGTCGGGACGCCGCTCGAGGTGTTGCGTGTTTTCGCCAAGCTGGGCGTCAGTTGCTTCGGCGGACCGATCGCGCATATCGGCTACTTCCGCGAGGAGTTCGTGGTTCGCCGCAAGTGGATCGAGGAGCCGGCTTACGCCGACCTCGTCGCCCTGTGCCAATTCCTGCCCGGCCCGGCCAGTAGCCAGGTCGGCTTCTCCATCGGCCTCATGCGAGCCGGCTATCTCGGCGGCCTCGCCGCCTGGACCGGCTTCACGCTTCCCTCGGCAATCCTTCTCGTCCTGTTCGCCTACGGTGCCGGTGCGTTGGGCGGGCCGATCGGCGCCGGACTCCTCCACGGGCTCAAGCTCGTCGCCGTCGCAATCGTCGCACAGGCCGTTTGGGGCATGGCGCGCACGCTCTGTCCCGACCGCGCGCGCGCTTCGATCGCCACCGTCACGGCCACCATCATTCTTTTCAGCGGTTCCTCGAGCGCGCAGATTGCGGTGATTTTGCTGGGAGGGATCGCCGGATTGTGGCTGTGCCGCAGCGACCAGCCGGTAGCGGCAGGCCATATGGCAATGCCGGTATCGCGCCGCGCCGGCCTGGTTGCCCTCGCCATTTTCTTCCTGCTCCTCGGCGGCCTTCCCGTGTTACGCGGCTTTCTGCCCTCTCAATCGCTGGCGCTATTCGAGGCGTTTTATCGCTCGGGCGCTCTGGTCTTCGGCGGCGGGCACGTGGTGCTGCCGCTGCTGCGCGAGGCTTTCGTTGCGCCCGGCTGGGTCGGCGACAATGCCTTTCTCGCCGGCTATGGCGCGGCTCAGGCGGTCCCGGGGCCGCTCTTCACCTTCTCGGCCTATCTCGGCGCGATCGTGGCGCCGTCGCCGCACGGGATACCGGGAGCCGCCCTCGGCCTCGTCGCCATCTTCCTGCCGGGCATATTGGTGCTGGTCGGCGCGCTGCCTTTTTGGGAAGCCTTTCGGCGCCGCGCGAGCGCTCAGGCGATCATGCGGGGCGTAAACGCGGCGGTCGTCGGCTTGCTCGCCGCGGCGCTTTACAATCCGGTCTGGACGACGTCCGTGATCGCCCCGGGAGATTTTGCCGTGGCGCTCATCGGCTTTGTTCTGCTCACCGCCTGGAAGACGCCCCCGCTGGCGGTGGTCGTCATCAGCGCGCTCGGCGGTATCGCACTGCCCTACATATTCTCATGAGCCGGTCGGGAACGCATCGCCAAGAAAGCTGCCGTATCCACATGGAGGCACGGTCAATCCGCTGCGCCGCACCGCTCTGCGGAGGCTAACGCGATCTGCGTTTCAAGAATGCGGCATCACGATGTCGGCGAGGGACCTCGATCGCTTCGACCTCGCTTGAGACTGGGGCGGATATCTGTTGACGTTTCGCGGCAGTGCGGTTTTCGCTATACCTCGCTTGCAAATCTTGGGGGGCACCGCGTCGGTGAGGGCTGCTCCGAAGGGATAAGGCGTTCGACCTCGTGTCCGTGCGCATATCCATCCGCAGCGTCCGATGTTCCGATGCGCCGCAGCCGAAATAGGAAGGAATCGGGGAATGAAGCGTCTTACCTTGCGTCTCCTTGAGGACCGTATGCCCCCCGGCGGCGATCCGGTTTATCTGCCGGCGATGGCACGCGCGCTCTACGTGGTCGAGGGGGACGCCACGGTGGAGACGGCTTTCGGTTGCACGCATCACGATCAGGGATCGGCCTGGATTGGCGACAGCGCCGTGGCCGTTCTGCCCGGCGGCAACGGGGCGCGCGCGCTGCGGTGGGAGTTGGTTGCGCCGACCGAGGATGACGGCGTCTTGCGCGTCGCTCCGAAATGCAGCTCGGTTGCGGCGAGCTTTGCGACCGTCGATCTCGATCCGGGATTCGGCTGGATGATGCGCTGCGATCGCGTGAGCTTTCCCAAGGGTGGGATCGCTTATACCCATGTCCATCAGGGGCCGGGTATCCGGTACTGTCTGGAGGGAAGCATCCGCATCGAAACCGAGGGGCATGTCAGTTCCTATGCGCCAGGCGAGGCGTGGTTCGAGGCCGGCTCGTCGCCGGTCCTGGCGCCCACATCGCCCGATACGGAGACCAGTTTCGTGCGCTGCCTCATCCTGCCGCGGTCGTGCAAGGGGCGTTCGTCCATCCGCTACGTTCGCGCGGAAGACGCGGCCAAGCCAAAAGTGCAACGCTACCGCGTGCTCGGCGAGCGGTTTATCGAGCTGCCGTCGGTTTGACGGCCTGAGAGGGATGTTCCGATGAACGGCGCTGAAATCCTGGTGCAGACCCTGCTCGGCAATGGGATCGATATCTGCTTTGCGAATCCCGGCACGTCCGAGATGCACTTCGTTGCGGCGCTTGACCGCTGCAAAGGCATGCGCTGCGTGCTCGGCCTGTTCGAAGGAGTCGTCACCGGGGCAGCCGATGGCTATTACCGGATGGCCGAACGGCCGGCATCGACCCTGCTCCATCTTGGTCCCGGCCTCGGCAACGGGCTCGCCAACCTGCATAACGCGAAGAAGGCGCAATCGGGGATCGTCAATATCGTTGGCGAGCACGTCACAACCCACAGCCGCTTCAACACGCCGCTCGCTGCGGATATCGCAGGGATCGCCCGCCCGGTTTCGGCCTGGGTGCGGACCGCGACCGACGCGGCGTCGATCGCGCCTCTTGCCGTTGAGGCGATCGCCGCGGCCTCCGGATTACCGCCGGCCATCGCGACTCTCATCCTTCCAGGAGACGCGGCCTGGGGCGGCGCGGCGTTTGTTGCAGCGAACGTGCTGTCGCGGCAGCCGAAGCCGGTTCCTTCCGATACGATCGAGAGCGCCGCTCGATTGCTCAAATCGGGCGAACCGACTTTGGTCATCCTCGGGGGATCCGCCCTGAAGGGCGCGGCCCTCGATTTCGCCGGCAGAATTGCCGGACGGACGGGGTGCCGTATTGCCACGCAATTCTTCAGCGCACGCATTGAACGGGGTGTCGGACGCGTGGCGCTGGAACGAATTCCCTATGCCGTGGACCTCGCGATCGCGATGCTGAAGCCGTTCCGGCACATGATCACGGTGAATACGAGCGAGCCGCTCGCTTTCTTCGCGTATCCCAATAAGCCGAGTCAGTTGAAGCCCGAAGGATGCGAGGTCTTCGAACTCTGCACCAATGGCCAGGATTGCACGCAAGCACTGTCCGATCTTGCCGCGGCCGTGAATGCCAAACCCAGCGACCGCCTCGTTCAACCGGCGGGCGCGAAAACCCGCCCGACCGGCGCGCTCGACTCAGAGACGGTCGCTCGGGCGCTTCTCGCCACCATTCCCGAAGGGTGCATTCTGGTTGACGAATCCGTCACCACCGGCCGCGAGTCTTTCGTCGTCACCGCCGGCGCCGCGCCGCATGACACGCTGCAAAACATGGGCGGGGCGATCGGTTTCGGAACGCCGGTCTCGGTTGGGGCCGCCATCGCATGCCCCGATCGGCCGGTGCTTTGCGTCGTCGGTGATGGCAGCGCGATGTACACGCTGCAATCGTTGTGGACCCAGGCGCGCGAGAACCTCAACGTCACGACGGTCGTCTTCGCCAATCGGAAATATCAAATTCTGCGCAACGAATTCGGCGCCGTGGGCGCGGGCGTTCCCGGCCCGAATGCCCTCAGCATGCTCGACATCGACAATCCCACGCTGGATTGGGTGGCCCTCGCCAAGGGCATGGGCGTGAGCGGGGCAAGGGTAGAAACCGCGGAAGATCTTTGCCGCGAAATCGAGCGCGGCTTCGCCGGGCCAGGTCCCTATCTGATCGAAGCCCAACTTTGACGTCGTGTACCGCGCTTGCAGCGGCTCGACGGGCGGGCTGCCTCGCAGCTCGACAAGGCGGATTGCCACGTCGCGGCCGGAGCGCCGCATAAGCGCGGCCCTTGAACAAGCCGAACTCGGACTTGCCAAGCAGACGTGATTCGAGTCGGTGGGAATCGCCGAGGTCAGATTTTTCAACTCGAGCAGGGCATTCCCGCTCGGGACGAGTGGGGCGGTTTAAGCCTACTGGCGCGTAAATCATTCTGCTTGCAGTAAGCGGTGAGTTTCTCTGTGCCTGCGCGGGCATGACGTAGACGCCTCTTTTTATGGCGGAGTTGCGAGGGCTATGGCGCCATCCGCGATCGTTGGCAAGATTTCTGGTACTCGTCGAGGGGAACGCCCGGTCTCACCTCAATTACGGGTCACTGCATGATCGGTGGCGCTACGGCGCAGTCGCCAGCAATGCGCCCGAGTCGATCGGTCCCTGCACTTGGCCGAGTTCGTTCAGGACCTTGATCCACGGGTCGAGGTCGCTTCTCTGTAGCTTGGTCTCGAAATGCGGCAGCGCCAAATGCTCGACCACCGGCGCGGGAAGCTTCGTGTATTTGGCCAGAATGTCGCGGGCTTCCTTCGGCTCCTGAACGATGAAGTGCGCCGCCTGGCGGAGGGCCGCTGTCCATTTCGCGATCGTCGGCCGATTCGCCTGCGCCCAGTCGCGGTCGGACATCCACAAGGTGGCGAGCGAGGGGTCGGCGACTTGCAGGAGCACGTTGCCGAGCGACATATTGCCGGCGGCCACCATTCGTCCGGCGAAGGGCTCGGCCGCGATCGCCGCGTCGATGCGTCCGGCCGCCATCTGATCGCCCATGTTCGGGAATGGGACCTCGACGAAGTGGACGCTTTTGACGTCGACCCCATCCTTCTTGAGCCAGTGGAGTGTGGCAACTTGCAGGATCGCGCCGATCGACGGTGCGGCCACCGTCTTGCCCGCGAGGTCCTTCACGCTGCTCAAGCCGGAGTCCTTGCGGACGACCAGAGCGTTCGTCGTCGCTTGCGCGGTCTCGAAATGGTTGGCCGCAATCGCGACCACATTCATCCCGCCTGCCGCCGCCTTGATCAGATCGACGGTCGTCGCGATGCCGATATCGAACTGATTACCGAGTACAGCGGGGATCAGGGCAACGGTCGTCATCGGGGTTATCACGACATCCAGGTGTTGACCCGCAAAGAAGCCCTTGTCCTGCGCGACCCACACGCCGAGCGCCGGTGCGACCGGTACCAACGCGACCCTCACCCGCGTTGCATCCTGCGCGCGCGCCGGTTGCAACGCGCCGACCACTAAAAGGCCCGCGGCCAACACTATCGAAACCATCTTCAGCACGTTAGCCTCCCGTTTCATCGTTCATGCGCACGGACTCCGATCGACGCCACCGCGGACGCGCCCCGCCGTGCGAAGTTACCGGCCGTCTCTATCGAAGAACGGCATAGTCTCTATTCTGTCATCAATATGGTGAGAGTGCCGCGCGCGACACGGCGTCAACTCCATTCGATCCGATAGACGAAGGCATAGCGGCTCATCGCGGCGGCGATCCGGGAGGCAATGCCCTCCCGATCAGCCGGTGCCATGTGAGAGATGGCGATCTCGACGATCTGGCCCTCGGTCGAGTCCGGCCGCATCACGACCTCCGGCGACCGCCCGATTGCTTCTGCGATGACCGTGCGGAATGCGCGTGCAGCGGCATCGGCACGCAGCGCCGCCTTGATCGGCTTGCCGACATCGGTCAGCGGCAGCTTGTCGAGGATAACGATTTCTTTCGGCATCGCGGCACGCTCGGCAAGGCGACCGTCGAGCGTTGCGAGCAAATCGGCCGCCGTCGCGCCCGCGCCGGGGACGAGTTGCACATACACGATCGGCACCTCGCCGGCATAGCCGTCAGGCTTGCCGACCGCCGCCGCATGCAGGACGTCCGGCAGGCACAGCAGCGGCTCTTCGATGAGCGCGGGGTCGATATTGTGTCCGCCGCGAATGATGACGTCCTTCGCGCGGCCGGTGACGAAAACGTAGCCGTCCTCGTCGACCCGGCCGAGATCGCCGGTGATCAGCCAGCCATCGGCGGTGCGAGCACCCGCCTCATGCCCGGGGTCGACATAGCCCGCGGCGAGCCCCGGTCCCTTGATCTGGAGCATACCGATCTCGTGCGGGCCGCAGAGGCGCAGGCGCGAATCGGGCTCGTTGAGGGCGGCGGCGCGGATCTGAGTGTAGGACAGGCGAAGCCCCGAGGCTCCGTCCTTGCGCGGGCCGTCCCGCGGATCGATCGCGATGCTCGCCGTATTCTCGGTCATGCCGTAGGAGTTGAGGACGCGCACGCCGGAGATGCGCTCGAACTCCTGTCGCACGGCGGCGGGCAGCGCGGTCGAGCCCGTGACGAAATTCGGCTTGAGCGACGGCAGATCGATACCCACCGGCGGCGACTTCGCCAGAACGGCGAGCGTCGTCGGCACGCCGGTCAGCCGGGTGACGCGGTAGCGCTCGACGAACCGCCAGTAATTCGCCATGTAGCGCTTGTCGCGCGCGCCCATGATGCTCGGAATAAGGATGCTGGCGCCGCAGGCCAGCGGCGGCAGGTAGCGTCCGACCAAACCGCCGACATGGAACATCGGCGTGTCCTGGATAATGATCTCTCCGCAGGTCAATTGCATCGCGAGCTGCGACGACCAGTGCCGGTACGACATCGCCCCATGCGATAGCTTCACGATCTTCGGCAGGCCCGTCGTCCCGCCGGAATGGACATAGGCGCCGACGTCTTCGCCGCGCCGCGCCTGCCGCGGCTCACGAGCGTCCGGCTGGCGCGCGATCTCGAGCGCGAGATCGCTGTGGGGCAGCACCGTGCCGCCCGGACCGGCAACCGACCAGATCCGCGTCCCCGGCGGCAGATCATCGGCGATCGCGGTCAGCGATTCCCATATCTTGAAACCGGGTGTGGGACCCAGCGCGATAACGGCCGTCGCCTTTGCCTCGGTGAGCAGCCGCCGCACATGCGCGGGTTCGAGCATCCAGTTCAGGGGGAAGACGATGCCCGCGTTCATCGCGCCGAGAATCGCCCAATACTGCGCCGGCACGGCAGGCAGAAGGATCGCCACGACATCCGTCGGTCCGATACTGTGGCAGCGCAGCAGGTTCGCGGTCCGGTCGATGGCTTGCCGCAGGTCGCGGAAGGATACCAGCTCTGCCGGTCGTTCGACGTCACCGTCCGGCACAAAGAATATCGCAGTATCATCGGGCGGATGCGCTGCCAAGCCGAGGGCGACGCGCTGCGAGAAATCGACAATCGTCAGCCGATCATTGAGCGGCGTCCGCTCGATCGCCTCGATATCGGCTACCGATCGAAGCGGCCGCGCGAGCAGGTCAGCGTCGGCCGTTTCCGCGATCACGCGTAATGCGCCGGTCCGAGGCTTCCATTCCCCCGTCATACCGCTCATCCAGCGGTGTTGAACGATACGCCCGGGTCAGCGGCCAATGCCGACGGTCCCGATGATTGGCCGGCGGTCTCGATCCCGCCAGTCGAAGCCACCACCGAGGCGTAGGTTCGCCCCCAGCCACGCGGAGAGGAAAGCGGCGAGCCTTGGGTCGGTTGCGCTGAGCTCCTTGGCGCTCGGCGAGGAATGGATGCGTTGGATGACCTTGCGATGGAGGTCGCCGACAAGCTGGACGGCAAGGGCGGAATCTCGCCGCGCAATGGCGTCGACGATGTCCATCCGCGCCAGGTGCAGCGATCCTGCGACCCGTCGCCACGCGTCTTTGCTTCCCCCGGAGAGCTTGACCGCGAGCCCGATCTTGATCTCCGTGATCGATCGGCACAAAGCGGCAAGCAGCGGGTTGCGCGAGAGTGCGGACAGGGTCGCGTAATAGTGCAGCAGGGCGGCGGCGGCCGACTCCACGTCGATGATCTCGCCGGCTCGCTCTGCCGCTTCCCGCAATACGGCGATGTCCGCTTCGGACGCTCGTTCGACGGCCAGCTTGACCGCGTAAGCGTAGAGCGCCTCCAGCACGCCGAAGACGTCGGCGGCACTCATCTTCTCGAATTGGACAACCGACGCGATCGACATCGCGAGCAGCGCGTCGCCGTGCGCCGTGACGGTGGTCCGGGCGCCGTTGCGGGTGCTGAGGAGCCCCATTGCGCTCAGCACCCGGACGGACTCCCGGATGGTCGGGCCACTCACCTCGTAGTGATTCGCCAGTTCGCGCTCGGAGGGCAATTGGGCGCCGTCCGGCAGCGCGCCGCTCAGAATCTGGGCACGCAGATCCTCCACGATCTGGTCGGCCACCCGGCCGCGATAGAGTTTCGCGGATGGTTGTGTCATCGGCACGGCTCCTCGTCGTCGCCGAGCCCCGCTCGCCGGATCATGGGGGAGCTCGGCAGATTCGCCAGCAGGTGTTTTACGCTTCGACATCCCGGACTCGTCCCTTTACATAAACCTACTTGGTAGGTTACCATCTCAGGCGAGATCGTAGCAAGGTGCCTATCACGAGGGAGAACCGCGATGAAGATCGTGCCATTCGATCCAAGCGCTTTTCACCAGGACCACCCGGCGGGGACGGTGTCCTTCAATTACCTGCTGATGGGCGACGAGCCACAGTCTTCAGAAAATTACCGCTACATCCTCGGTCGTCAGGATGCGGATTTCTATATGCCGCGGCACCGGCACACCTTTGAGCAGGTTCGGCTCCCGATCGTGGGCGACATGAACCTGGGCGAGCAGGGCATCCTGCGCCAGGGCGAGATCGGCTACTTCCCAGAGGGCCTACACTACGGCCCCCAGAACGATCCGCTCGGTGAGGGCAAGCCGGGTGAGCGGTTACAACTGGCGCTGCAGTTCGGCGGCGCGTCTGGCCTGGGATGTCCAGGCCGCGGGCGGGGGCCCGCCGCTCGGCGCGCCGACGGCGAGCGGCGTGAGCGTCGGACGATCAAATTCCCGCGGCCGCGATACAACAATGTGATCATCCTGAACCCCGCGCATTTCGGCTGGTTGCCAATGCCCGGCGTGGCGGAGGTCGCGCGCAAGTATTTCGGTTCATTCACCG
>DATLUE010000223.1:0-8607 GCA_035533255.1 Allostellaceae bacterium | reverse complement strand
GTAATAGCCCAACACCTCGACCGGCCGGTTGAAGATGCGGCGGACATGCGCGGCCATGTCGGGGCCGAGATAGGTCTCGACGTTCTCGACCGTGTCGCTGAAGGTGCCGAACACCATGCCGCAGAAATTCTCGACCCGGATGCGCGCGAGGCCGTGCTGCTTGGGATCGAAATCCGCCGGCATGCCGCCCTTGCCGGCGAGGCCGCGCTGAAACGCGACCGAGGTGAGATCGCCTTTCAGGCTGTAGGTCCAGGCGTGATAGACGCAGGCGAATTGCTTGCGGTTGCCGCACGGCTCGATGCACAAGAGCGCGCCCTTATGGGCGCAGCGATTGACCATCGCGTTGATCTCGCCGTCCTCGTCGCGCGCGACGATGATCGGCACCTCGCCGATGAAGCTGGTGCGGTAATCGCCGGGCTTGGGCAGCTCGGCATCGAGGCACAGATAATGCCAAGTCGGGCCGCGAAAGATGCGATCCATCTCGGCGCGGTAAATATCGGGATCGTGCATCACCCGATAGGGCGCGCGGGTGGGGCCTTCTTTCGGCCAGGCGATCAGGGGCTCGTCGTTGCGCATGGCGGCGAGCAAGCCATTCCGACCGTGCTTCTGTCAAGCCGCGCGGTATCGCGCGCTGCGCAGATCAGTCGCGCACCAGCCGCGCGGCGAAGAAGCCGTCGACGCCGTCGATCTCGGAAAGATGGCATGGCAGCGTGCGCAGATCGCCTTCCGGGCTGACGCATTCTTTCAGGCCGCCGATATCCGCGGCCTCGACCGGCACGCGCTTGACCGGCGCGCCGCGCGCCAGCAGCCGCTCGATCTGCTCCTTACCCTCCTGCGCCTCGAGCGAGCAGGTGCAATAGACCAGCCGCCCGCCCGGCGCGAGCATCTCGACCGCGGCATTCAGCAGCCGCTCCTGCACGGCGGCAAGCCGGGTGACATCCTCGGGCGTCTTCAGATGGGGTACGTCGGGGTGGCGGCGGATGGCGCCGGTCGCGGTGCAAGGCGCGTCGAGGAGGACGAATTTCACCTCGTGTGCCGGCCGCCACTGGATGGCATCGGCGACCCGGGTTTCGGCGACCAGATGCAAGCGGTTGAGATTGGCGTTGAGCCGCTCGATGCGCCGCGGCGAGCGATCGAGCGCGATCACCTGCGCGCCAGCGGCGGCGAGCTGCGCCGTCTTGCCGCCCGGCGCGGCGCACAGATCGAGCACGATCTCGTCGCTGACATCGCCAAAAAGCTTTACCGGCAGCGCGGCTGCGGCGTCCTGGATCCACCAAGCCGCCTCGTCGTAGCCCGGAAGATTGGCGATCGGTCCGCCGGCCTGGCGGCGCAGCGTGCCGGTCGACAGCAAGATCGCATCGAGCCGCTCGCGCCACTGCTCGGGATCGCCGCGCACCGAGATGTCGAGCGGGGCCTCATGCAGATGCGCCAGCCCGATCTCATGTGCGGTTGCTTCGCCGTAAGCCTCGCTCCAATCGTGCCAGAGCCACGGGGGGACATTGAGCCGTCCCTCGTCCTGCGCCGCGATCAACGCGGCGCCCTCCTGGCTGAGGCGCCGCAAGACCGCGTTAACTAGGCCTTTGTAGGAAAGAAAGCCGCGGGCTTCGGCTAGATCGACCGAGGTCGCCACCGCCGCATGCGGCGGCGTGCGCAGGAACAAGAGCTGCGCCAGTCCGAGCCGCAGCAAATCCTGGGTCGCGGCGGCGCGTACCGGCAGCGGCTTCTCGAGGCAATGCTCGATCAGCGCATCGATCTGTCCCAATCGCCGCAGCACGGTCGCGACCAGCAGCCGCGCGAATGCGCGATCGCGCGCCGGCAACTCGGCCATCGCGGGATGGTCGTCGATTGCCTCGTCGAGCGGGTGCTTTTGGCGCAGCACCGTCCCGATCAGATCAAGCGCTGCACCGCGAGCGGAAATCGAACCGGGCATGCCGCGTACGACGGACAAACTAGGCATCGGTTTAAATTGGCGTTGGATCGACACCGCTTCAATACGCGCGCTGCTATCTTAGTTTGGCCGAGAAAGTGCCCTAGTTCTGTCACTTTGGGTGTGTATTGGCGGCACGATACGCCGCGAGCAATCGGACGAAGCTCGCGGTCAGGGCAGTCTCAATTTCAGGCTGCCGGCCCAGCCGCGCCAAAGCGAGCGCCGCCGCTTCCAAAGTCGCAAGGCCTTCGCGCCGCGGCTCGCGGCGCAGCTTGCCGTAGCGCGACGGCTGTTTGGGATTGAGCGCCAGCCGGCGGCATTTCAAGACCCACGGATTCCGCCACCACAGCGTCTTGGCCTGGCTCCAACTGCCGTCGAGCACGATCACGCCTTCGATCCCGGCCAGCGCGCGGTCTTGCTCCTCGATCGGTGCGCCTTTGGTGTCGAGCAACACGATCTCGCGCTCGCGCGGCAAGGTCGCGGCACCGGCGGAGCCGAGATAAAGCACGGCCCAGCGCTTCGGATCGACCTCGCGGCCGAGCGCCTTGGCGAGGCTCGGCCAGCTCAAGCCGATCTTGAGCAGCGCGTGCTTCAGGTGAAGCAATGTCAGGCGCGCGGTCCCGAGCTCGCGATCCTGCTCTTGCGGGTGTTGCAGGATCAGCAGCCGGATGCGGTTGTCGAGCGGAGTCGCCGCGTCGCATACGCACAGCGCCGCCGGCTTGCCGCAGCGCGCGCAGTCCGTCGGCGCGGCTTCGGGAGAATCGTCGATTTCGGTCATTGGGCCGCTATAGGGGCCCGGCATCGCGGCCGCAAGGCGAGTGCTTGGCAAGGGGCGTGCGACGGCGTCATAGTAAGCGGATGCCCGATTCCAAAGACGATGCCCCGGCCGTCCAGGCGCCGGCGCCCGAGCGGAAGCCGGCGAAGCGCGCACGCGAGATCGGCGGCCCGAAAGGCCCCGAGCCGACGCGCTATGGCGATTGGGAAGTCAACGGACGTTGCACCGATTTCTGATCGGTTCGGCCAGAGGACAGCAACCGTGCCTGATTTTCGCGAGCGTCATGTCATCGTCACCGGCGGCACCGGCGCGCTCGGCGCCGCGGTGGTTGCCGAGCTCTTGGCCGGCGGTGCCACCTGCCATATTCCCTACCTGGTCGAAGCCGAAGGGCAGAACTTTGCGCACCGCGCGCATCAGCGCGTGAAGCTGATCGCCAACACCAATCTGAGCGCGCAGATGGTGGTCAAGCGGCTCTATGACGGCGTGCCGAAGCTCTGGGCGTCGATCCATCTTGCCGGCGGCTTTGCCGCTTCGCCGATCGCCGAGACCGACGAGGCGGAGCTGATGGGCATGATCCGCAACAACCTCATCACCGGCTTCCTGTGCTGCGCCGCGGCGGTCGGCGCCTTCCGCCGCAGCGGCGGCGGCGGCCGCATCGTCAATATTGCCGCGCGGCCCGCGCTCGAGCCGCGTCTCGGTGCCGGCTCGGTCGCTTACACGGCGGCCAAGGCCGGCGTTGCCGCGCTCACCGAGGCGCTCGCCGCCGAGGTGTTGAACGAGAACATCCTGGTGAATGCGATCGCGCCCTCGATCCTCGACACCGAGGCCAACCGCACGGCGATGCCCAAGGCCGATCATGCGCTGTGGCCGAAGCTCGGCGACGTGGCGGCGGTGATCTGCCAGCTCGCCGCGCCCGCCAACCGCGTCACCAGCGGCGCGATCGTTCCGGTCTACGGCCGCGCCTAGATTTCTTGATTGGGTCGCATTGTCTGCGGCGAACCGCTGCACACTTCGCCGGACAATGTTCTGAGCCGCGAAAGCAAAGGGCCCGGAAGCTGGTCGCTCCCGGGCCCGGTTCGCGAGGAAATCTCCGCCGCGACTAGTTGCGGCGATTGCCCATCAACTGCATCAGCATGAGGAAGAGGTTGATGAAGTCGAGATAGAGGCGCAGCGCGCCCATGATCGACTTCTTGCCGGCGACGGCGGTGCTGTCGCCTTCCCAATACATCTCCTTGATCTGCTGCGTGTCCCAGGCGGTGAGGCCGGTGAACACCAGGACGCCGATCACCGAGATCGCGAATTGCAGCGCCGACGAGCCGACGAAGATGTTGACGACCGAGGCGATCACGACGCCGATCAGGCCCATGAACAGGAACGAGCCGAATTTCGCGAGATCGGTCTTGGTGGTGTAGCCGTAAAGGCTCATCGCGAGGAAAGTCGCGGCGGTGATGAAGAACACTTGCGCGATGCTGGCGCCGGTGTAGACGAGAAAGATCGTCGACATCGACAGACCCATCACCGCAGCATAGCCCCAGAAGGTCGCCTGAGCGGCGCCGAGGCTCATCCGCTGAATTCCGAAGCTCAGCGCCAGCACGAAGGCTAGCGGCGCGAAGATCAGAACGTACATCAGCGGCGAACGCTGTTGCTCCAGTTGCAGCACGAAGCCTTGGCTGAAGAAGGCGACGAGACCGGTTACGATGAGCGCTCCCGCCATGTAGTTATAGACGCGGAGCATGTAATTCCGCAGGCCGACATCGATGCCGACTTGCGGGATTGCGGTATTGGCGCTTGCCGACCAGCGATTGTTGGAATCGAATGACATGGAAAACCCCCGTAAGAGGCATTGAGAAGCTAGGATTGGCGAAGATATTGGCAGGTTCGACGGCAAATACAATGGCGAGGCGGGGGCTCTGCGGCCCTTCGCGGCCAGGATTCGCGCCGCATTCAAGCTAAAATCGCTGTCATGGGAGGGAAAATGACGACCACAGACGAATTCGATTACATCATCGTCGGCGCCGGCTCGGCCGGCTGCACCCTGGCCAGCCGCCTGACCGAGGATCCCGGCACCCGCGTGCTGGTGCTCGAGGCCGGCGGCTGGGACCGGGATTTCTGGCTGCATATCCCGCTCGCCTGGGGCCGCAACGTGCTGCAGCGGCGTGCCGATTGGATGTATTCGAGCGCGCTCGAGTCCGGCACCGGCAATCGGCACATCGCGATCAATCGCGGCAAAGTGGTTGGCGGCTCGTCCTCGATCAACGGCCTTGCTTATGTGCGCGGCCATCGCGGCGATTACGACCGTTGGGCCGCCGCCGGTCTCGAGCAATGGTCCTATGCGCAGGTGCTGCCCTATTTCCGGCGCCAAGAGCATTGGCAGGGCGGCGCCAGCGCCTATCGCGGCGGCGACGGGCCGCTTTCGACCGTGGTGCCCAAATCCGACGATCCGATCAACGACGCGTTGATCGAGGCGGGTGCGCGTGCCGGTTTTCCGTTCACCGACGATTACAACGGCGCGCAGCAGGAAGGCTTCTGCCGCAGCCAATCGACTATCAAGGACGGCCGGCGGTGCAGTGCCGCGGTCGCCTATCTCCATCCGGCGCTCGCCCGCGGCAGCAACCTTACGGTCGAGACCGAAGCGCTGGCGCGGCGTATCGTGTTCGAGGGCGCGCGCGCCGTGGGGATCGAGTACGAGCAGCGCGGCGAGACCAGGATCGCGCGTGCTGGGCGCGAGGTGATCCTCGCCGGCGGCGCGATCAACTCGCCGCATTTGCTGATGCTCTCGGGCATCGGCGATGGCGACGAGCTCAAGCGGCACGGCATCGCGGTAAAATTGCATCAGCCGCAGATCGGCAAGAACCTCCAAGACCACATGGGCGCCTCGGTCGATGCGAACCGCACCGAGCCCGGTCCGCTGCACCGCGCGCTGCGGCTCGACCGGATCGCGTTCCATGTCGCGCGCGCGCATTTCTTTGGCACCGGCATCGCCGCCAGCATCATGAACAACGTGATGGCCTATCTCAAAAGCGATCCGTCGGAGAAGCTGCCGGACGTGCAGTTTCTCTTTCGCGTCGCGCCGCTCGACGCCGCGCCTTATCTGCCGCCGTTCCGGCCGGCTTTCGTCGACGGCTATGGCTGCCGCGCGGTGGTGCTGCGGCCCGAAAGCCGCGGCCGACTGTCGCTGGCCTCGGCCGATCCGCGCGCGCCGATTCGCATCGAGCCGAATTTCTTCTCGCGCGACAAAGATTTGAAAGTCATCCGCGACGGCTTGCGCATGGCGCGCGAGGTGCTGGCCCAGGCACCGCTCGGGCGCTTCGGCGGCAGCGAGAGCGTGCCAGGCAAGGACAAGCTCACGGATGCCGAGCTCAACGATTACATCCGCGCGACCGCCACCACGGTCTATCACCCGCTCGGCACCTGCAAGATGGGCGGCGCGCGCGACGCGGCGGCGGTGGTCGATCCCGAGCTGAAGCTCAAGGGCATCGACGGCTTGCGCGTGGTCGATGCCTCGGCGATGCCCGATCTCGTCGGCGGCAACATCAACGCGCCGGTGATCATGATCGCCGAGAAAGCCGCCGACCTGATCCGCGGCCGCCAGCCGCTCGCGCCGGTCAATGTGTAGCCCCGCGTCGCGCCGGCCGTCGATCCGGATCGATCTGCGACGCGGCGGTCTTCTTATGCTAGGCTCGATCGACAGAGGAGGATCGCCATGAAGCGCATTGGCTCGATCATTGCCGGAGGCTTGGTCGCGATGTCGGCCCTGCCGGCGCTCGCCCAGCAAGCCGGCGGACCGGGACCCGGTCCCGGTTACGGCTATGGGCACATGCATATGTGGGGCTGGCATGGCGGGATGATCTTCCATCCGCTGCTCGGGCTGCTGGTCTTGGTGGCCGTCATCGCGCTGCTCGCGCGCGCCGGCGGCTGGGGCCGTCACGGCTACGAGCGCCGTCGCCCGGGCGGCGCCCTCGATATCCTCGAAGAGCGCTTCGCCCGCGGCGAGATCGACAAAGGCGAGTTCGAGGATCGGCGCAAGCTTCTCAGACGCTGATCTCGGCTCGCCCGGTCGCCGGCCCCGCTGCTACAACTCGCGGCCGAGGCAGCGGTCGAGCGAATAGCGGCCGCCGCCGCGGAAGAAGATCGCGGTGCAGAGCAACAGCCACAGCAGCGCGTATTCGAGGCCGCGGTTGGTCCAGAAATAGCCGAACGGCCATTGAAAGCGCGTGACGATCACCGCCATCTCGATCCAGATCGCGGCCGCGCAAAAGCGCGTGAAAAGACCGAGGGCCAGGAACGCCGCGCCGAAGGATTCGGTCAGGATCATCAGCCAGGCGAAGAACAGCGGCGCCGGAATGCCGTGCTGGGCGATGGTGTGGGCGTAGTTGCTCGGCTGCATCGCCATCAGCTTCTGCACGCCATGCGGCACCAGGACCGCGCCGGTACAAAAGCGCATGAAGGCGTAAGCGTAGGTCGAGCCAGCCTGATAGAAGCCGGCGAGGCCCGGAAACACCAACCGCTTCGGATCGACGATTTCTTCGCTCATGGTTTCACTCCCTTTCAGTTTGCTGTTCAGTCACGGCTCAGTCGTTGCGCAAAAACGGTGCGGCCTTGGCGCCGAGCGCGCGCCAGGTTCCGGCAAGTCCCGCCGCCAAGGTGAGCGCGACCGCGGCCAGCCCGGTCGCCGCCACCTCGCCGGGGAGAAAGCGCCACGGCGCGTGCATCACGCGCGTCAGCAGGAAATAAGCGGCCAACGTGCCGATGGCGCAAGCTATCACGGCCGCTGCCGCGCCGATAAGCCCGTATTCGATCAGAAAGCTGCCGGCGATCTGGCGCCGCGTCGCGCCCAGGACTTTGAGCACGACCGATTCATAGACGCGGCGGCGGTGGCTTGCGGCGATCGCGCCGGCCAGCACCAGCGCGCCGGCGGCCAAGGTCACGCCGGCGGCGATCCGGACCGCCGCGGCGATCGCGGCGACGATCTCGCCGAACGTGGCCAGCGCATCGCGCACGTCGATGGCCGAGACGTTCGGGAACGCGTCGGTCACCGCGCGCTCGAGCGCCGCCTCGTTCCCGGGCGTGGCGCGGGCGGTGGCGATGAAGCTTTGCGGCGCATCGTCGAGCGCCCCGGGCGACAGCACGATCGCAAAATTGATGTTAAGCGAGGTCCAATCGATCTCGCGCAGATTGGCGATGGTCGCCGTGATGTCGCGGCCGAGGACGTTGATGGTGATGCTGTCGCCGACCTTCAGCTTCATGCCGCGGGCGAGATCGGCGGCGAACGAGACCAGAGGCGGCCCGCGATAATTCGCCGGCCACCATTGTCCCGCAACCAGCCGCGAGCCCGGCGGCAGGCTGGTCGCGTAGGTCAGGCCGCGCTCCGAGCTCGTCGCCCAACGCGCATCCGGGCCGATAAAGGCTTTCTCGACCGGCACGCCGTCGAGCGCCGTGATGCGGCCGCGCAGGCTCGGTACCTGCCGCACACCGCTGACGCCCGGCAGCGAGGTCAGCAATTTGTCGAAGCCCGCGACCTGATCGGCTTCGATGTCGATGAAAAAGAACGACGGCGCGCGTTGCGGCAGGCTGTCGCTCAGCTCGCTCGCCAGATCGCCATGCACCAGGGTCACGGCGACCAGCACCGCCAGGCCGAGGCCGAGCGAGGCGACGATCCCGACCGTCGCCGCGCCCGGGCGATGGAGATTGGCGAGCGCGAGCCGCAGCCCGGGCAGGCGCGGGCGCCCCGCCAAAGCGGCCAGCCGCATCATCGCTTGCGCGGCCAGCCGAAACACCACGAGCGCACCGCCCGCGCCGAGAATGAACCAAGCGGCCACCCGGCGATCGGGCGCGCTCGCGAGCACCAGCGCCAGCAATCCTGCCGCGGCGCTGACGGCGAGCACCGCCGGCAATAGCGCGGGTT
>DATLUE010000222.1:0-2948 GCA_035533255.1 Allostellaceae bacterium | reverse complement strand
CCGATCGAGCAGGAATCCGGCTCGGGCGAACTTGTCGTTCCCGGCGTGGTCGTGGTGCCGCCGCAACAGCTCCGAATGGTGGCGGCGCCGGCGGCGGGTCTTGTTGAAATGCTGCTGGTTGCGCCAGACGAGGAGGTCAAGGAAGGCGATCCCATCGCACGACTAAAGTCCTCGGAGCTGGTCGAGGCGCAGCGTGCTTTCCTCCACGCCGACGCCGACGCCAATCTTGCGATCGAGAAGTTGCGGCGCGACGAGCAGCTCTTCAAGGAACGGATCATTGCCGAGCGCCGGCTGCTCGTGACACGCGCCGAGGCGATCCAGGCGCGCTCCGTTCTCCAGGAACGCTCGGAGTTGCTGTCGCTGGCCGGAATGACCGAGGGCGAAATCGCGATGCTGCGCAAGGATCGTCGATTTGAAAGCGCTCTCCTCGTTCGCGCGCCCATGTCGGGCACGATCATAGCGCGGCACGGCGCCGCCGGCGAGCGCGTTCAGGCTTCGGCGCCGCTCGTGACCATCGCCCGCCTCGATCCTATCTGGGTGAATTTGCAACTACCAATCGGACGCGCTGCCTCCATCGATCGTAACATTAAAGTTACGCTGCCTGGTCTTGGGCTTGAGGGACGCCTTATTCGCGTCGGGCGTACGGTCGATTCGGCGACGCAATCGGTCACCGCTGTAGCGGAGGTCAGTCTCGGCAATATCATCGTGCGCCCGGGGCAAGCGATGCAGGCCATCCTTGGCATTCCCGGCGATAGAGGCCCACAGTGGCGCGTTCCAGCCGACGCCGTTGTCCATCACCGCGAGAATAGCTGGGTGTGACCTTCCCCCGATTTAGTGGACACCGGATCAAGCGGCTTGGCAAACGGTTTCGCGAGCTTTTGATCCGGATGGGAGGCGGCATGGGAGAGAGCATTCCGCTCGCCTGCCAGGACTGGGCGAACACGAAAGCGGCCTATCGGTTCTTCGCCAATGAGCGAGTGCGCGAAGGCGATATTTTGAGCGGGCATTTCGACGCGACGCGCGCACGTTTCGAAGCCGTCGACGGCACGGTGCTGCTGTTGCAAGATACGACGGAGTTTTCCTACCAGCGCGCTCGTCAGGAGCTTGTAGGCGTAACTAAAAGCATCAACAGCGGCAAGGACAATACGGGTCGGCTGCGCCATCACACTCTTTGCGGCATCCTGATGCATTCGAGCCTTGCGGTCACGCCGGACGGTCTGCCGCTCGGTCTCGCGGCTGTGAAATTCTGGACCCGGAAGAAGTTCAAGGGCACGGCAGCACTCAAGAAGAAGATCAATCCGACGGGCGTTCCTATCGAGAAGAAAGAAAGCGTGCGGTGGCTGGACAATCTACGCCAATCGATTGACCTCCTTGGTGAACCAGCGCGCTGCATCCATGTCGGCGACCGTGAAAGCGACATCTTCGAGCGCTATTGTCTAACCCGAGAATTGGGGGCGCACTTTAGCGTACGCACGCAAACAGATCGGCCCGCCGGAGATGGCGGTCATACGGTTTCAGAGGAGATGGACGAGGTCGCCATAAAAGGTCTGCATCGCGTTGAGATGCGTGACGAGAAGGGCGATACGATATCCGTCGCTTTGGAGATCAGAACCAAACAGAGTCACGTCCTACCTCCGATAGGCAAGCAGAAGCGCTACCCGGCTCTCGACCTGACCGTGATCCATGCCACCGAGCGTGGCGCGCCCAAAGGACGCAAGCCGATCGAGTGGAAACTGATGACCGATCTGCCGGCCCGGGCGCGCGTTGAGGCCATCGAGAAGATCGATTGGTACGCCATGCGCTGGAAGATTGAGATCTTCCATAAAATCCTGAAATCAGGCTGTAAGGCCGAAGACTCCAAGCTGCGCACCGCCGATCGGTTGGCCAATCTAATGGCGGTCTTCTGCATCTTGAGTTGGCGCGTGTTCTGGTTGACGATGCTGAACCGCACCGCGCCGGATGCCGCACCGACCCTGGCGCTGGCCGCAGCCGAGATCGAATTACTGGATCAACTCGTCGCAAACGCCGGCAATCGACGATGTAGGCCAAGGACACTTTCCTTCTACCTCACGAAACTCGCTAGGCTCGGCGGCTACCTCGCGCGAGCCAGCGATCCCCCGCCGGGGAGCATGGTTATTTGGCGAGGACTTTCACGGCTAACTGACATTGAGACCGGCGTCGAAATCAGAGTGGTTGGGAATGTGGGTAATTGAAAGCGTGGCCGGATGGGTACTTTGGTCCTTTGGGTGTGCTAGAAGATGTAGCGTGAGCTGCGCCTTTCGCGTCGCGATGATGAAAATGCGGCCAATGACGGACCCATGAACCTCAATGGCGGGTCACGCCTCTGCGGTCGTTCCGCTGCGCTGGTTCACGGCTTTTGCTTCTCTAAGATGCCGTCGCTTTCGCCGATGATCAGCTCATCGCCGGGCCGCACCTCACCTTGGACAATTTCCGTGTTGGCACCGTCGTCGAGACCGAGTTGGACCGGTATAGCTGTCGGCTTTCCATCGCGCAGAATCCAGAGCTGCGACCATCCACCCGGTGGCATCATGGCGCCGCCCGCGCCGGCGAGATCCCGAGGCGAATAGCGCAGCGCCTGATTGGGCGCGCGGATGACATCGTCGCGCCTGTCAACCACTATGCTTGTCGTTGCTATCATGCCGGGTTCGAGCAACAGATCCGGATTGGGTGCACGGATGACGATATCATAGGTCGGGGCGGGCTTAATGCTTTGCGGCGATGGACGGATTTGCGTGACCTCCCCAGTGAAGAGGCGGTTCGGAAACGCCTCGACGGTGAACGACGCCTTGTCGCCGGGTTTGACCTCGCTGATGTCCTTCTCACCGACATTGGCGCCGACGTGAATGACGGTGAGATCAGCGGCAATGAGGAAGAGGGGCGGCATCTCTAAGTTTGCTGCGACCGTCTGGCCAATTTCGACATCGCGC
>DATLUE010000221.1:0-8568 GCA_035533255.1 Allostellaceae bacterium | reverse complement strand
GGAACGTGCCGCCGCGCTGCGCCATCGCATCGATCACCATGAGGCAGCCGCGCGTCGTCGCATGCTCGCCGGTGCCGAAAGCGGTTGCAGCATCGATCTCCAGCGCCAGACGCCCCGGCGGAATGGGTGCGCGGAAATGCGAGCCGTGAATGAAGAAGCGCCCGACCGCGAGCGGCGGAAAGCTCGCCTGATTGATACCGACCCAGTCCTCGCGCGGCAGCTTTTTCCACCGCGGTTCGGGCGGCGAACCGGCAAGCCCGAGCCAGGCCAGCGCCAGCCGCCCGATCAGCGATGCGCGATCCGGCTTTTCGCGGGCGAAGCCCTCGACCCGCCACGGCCCGCCATCGCGCTCCTCGAAGAAGGCGACGGCGTCGAATTCGCCAAAGGCCTCCGCCGCGGCCGCGGCGATAACCGCGTCGGGCGCCGCCAGCGCGACCCGCCACAGGCCCCCAGCCTGGGACAGACGTGCGCGGGACAATCGCTCAGGCTTTGGCGACAAAGCTGTCCATCACCATCTTGTCGCCGGCCTTGTCGAAGGCGATGGCGAGCTTGCCACCTTCGACCGAGCGCACCGTGCCGTGGCCGAATTTCTGGTGGAAGATGCGGTCGCCCGCGGCAAACCCGCCGACCGCTTGTGGCGGCTGCGCCATGATGAGGCGCGGCGTCTCGGTGCGCCGGCCATAAAACGATGCGCCCACGCCCCAGGCCTCTTGCAGGCTCGGCGCGCGCGGATAAAGCCCAGGCTCGGCGACCGATTCGATGTGATCCGCGGGCAACTCGCCGATGAAGCGCGACGGGAGCGCGCTCTGCCATTGGCCGCGGACCCGGCGGTTCGCGGCATAGGAGACGAAGGCGCGACGCCGCGCCCGGGTCAGCCCGACATAGGCGAGGCGCCGCTCTTCCTCGAGACCCTTCAATCCCGACTCGTCCATCGCGCGCTGATGCGGGAAGAGGCCTTCTTCCCAGCCGGGCAGGAACACGTTGTTGAATTCGAGCCCCTTGGCGCCGTGGAGGGTCATCAGGCTGATCATGTCGCTGCCGGTTTCGGCCGTGCGCTCCATGACCAGGCTGACGTGATCGAGAAAGCCGCCGAGGCTGTCGAATTCGGCCATCGCCGCAATCAGCTCTTTCAGATTCTCGAGCCGGCCCGGCGCATCGGGCGATTTGTCGGCCTGCCACATCGCGGTATAGCCGGATTCGTCGAGCACCTGCGCCGCCAGCTCGGGATGCGAGGTGTTATCGGCGAGCCCGCGCCAGCGTTGCAGATCGGCGAGGAACCCGCCCAGTGCGCGGCGCGCGGCCGGCTTCAGCTCGTCGGTGCCGATCAGGATCTGCGTCGCATCGGTCAGCGGCAACTCGCGCGCGCGGGCAAGCGCGTGCAGCGTCTGCAGCGTCGCCGTGCCGATGCCGCGCCGCGGCAGGTTGATGATGCGCTCGAAGGCGAGATCGTCCGCGCCTTGATGAACGAGGCGCAGATAGGCGAGCGCGTCGCGGATCTCCTGTCGCTCGTAAAAGCGCAGACCGCCGATCACGCGATACGGCAGGCCGAGGGTGAGGAAGCGCTCCTCGAATTCGCGGGTCTGGAAGCCGGCACGCACCAGGATTGCCATCTCCGACAGCTTCTCGCCCTGGTGCTGCAGCGCCTCGATCTCGTCGCCGACCCAGCGCGCCTCCTCCTCGCCGTCCCAGACGCCGCGCAGGGTGACGCGCTCGCCCTCGCCGGCCTCGGTCCACAAGGTTTTGCCGAGCCGGCCCTCGTTCTGGGCGATCAGCGACGAGGCGGCGCCAAGGATATGCGGCGTCGAGCGGTAGTTCTGCTCGAGCCGGATGATCTGCGCGCCGGGAAAATCCTTCTCGAAGCGCAGGATGTTGCCGATCTCGGCACCGCGCCAGGAATAGATCGACTGGTCGTCGTCGCCGACGCAGCACAGATTGCGGTGCTGCTGCGCGAGAAGCCGCAACCACAGATACTGGGCGACGTTGGTGTCCTGATATTCGTCGACCAGAATATAGCGAAAGCGCTGCTGGTACTCGGCCAGGATGTCCGGATGCGTCGTAAACAGCGTCAGATCGTGCAGCAGCAGATCGCCGAAATCGACCGCGTTGAGGGCCCTGAGCCGGGCCTGGTAGAGCCGATAAATTTCGATCATCCGGCCATTGGCGAGGTCGCCGCGCTCGGCCTCGGGCACCTTGTCGGGCACCAGGCCGCGATCCTTCCAGCGCTCGATCGCGCCGAGGATAGCCCGGGCCGGGGCGCGGCGCTCGTCGAGATTCTCGGCGGCGGCGAGCTGCTTGACCAGTCGGAGCTGGTCGTCGGCGTCGAGGATCGTGAAATTGGGTTTCAGCCCGACCGCCTCGGCATGGCGGCGCAGGATGCGCGCGGCGATGGCGTGAAAAGTGCCGAGCCACAGCCCCTCGGCGCTCTCGCCGATCATCCGCGCCAGGCGCTCGCGCATCTCGGTCGCCGCCTTGTTGGTGAAGGTGACGGCGACGAGCTGCGACGGCCAGGCGCGGCGAGTCGCAAGAATATGCGCCAGCCGCGTCGTCAGAACCCGGGTCTTGCCGGTGCCGGCGCCGGCCAGGACCAGGACCGGCCCGTCGACCGCCTCGACGGCGCGGCGCTGGGCCTCGTTGAGACCGGCGAGATAATAGGCCGGCGACGCGGCCGAAATCTCGGCGGCGAGGGGGTTGGCGGCGGGCTCGGACATTGCTTCGCTATATAGCATGGAGCGGACGAATTCCCAGGAGAGTTCGGGACCGAAACCGCCTATGATGCGTATGCGCCCGGCGCGGAACCATGCACGCCCTCATCATCACACTGGTCTTTAGTTGCACATATGTCGGCATGGCCGCGGGGCGGTTGCCGCATTTGCAGATCGACCGCACCGGCATCGCGCTTCTGGGCGTGATCGCGCTGCTGGCCAGCGCGACTGTGACGCTCGACGAGCTCGGCACCAATATCGACGTCTCGACGCTGGTGCTGCTGTTCGCCCTGATGATCATTTCCGCGCAATTCGTCTCGGCCGGCTTTTTCGAGCTGTCGGCCGATTGGATCATGCACAAGGCCGAGACGCCGACGATGATGCTGGCGTTGACGGTCGCCGTGGCGGGCGCGCTCTCGGCGCTGCTCGCCAACGAGCTGGTGGTATTGACGATGGCGCCGCTCCTGATCACCGGCGCCCAGTCGCGGGCGCTCGATCCGCGGCCCTATCTGATCGCGCTGGCGGGCGCCGCCAACGCCGGCTCGGCCGCGACCCTCATTGGCAACCCGCCCAACATCGTCATCGGCCAGGTAGGCGAGTTGAGCTTCAACCTTTATCTGCTGGCCGGCGCGGTGCCGGCCATCCTCGGCCTTTGCTCGGTATTCGTCGTGACCTGGTTCCTATGGCGCGACCGGTTGGAAGCGCCCGTGCCCGCCGGCGGCGTGCCCGACGTGCCGCGCCATCCCCATGACCGCCACCAGACCTGGAAGGGCCTTGCCGGCATGGGGCTGCTGCTCTTGCTGTTCGCGACGCCGTTGCCGCGCGAGGTCGGCGGCTTGCTGATCGCGGCGGCGCTTTTGACCAATCGCCGCTTCACCAACCGCGTCATGATCGCGGCACTCGATTGGCCGCTGCTGCTGCTGTTCGTCTGCCTCTTCGCCGTTACCGGCGCGCTCGCCGACACCGGCATCCCGTGGACTTTCATCTCCTGGCTGCAGGACCACCGCATGCTGCCGACCAACCTCTTGGTGCTGACGCCGCTGGTCCTGCTGTTGAGCAACACGATCGGCAACACGCCGACCGCGATCCTGCTGCTGCAGATCTGGCCCAATCCGCCGCAGGGTCCGCTCTATGCCTTGGCGGTGCTGTCCTCGCTTGCCGCCAATCTGACACTGCTCGGCTCGTTCGCGAGCCTCATCGCGGTCGAGCGGGCGGAAGCCCTCGGCGTCCGCATCACCTTCGGCGAGTATGCCCGCGCCGGCGTGCCCTTCACGCTCATCTCGCTGGTGTTCGCGGTGATCTGGCTGGCCTGGACCGGATGGCTGCCGCTGTTTCCGGGCAGCGTGCCAAACTGACGCCGGGGATCAGGAAGCGCGGGCGAGCTCGTCGCCGGCTTGCAACTCGGTCGAGACCCGATTGCGCCCTTCGTGCTTGGCGTGATAGAGCGCGGCGTCGGCGCGACGGATCAATTCGCTCAAATCCTCGTCGCGGCGATATTGCGCGACGCCGAAAGAAAGGGTGATGCCGCCGTAATCGTCGCGCGTATCCTTGCCGACGAAGCGCCGGCGCATCACCGCGTTGCGGATCTGATCGGCGACGATCGCGGCTTGCTGGAGGTTGGTCCGCGGCAGGATGATCGCGAATTCCTCGCCGCCGAATCGCGCCGGCGTGTCGCGGCCCTTGACCGAATCCGACAGGGTGCGCGCGACCAGGCGCAACACCTGATCGCCGATCTGATGGCCGAAACTGTCGTTGAAGCGCTTGAAGAGATCGATGTCGCTCAACACCAAGCTCAGCGGCTCGCTTTCGTGGGCCGCTTCGCGCGCCGCTTCCTTGAGGCGGGCATCGAAGAATTTGCGGTTGGGAATGCCGGTCAGCGCGTCGGTCAGCGCCTCGCGCTGCACGGCCTGGAGATTTTCGCGCAGCTCGGTAACTTCGCCCGCGATCCGGCCGAGCCGGCTCTCGAGCGTAAAATTGCGTTGGGCCATCGACTGAGTCTCGTGGACCAGGTCGGCGACCAGCGCGCGAACCTTTTCCATCGGCAGCGACCGACCGATGGCGGTCGAGATGTCGTCGAGGTGATGCCCGAAATTGCCGATCTCGCCGGTGTGGTCGTCGAGATAGCGGCTGACCTGGTCGATCACCGCCTGCAGGCGGCCACCGGTTTCGAGCACATCGATATGATCGTCGGCCGTGCCGAAATAGCGCTTGTAAAGCTCGGCGTTGACCTCATCGGTGAATTCGGTTTGCTTGGCAAGCAGCGCGTCGATGCCCTGGCGCAGCGCCGGCATCGTTTCGGCGACATAGCTGTACCAAACCGTGTAGTTGTGCGGCGTCGGCGTGATCCCGTGGACCGCCATCGCCTTGCAAGCCTCCTCGGCCAATCTCGCCGATTGGCTTTTGCCGGAAGCGCCGGTCATTTGCTCTCTCACTCCTTGGGCTCGCCGGTGAAAGTCGACACGCGTCGGTCCTCGACCTGGCAAGCTATCCGATCCGGATTTTCTACCCGCGATTGCTTAACGGTTCGGTAACGACCTGGCATGGTTCTGCGAAATTCTGTGGATAGCCAGGGAATCACGGGGACTATTATCGCGGTTCCGCGGAAACATAAGGAGCGTCGATGGCCGCCCTGCCCTATGAGCCCTACCGCGCTAAGGTTGTGCCCGAATGGATCGATTACAACGGCCATATGAACGTGGCCTATTACGTGCTCGCCTTCGACCGGGCGACCGATCGGCTGTTCGACTATCTCGGGATCGGCGAGCGCTACCGCCAGACCAGCGGCCACTCGATCTTCGCGCTCGAGGCCCACGTCACCTACGAGCGCGAGTTGCGCGCGGGCGATCCGTTCGAGATCGCGACCCGGCTGATCGATGCCGACCGCAAGCGGCTGCATCTGTTCCACGCGATGTCGCGCGCGGACGACAGCGAGCTGGCGGCGACGATCGAGGTGATGGGGCTCCATGTCGATATGAGCGGCCCGCGGGCGGCGCCGCTGCCGGACGACGCTTTCGCCAAAATCGAGGCGCTGCTGGCGCATCATCGCATTCTGCCCAAGCCGCCGCAGCTCGGCCGCAAGATCGCCATCCGGCGCTGAAGCCAAAATCTAAATTGCTGAAACGGAGCGATAAATTGGCTTTGTTTGGTAATTTTAAGTTTTGATATACGGCTCCCCCGGCGGGACAACGCTGTTTACGTACATCGTACAGATGGGCACACGCCGGGCGCATTCAAGATCGAGAGGGCGACGCGGCGCGCAGGTCACACATCGGCGCGTTCTTTACGCCGCTGATCTAAACCGAGAAATACTTCGCTTGCGGATGCGTCAACACGATCGCCGAGGTCGATTGCTCGGGTTCGAGCTGATCCTCGTCGGAGAGCGCGACGCCGATCTCCTCGGCTCGCAGCAGCGCCAGCAATTGGCGCTGGTCGGCGAGGTTCGGGCAGGCGGGATAGCCGAAGGAAAAGCGGCTGCCGCGATAGCCTTGCTGCAGCAGCGCGTGCATGTCGCGCGGCTCCTCGGCGGCAAAGCCGAGCTCGGCGCGGATGCGTTTGTGGATATATTCGGCGAGCGCCTCGGCCATCTCGACCGAGAGGCCATGCAGATAGAGATAATCTTGATAGCGATTGTCGGCGAACCATTCGCGCGCCACATCCGAGGCGCGGCCGCCCATCGTCACGAGCTGCAGCCCGATCACGTCGCGCTGGCCCTCGCCGATGTCGCGCAGAAAATCGGCGATGCAGAGACCACCCTCCCGGTTTTGGCGCGGCAATCCGAAGCGCGCGACTTCGCGACGGCCGTCGTCGTCGAACAGGACGATGTCGTTGCCGTCGCCGGCGGCGCGCCAATAGCCGTAAGCCGCTTGCGGGCGCAGGATGTCCTGCCCTTCGACCAGATCGAGCATGCGCTTCAGCACCGGGCGCAAATCGCGATGCGCCCAATCCATGAATTCCTCGAGCGTGCGCCCGTCTTTGCGATAGCCCCATTGGAATTGATAGAGCATGCGCTCGTTGAGATAGGACACGAGCGCTTTGACCGGGATCTGCGCGATCGTGCGCGCGCCCCAGAAAGGCGGTTGCGGCACCGCGAGCCCGCGATGCAGCTCGGCGCGGCGCAGGCGAATTTCCTCGGCATCGACCGGCCGCAGCGGCTTCGCCTCGGCCGCTTGGCCGAGCTTGCGACGCTGGTTGACCGGGCGGCCGGCGCGCGCGGCGCGGCGCGCGGCGAGGTGATCGTCGAAATTGCCGCTGACGACTTTCTCGATCAGGGTCAGACCGTCGAACGCGTCGCCGGCATAGGCGACGCGGCCGCAGCCATAAGAGTTGCGGCAATCCTCTTCGACGTAGCGACGGGTCAGCGCGGCGCCGCCGAGCACGACCGGCACCGACAGGCCTTGCCGCGTCATCTCCTCCAGATTCTCGCGCATCACCACGGTCGACTTGACCAAGAGGCCCGACATGCCGACCAGGTCGGCGCGGTGCTGGACGACCGCGTCGAGAATCGCCGAGAGCGGCTGCTTGATGCCGAGATTGACGACCTTGTAGCCGTTGTTGGTGAGAATGATGTCGACAAGATTCTTGCCGATGTCGTGAACGTCGCCTTTCACCGTCGCCAAGACGATGGTGCCGCGCTGATGGCCTTCCTTGCGCTCCATGAACGGCTCGAGATAAGCGACCGCCATCTTCATCGTCTCGGCGGATTGAAGGACGAACGGAAGCTGCATCTTGCCGGCGCCGAACAGCTCGCCCACCACCTTCATGCCGTCGAGCAGGAAGGTGTTGATGATGTCGAGCGGCGGATACGATTTGAGCGCCAGCGCCAGATCGTCGTCGAGACCCTGGCGGTCGCCGTCGACGATGCGTTGCGTGAGGCGCGGGCCGAGCTCGGTCGGCCGCTCCTTCTTCTTGGCCTCGACCGTATTGCGGTCGCGGAACAGCGCGATGAAGGCGTGAAGCGGATCGACGCCGTCGCGCCGGCGGTCGAAAATCAAATCCTCGGCCGCCGCGCGCTCGGCTTCCGGGATCGCGTGCAGCGGCACGATCTTCGAGATGTGCAGGATCGCCGCCGTCAAGCCGCGCTTCAGCGCATGGTCGAGATAGACCGAATTGAGCACCGCACGAGCCGGCGGGTTGAGGCCGAAGGAGATATTCGAGAGCCCCAGCAAAATCTGGCATTCGGGGAGCTCGCGCGCGATGCGGGCAATGCCGTCGAGCGTCTCGACGCCCAGCCGCCGATCCTCGGCATTGCCGGTACAGATCGTGAAGGTCAGCGGGTCGATCAGCAAGTCGCTCGGCTTCAGCCCGTGGCGGCCGCAGGCGAAATCGCGCAGCCGCTGTGCGATCGCCAGCTTGCGCTCGGCATCCTTCGCCATGCCCTGCTCGTCGATGGTGAGCGCGATCACCGCCGCGCCGAAGCGCCGCGCCAGCGCCAGCCGCGCCGCCGCCGGCGCCTCGCCATCCTCGAAATTGATCGAGTTGAGGATCGCCTTTCCGCCATAGAGCTTCAGTGCCGCCTCGAGCACCGGCAGCTCGGTGCTGTCGACCACCAGCGGCGCCGCGACCGCGCCCCGCATGCGGCTGGTCACTTCGGTCATCTCGGCTTTCTCGTCGCGGCCGACGAACGCCGTGCTGACGTCGATCGCGTGCGAGCCTTCCTTCACCTGATCGCGCGCGAGCGCGATGCAGCCGTCCCAATCGCCTTTTTCCTGGCACTCGCGAAAGCGCTTGGAGCCGTTGGTGTTGCAGCGCTCGCCGATCGAGAGATAGGCGTTCTCTTGCCGCAGCGGCGTCTGCGAATAGAGCGAGGCGACAGCCGGCACCCAGACGCTGCGCCGCCCCTTGGCGCGCGGGCGCGTTCCCTCATTCG
>DATLUE010000220.1:0-15446 GCA_035533255.1 Allostellaceae bacterium | reverse complement strand
ACCCGCGTGAGCGGGAGGGTGAGGGTCGCCGCGCAACTGTCGAAGGATTTCTTCCTGGACGCCGTGGGTATTCGCGAGAATGTCGTTGTTCCAGAATCGGATGACCCGCCAACCGCGACGCTCAAGCCAAATCGTTCGGCGTTCGTCATAGGCATTATCCGAATGTTGCCCGCCATCGGCCTCAACAATCAGACGGTGCTCGAAGCAAACGAAGTCCACGATGAATGAGCCGAGACGATGCTGGCGGCGGAACTTGAAGCCTGCGAGGCGTCTGTCGCGGAGCACTGACCATAAGCGTCGCTCGGCATCTGTCATAGCGAGGCGAAGTTCGCGCACGCGCGGATCAGCCAACCCCTCACCCTCCCGCCGCTATGCGTCGGGCCCCTCCCTCTCCCGCAAACGGGAGAGGGGCTGGACGACCCTCACGCATGATTATTGCGCTGCCTCGCCGGCGCGGGTTTGCAGCACTTTTTCTGCCAGCTTGCCGGTCAGCTCCTGGAGGTGATCGAAGCGCGCGGCGTAGGTGCCGACGCCCAGGGTCACCGAGCGCAGCTCGACGATGAGATCGTGCAACTCCGACATCGGCATGTTGGTCTCGACCTGGTCCCAGCCGTCCCAGCCCGCTTTGGCGTCGAAGCCCAGGATCTGCCCGCGTCGGCCCGAGACGATGCGCTGCACCCGCGAGGTGAAGGCGTTCGGCACCACGATGCCGACATGGCACACCGGCTCCAGCAGCACCGGATTGCATTTCGGCATCGCCTCGCTCATCGCCTGGCGCGCGACCGTCTTGAACGCCTGGTCCGAGCTGTCGACGTCGTGGAACTGGCCGGTGATCAGCGTCACCGCCACATCCACCACCGGAAAGCCGAGTGGCCCGCGCTTCAGATATTCCGCCACCCCTTCCTCAACCGCCGGGATGTAGTTGCGCGGGATCGCGCCGCCGACCACCGCATCCTTGAACAGATGCCCGGTGCCGCGCGGCAACGGCTTCACCTCGATCTGGATGTCGGCGAACTGGCCGTGGCCGCCCGATTGGCGCTTGAAGCGCGAATGGATCGAGCCCGGCAGCTTGATCGTCTCTTTATAGGGTATCGACGGCCGGCGCGCGGTGGTGGCGAGGTTGAAGCGATGCTTCAGCCGGTCGAGCGCGATTTGGAGATGGATGTCGCCCTGGCCCTGCAGCGCCATCTCTTGCAGCTCGGCATTGTGGTCGAGCGACAAGGTCGGATCTTCTTCAATGAGCCGCGCCAGCGCGCCGCTGAGCTTCACGTCGTCGTTGCGGTTCTGCGCCG
Source organism: Allostellaceae bacterium (assembly GCA_035533255.1). Taxonomy (GTDB): domain Bacteria; phylum Pseudomonadota; class Alphaproteobacteria; order ATCC43930; family CGMCC-115725; genus CAIKMD01. The sequence continues at coordinate 14,154 of DATLUE010000220.1, read as the reverse complement.
CGATCGCGAGGCCATAGACCGGCGCCGGGAGCGGCAGCCGCGGCAAGGGCGGCGGCGCGCCCGACGACAGCACCGTGCCGGTGACGATGCCTTCGAGCCGCGCCAGCGCGACCACCTCGCCCGGCCCGGCGGCCGCGATCTTGGTTGCTTGCGCGCCGAGCAGCTTCACGACGCCGGCGACGCGAACGCCGTTGAGCGACATGCCTTCGCTCACCTGCCCGCTCCACACCCGGACCAGCGAGAGCTTGCCGGCATTGGGCGGATGATAGGTCTTGATGACGTTGGCGACCGTGTCGGTGGATTTCGGATCGAGCTTCAGCCGCGCCGCGCTGGTCGCGACCTCGGGGGTCTCGTGACGCAGCGCCTTGAGCAACCGGCGCACGCCGTGATCCTGCGCCGCCGCGCCCATGAACACCGGCACGATCAGATCGCGCCGCAAATTCTGCGTCAGATGGCGATAGATGTCCTGTTTCGAGGGCTGCACGTCCTCGAGCAATTGCTCCAAGAGCTTGTCGTCGAAATCGGCGAGCTTTTCCACAAGGCCGGCGCGGCCGGTCTGCTCCTCGTCGAGCATCTCGTCGGGCAGCTTGATGAGATCGGAGGCCTGACCGGGCTTGTATTTATAGGCGCGCTCGCTGACCAGATCGATATAGCCCTGAGGCGCGTTTTCTTCGCCGGCAACCGGCACCTGGCGCAGCACCAAGGGCCGCTGCGACACGCCTTGCAGCGCCGACAGTATCTCGGAAATGCGCGAAGAGGCGGTGTCCATCTTGTTGATGAACACCATGTGCGGGATTTCGTGATCGTCGAGGAATCTGAACAGCGGCGCCAAGGTCAGCGCGCGCTCGACCTCGGGCTCGCACACCACCACCGCGACATCGGCGGCAAGCATCGCGCCTTGCGCTTCCCAGGCGAGCTCGACCGAGCCGGGGCAATCGAGGAAATTCCAGGGATCGTCGAGATAGGCCGCGCGCGCGACGTTGATTTCGGTCGACATCTGCCGCGCCCGCGCCTCGGGCGTCGCATCGCCGACCGTGTTGCCGTCTTTCTGCGAGCCGCGGCGGTTGATGGTGCCCGAAGCGTAGAGCAGCGCCTCGAGCAGGGTAGTCTTGCCGGAGAGGTAAGGGCCGACCAAAGCCGCGCAACGCGGCCCCGTGGGTCTGTCGCTCATATGCACGCCTCCTTCGCGTCGTTGAGGGCGCGCCGGAGAGCCTGCCATGACGAGGCGGGTTACCGACCGCGCCTGTTATCGGAGGATGGTTGCGCTGGACGGGACCGTTGGCAATGGGAATCTAGGGGCCAACTGGCTACAATAGAAATATTGGTAAAGGCAGAGATCATGACCACCAGCAAGCGAGACGCATCAAAGGCAGGGCGCTTATTGAACAGCAAATCAGGGCAGGTGCGGTCTGTAGCCGGCTCAGACCTAGCGCAAGCGCGGCGCCGTCCAATAAGCCGCTCCTCCAAAGATGCCCTTGACGGCATTACGGAGACCTATAGGAAGGCGCTCCGGCGCCTCGCCGACCAATAGCGCGGCACTATCGCGTCAAGTTTGCCGATGTAGTCGCGGGCCATGATCTCGCGCTCTCCTTCGGCGGGCGGGCGGGCGTCCTTAGCGAGCACAACATCCTTTCCGCGATCGGCAGGCCCTATAGCGGCTATCATCGTTCGATTGGAGAAAAAGCAGCTGCCCTTACGGAAGCGCTGACACGCAATCATGGCTTCGTGGACGGGAACAAGCGCACCGCCGTTTATGCGATGGGCCTATTATTAAATCGCAGCGGCTACAAATTGCGCGACGATGACTTGGAGCGCCTAAATTCGGAAGTCGAGGAAATGATCGTCGCTGTGGCACATGGGAATCCTGTACACCGAATGAGTTTCGAGGAACTCGTTGCTTGGTTTCGAGCAAGGATTGTCCGGAACGAGTAGCATCCTGGATGAGCGATTTGACTCCTCGCCCGCTTCCCTGTTCTCTCCCGGGCTTGCGAACGGCGCGGAAACGCGCTGCCAAGGGGTTAGGGAGCTTCCGGAATGAGCGTCGAGAAACCGACCGGCGAAGGCATCGGGCAGGCGCTGCCGCGCAAGGAGGATTTGCGGCTGTTGACCGGGCGCGGGCATTACGCGGCCGATCATGTCATGCCCAACATGGCCTTCGCCGCGATGGTGCGGACGCCGCATGCGCATGCCCTCATCCGCACGATCGACCGCGAGGCCGCGCGCCGCGCGCCGGGCGTGATCGCGATCTTCACCGGCGCCGATTTCATCGCCGACGGCCGCAAGCCGATCCCGCACAGCCCCTCTTGGCAAGGCGCGCCCGACGTCACGATGACGATGACGCCCGATTACAAAGTTTATGTCGCCAAGCATCTGCCGATGCCCGACCAATGCGTGCGCTTCGTCGGCGAGCCGGTGGCGATGGTGATCGCCGAGACCAACGATCAGGCGCGCGATGCCGCCGAGCTGGTCGAGGTCGCGTACGAGCCGCTGCCGGCGGTGTCGCGCGCGGCCGACGCGATCGCGCCCGGCGCGACCAATGTGTGGGACGACCGCGCCGGCAATATCAGCATCGAGGGCGAGGTCGGCGATCAGGCCGCGACCGATGCCGCCTTTGCCAAGGCGGCGCATGTCGTGCGCTTCGACACTTGGATCAACCGCGTCACCGGCACGCCGATGGAGCCGCGCACGGCTTTGGGCTTCATCGACGAGAAAGGCCGCTATACCATCTGGGCCGGCACCGGCGGCGGCATGGTGCGCGAGCGCCAGGTGCTGGCCGGCGCGCTGGGCGTGCCGCTGGAGCAATGCCGCGCGATGTGCGGCGACATGGGCGGCAATTTCGGCACCCGCAACACCTTCTTTCCGGAATATGCGCTGCTGCCCTGGGCGGCCAAGAAGATCGGCCGGCCGGTGAAGCTTTATGTCGATCGCAGCGACTGCTTCCTCAGCGATTATCAGGGCCGCGACCTGACGGTCGAGGCCGAGCTGGCGCTCGATCAGGACGGAAATTTCCTCGCCATTCGCGGCCGCAACCTCTCGAATGTCGGCTGCTACACCGCGCATTTCACGCCGCTGCGCAAAGGGCTCGGCATCATGTCGGGCGTCTATAAAATCCCGGCGGTGCATTTCCGCGGCGCCGCGGTGATGACCAACACCGTGCCGACGACGCCCTATCGCAGCGCCGGCCGGCCCGAGGCGATCTATGTCATCGAGCGCCTCGTCGATCTCGCCGCCGACCAATGCGGCTTCGATCCGGTGGCGCTGCGGCGACGCAATCTCATTCCGCCGGGCGCCTTTCCCTATACCAACGGCGTCGGCATCACCTATGACAATGGCGAATACGAGCGCGGGCTCGACGCGGCGCTGCGCCTCGCCGATTACGACGGCTTCGCGCAGCGCCGCGCCGAATCGAAGGCGCGCGGCAAGCTGCGCGGCATCGGCATCGCCAATTACATCGAGGGCGCCGGCGGCGCGCCGCGCGAGCGCGCCGAGGTGACGATCGGCGTTGAAGGCCGCGTCGAGCTGGTGCTGGGCACGATGAACAGCGGCCAGGGCCACGAGACCAGCTTCGCGCAGCTTTTGAACGAATGGCTCGGCGTGCCGTTCGGGAGCGTCGATTTCGTCGCCCACGACACCGACCGCGTCAGCGCCGGCGGCGGCTCGCATTCCGGCCGCTCGATGCGCATCGCCAGCCTCGCGATCGGCGAGGCGACGGACGCGATCATCGAGAAGGGCAAGAAGATCGCCGCGCATCTGCTCGAGGCCTCGGTCGCCGATATCGATTTCGCCAACGGCGTCTTCACCATCAAGGGCACCGACCGGCATATCGGCATTTTCGATGTCGCGAAAGCGGCGGCGACCCGCAACGAGATGCCCGACGATCTCAAAGGCAAGCTCGACGGCATCGGCGACCACACCGTCGCGGTCGGCGCCTATCCCTCGGGCACCCATATCTGCGAGGTCGAGATCGATCCCGATACTGGCCTCGTGCGCATGCTCGGCTGGTACGGCGCCGACGATGTCGGGCTCGCCGTCAATCCGCTGATCCTCCACGGCCAGACTCACGGCGCGGCGGCGCAAGGCATCGGCCAGGCCTTGCTCGAAGACGTGCATTACGATCGGAAAAGCGGCCAGATGCTCGCCGGCTCGTTCATGGATTACGCCGTGCCGCGCGCCGATTTCCTGCCGTCCTTCGATTGCGAGCTGATCGAGGTGCCGGCGACCAGCCACAAATTCGGCATCCGCCCCGGCGGCGAAGGCGGCACGACGCCGGCGCTCGGCGCCTGCATCAACGCCGTGGTCGACGCGCTATCGGAGCTGGGCGTCAAACACGTCGAGATGCCGGCAACGCCCGAGCGCGTCTGGCGCGCGATCCAAGAGGCGAAGAGGGCGTAACATTCCCCCTGGAGAGGTAAGGGGCATTGATTCGGCATGACCGAATGATGCGCTAAACACCCTCGAACACCGCGACCCATTCTTCCAGCGTTTCGGAATGGCCGTCGCGGATGGTGATCGAGAAATGACTGAAGCCGGCGTCGCGCAAGGCACGGAGCCGTTCACGCAATGCCGGTTTCGTCCCGGTGAAGGTCGTGGCCGCGATCAGCTCGGCGGTGCAGAGATGCTCCTCCTCGGGCTTCAGGAACATTAGATGGCCGCGGTGATTGGTGAGATACCGCGCCTCCGGCGGCTGATAGGTGAGATAAAGCTCGCGATAGCGCCCAAGTAGTGGCAGGAGGTGCGGCGGCATCGGCGGGCGCGTGAAGCCCGCCTCCGCGGCCTCGACCTGATTATGCAGCGAGATCATCGCATGCGGCCCGGCGATCGCCTTCGCCCGCGGACTGTCATAGGGCTCGCCTTCCGCCAGCACGCAGCCGCCGACCACGGCGGTCGAGATATGATCCGCGGGATTTTGCCCGGCAGCGCGCCAAGCCTGGTTCATCGCCGCGATAGCGCGAGAGGCGCCGGCCACGCTGCCGGTCGGCACGATCCAATCGGCGCCGGACTCCGCCGTCAGCCGGCGCGCGCGCGGACCGGCCGCCGAGATATGCAGCGGGATCGGATCGGCAATATTGATCGCCCCGATCTCCGGATTGAGAAAACGGATCTTCCGGCGCTCGCCCTCGCATTCCCATTCGACCGTCTCGCCCCGGAGCAGCGCTCGCACAATCTGGATGTACTCGGCCATCGCCGACAGCTTCACCGGCCCGAGACCCATCGTGCTGCGCGCCGTACTGCCGGTCGAAATACCGAAATCGACCCGACCGGGCGCTAGCGCATTGACTGAAGCGAGCGCATTCGCCGCGACCGGCGCGATCCGATTGCTCGGGATCAGCACGCCGGTGCCGAGGCGGATCTTCGACGTCACCATCGCCGCCGCCGCCATGCCGACGAAAACATCGGCATTCAGCATATGCGTGTCGTAGAACCAGACGCGGGTATAGCCGAGCTCCTCGGCGCGCTTGACGACTTTCCAACTGTCGGCGGCGGTCGCGAGATTGATGCCGATATCCATCACCCACCGCGCCTCGATCAATCCTTGCCGACGCGCTCTGCCGCTTCCCTGACCAGCGACAGATCGACGTAAGGGGTGATGTCGATCGCCTTCGGGATGACACCGACCTTTGCCATGTCGTCGACGTTCCTTTGCAGGCGCTTCACGTCGATCGCCGCGTTCGGCGGATAATAATAGTCCTTGTCGGTGTAGGCCCAGCTCTCGAGCCTAGCGACCGGGATTTTGCTGATATCCGCGAGTTGTCGGACGGCGTCCATCCGCGTCTTGGGATCGAACATCCAGCGCCGCATCCGGATATTATCCGCGAGAAAATCGATGATGGCGGCGCGATGCGTCTTGATGAAATCCGCCTTAGCGACCCACATCAGCGTCTCGACCGGCCCGAAGGCATCGCCGACACTGAAGATCGGTTTCAGGGCCGGATCGGCTTCGGCGCCGAAATTGAAGGGCGGCACCAGCACCGCGACGTTGATCTTGCCGGCCTTGAGCGCGGCGAGCTGTGCCGGAAACCCGACTTCGACGACCGAATAATCGCGAGGCGCCACGAAGCCGTGCCGCGCCATCACCATCCGCGCGGCAGCATCGACATTGGAGCCGAGCGCGTTCACGGCGAAGACCTTGCCTTTGAGATCGTCGAAGGTCTTGATCTGGTCCTTATCGACCCAGTAGTCGGTTTGAGCGTAACCCGCCACCTCGGTCGAAATCTGTTCCCCGATGGCGCGCAGATCGAGCCGCGCATTGACCACGCCATCGACCAGGGTTTGCGGACTGAACGTGCTCAAATCCGTTTCGCCGACGGCGAGCGCCGTCAAGGTCGCGCCCCCTCCGGTCAACTTGATCGGCTCGACCACGTAGGACTTGCCGTAGTCGCGATAAACATTGGCTGCGTAGTGTGGCACCGACGGGATCAGCGCCGCGAACTGCCCCGGCAGCACCGACCAGTCGGCGCGAATCGTGAGCGGCTCGGCCGCGGCGATGCCGGTCGTCAGCGCGGCAAGCACGATGCCGGCGAAAGCGGATGTCTTCAGGGCACTCATGCGCACCTTCCCTTTGGCGGATGGTTTCGTTTCCGGCAATGCTCTCACGTTTCTCAATAGAAGGCAACCTGATACTAATAACAGGTACCCTGCTAATGTCGGCCGGCGGCTCGCCTGAGCCCACGGAAGCCGCATCGAACGGAGGAAAGCGATCATGGCTTTCCGCGCCGTTTGCGCTTAAATTCCTGTCACGCATTCCGGCTTCTCTCGCCGTCTCACATGACAGTCCGACGCTCATGGCTCCGTCGAAACCGCGAACCATCTTCCTTCTGCGGCTGCTCCAGCTGAATAGCTACAATTTTCTGGTCGAGCGCCTTCGTCCCTTCGACCTGACGCCGATCCAATACATGGTGTTGAGCATTTCGAGCAATCACGGAAGCTGGTCGACCGCCGAATTGGCGCGACGATTCCAAATCGCGCCGCAATCGATGACCGAGATCGTCGCTCTGCTCGAGAGCAAGAAGCTTATCGCGCGCAGCAAATCGGCGGAGCATGGACGGGTTTTGACCATCCGCCTGACCGCCGCCGGCCTGCGGTGCCTCGAGAAATGCGATCGCGCGGTCGACAAGCTCGAGCGCGAGGCCTTCGCCGCGTTCGCCGCAGACGAGCTTGCGCTCTTTCGCGAGCTGGTCAACAAGGCGCTGCATACGATCCGCGAGCCGGAACCGACGGGGAGGTTATCGCACGCGACCCGTCGCGCGAACGGCCACTCGGTCGCTGCGCGTTAGTTTTCGTGGCCGCACGAGCATCCGCTGCATGATGGGAGGAATTATGAGGCTTCATCATCAAATCATTGTCGGCATCGTTGCCGCAGGGCTCTTGGCCGCGCCGGCCGCCGCGCAGGATAAAATCCGTTTCGGCAAAGGCTTTCCGACGCTGTTCCAATTCACGCCGGTCGATCTCGGCATCGCCAAGGGCATCTTTGCCAAGCATGGGCTCGATGTCGAAGTCACGGGCTTTTTCGGCGACGCCAAGATGCAGCAGGCCTTCGCCGCCGGCGTCGTCGATATGGGCATCGGCTCGGGCGCCAGCATGGGCTTCATCGCCAAAGGCGCGCCGGTGCTCGCGGTCGCCGAGGCCGCCGGGCCGCCCCTCGGCATCACCCTCTCGGTGCTGAAGGATTCGCCCTACAAGACCGTCGCCGATCTCAAAGGCACGACCGTCACCGGCGCCTCGGTCGGCGATCAGACCGAATGGATGGTGCGGAAACTATCGATCTTGCAGGGCTGGGGGCCGAACGGTTTCAACTTCGTGCCGCTCGGCGCGCCCGAGGCGCAGATTTCCGCCTTGGAGACCAAACAGGTCGCGGCCGACCCGATGGACATCACCACCGCCGTCACGCTGCAACAGCAAGGCAAGACGCGCATCCTCGTGCGTTTCGGCGACATCATCAAGGACTACATCAACCACGTCATCTTCGCGTCCAACGACATGATCGCCAAACGCCCCGACGATGTGCGGAAATTCCTCGCCGGCTGGTTCGAGAGCGTCGCCTATTTCAAGAGCCACAAGGACGAGGAAGTGAAGCTCGCGGCGAAGGTCTTGCACAAGCCCGAGCCGATCATCGCCGAGGTCTATGACGAAGCGACGCCGATGATCACCGATAACGGGCATTTCGATCCGAAAGGCCTCGCGACCATTCGCGAATCGCTGGTCGATATGAAGATTCTGCCCACCGCGCCGGACATGTCGAAGCTCTATACGGAAAAGTTTTTGCCGAGGAATTGAAGGCGCTCGCCCCCTCACCCTCCCGCACGATGTGCGGGTCCCTCCCTCTCCCCGGCGGGGAGAGGGTTCGGGCGAGGGGTCTAACGCTTAGCGCTGCTCGCCGTCGTCAGGGCGTAGCGTTGGTCGATCAGGTCCTCGATGTGGATGTCGTCCTTGAGGAGACCCTGCGAGCGGAGCCACGCGATCTGGGCGGCATAGGCCGCCACATTGATCCGCGCGTCGGATTGGACGTAAGGGGCGCCGGTCTCGACCCGGTTGGGCGGCAGGCCGGTGAATTTGGCAATGATCTTGACGATCGCGGGCGTGGTCGGCCCGTCCCGGCGGATTTCGCCCGGGCCGGCGAAAGCATCGTGGATGTCGCGCGAGGCCTTGCGGTAGGCGATCATGAAGCGCTTCACCACGTCGCCGCGCGCGTCGAGGTCGTGCTTTGCGGCCAGCAGCATCACGCCGGCTTTCAGCGGCGCATAGTCCGACGTCCAGCCGAGGAATTTGATCTCGCCTTTCGCGACGAGGTTGAGGATCGGACCGTTTGGCATCACCGCGGCGTCGACCGTGCCGCCGATCAAAGCCGAGGTCACGACCGAGTTCGATTGCAGCGGCTTGACCTCGACGGCGCTCATCGGAAAACCGTCGCGCTCGGCAAGGACGCCGATCACGTTGTGGAGCGCCGTGCCGAGCTGCGTGATCGCGACGCTGTGGCCCGGAAGATCGTGCGGCGTCTTCAAGCCGGCGGCCCAGGCCTTGTTGGAGGCGAGGAATTCGAGCGCGTGGAAGCCTTTGCTGTCGCCGCCGGAGGCGCCGATGAGCTTCACCTGTCCTTGCGCCGCGAGGTTGTAGAAGCCGGCCGACGGGCCGGCGATGCCGAAATCGATGCTGCCCGAAGCGGCCGCAACAGCGATCGGCTGCGCGCTGTCGAAATAGACCTGCTCGACATCGAGCCCCTCGGCCTGGAAATAGCCATGCGCCAAGCCCACCGGCACGACCGCGTAGCCGATGAGGCGCGTCGTGCCGACCGTCACGTGATCCGCCGCAAAACCCGGCGCGGCCGCGAGAATGAGCGCAATGACCAGCCACAATCGCAGCATGACGATCCTCCCTGGCTTCCCGCCGTCGCGACGGCGATGATTTTAAGCGCAAGCCTAACCCACCCGGCCGCCAAGTACAGGAAAATGCGGGTCGCCGATGCCCCGCCGCCGCGCGGCGCGCCGGCGGAAGCCGATCAATCCTCGCCGGCGATGCGCTCGAGCGCGGCGCCGCGGATGTCGAAGCCGCCCGATTGCCGGCGCCACAGCCGCGCATAGGTGCCTTGGCGCCGCACCAGCTCGGCATGGGTGCCGGTCTCGATGATGCGGCCCTCGTCGAGCACGATCAGCCGGTCCATGCGCGAGATGGTCGAGAGGCGATGCGCGATCGCGATCACGGTGCGGCCTTGCATCAGGGTATCGAGCTGCTCTTGGATCGCGGCCTCGACCTCGCTGTCGAGCGCCGAGGTCGCTTCGTCGAGAATGAGGATCGGCGCATCCTTCAAGATGACGCGCGCCAGAGCGATGCGCTGGCGCTGGACGCCCGAGAGCTTCACCCCGCGTTCGCCGACATGCGCCGCGAAGCCGCGCCGGTGCTGCCAATCTTCGAGCCCCTCGATAAAATCGAGCGCGTGGGCGCGGGCAGCGGCGGCACGCACCTCGTCGTCGCTCGCTTGCGGCCGACCATAGCGAATATTGTCGGCGATCGAGCGGTGCAGCAGCGAGGTGTCCTGCGTCACCATCGCGATATGGGCGCGCAGGCTCTCCTGCGTCACGCTCGCGATGTCGGTGCCGTCGATCAGGATGCGGCCCGCCTCGATCTCGTAGAAATGCAGCAGCAGATTGACCAGGGTCGATTTCCCGGCGCCCGACGGGCCGACCAGGCCAACGCGCTCGCCCGGCGCGATCGCGAAATCGATCCCGTGCAGCACGCCGCGCTCGGTGCCGTAGCCGAAATGCAGATGCTCGAACCGCACCGCGCCGCGCGTCACGCGCAATTCGGTGGCGTCGGCCCGGTCCGCCATCTGGCGCGGCACCGCGATCGAGCGCATGCCGTCCATCACGGTGCCGATATTCTCGAAGATCGAGGTGATGTTGCGCGCGACCCAGCCGGCGACGTTCGAAATCTGCCAGGTCAGCGGCACCGCCATCGCCACCTCGCCGACCGTGATGCGGCCCCGGCTCCAGAGGTACAGCGCGACGCCGCCGGTGCCGACCATCATCGCCGCGTTGAGGACCGTGAGAGCGAGGCCGAATCCGGTGATGAACCGAAGCTGCGCGCGGAAAGTGTCGGTATGCGCATCGACCGCTTGGCGCACGAACTGGTCCTCCTCGCGCGGGTCGGCGAACAGCTTGACCGTGAGGATGTTGGTGTAGCTGTCGACGACCCGGCCGGTGAGGGTCGAGCGCGCCTCGGACATGGCGCGGCTGCGCGCCCGCACGCGCGGCACGAAGAACCACAAGGTGCCGGCATAGGCCGCGAACCACAGCATCACCGGGATCGCAAGCCTTGCGTCGCGCGCGGCGAGGAGCGCCAGCGCAATCGAGCCATAGACCAGGATGTACCAGACCGCGTTGATGCCCGAGACCACGCTCTCGCGCAGAGACGGTCCGGTTTGCATCACGCGGTTGGCGATGCGGCCGGCAAAATCGTTCTGGAAGAAGCTCCAGCTCTGGCGCACGACGTGCCAGTGATTCTGCCAGCGCACCATGTTGGAAAGGCCGGGATTGATCGCCTGATTGGTGAGCAGGTCCTGCACCGCCTCCATGCCGGGGCGCAGGATCAGCAGCACCAAGCCCATGCCGAGAAGCTGCGGCCAAGCCTGGGCGAGCGCGGTTTCGGGCCGAAGCCCGGTCAGGAGCGCCACCACGCGGCCGATGAACACCGGGATCGCCGCGTCGAACACGGCGGTGATCGAGCCGACGACGAACAGCGCGACCAGGAGGCCCTTCACCTGGCGCGCATAATGCCAATAGAACGCCGCGAGCCCTTGCGGCGGCGGCGCGTCGGGCGGCGGCGCGGTCGGATTCAGCAGATTCTCGAAGAAGCGGAAGACGGGCATTTCAGCTAGGACTGTAACAAACAATCGTCACCCCGGCGAAAGCCCGTGACCCGCGCGGCCGCTTTTTGCGGCCGTGCCCTCCGGGTTCGCTCGCCAAGCGAGCGAACGGGTCACGCCATCGCTCAATCTCGTGGTGGATAAATGGACCCCGGCTTTCGCCGGGGTGACGGCTTTTTGAAGCGGTCAGCTCAGCGCCGCGCACGCCTTTTGAATGCGACTGCAGGCCTCTTTGAGCTGCTCGTTGGACGCCGCATAAGAGATGCGGAAATACGGCGCGAGGCCGAAGGCCGTGCCCGGCACGCAGGCAACGCCGACGGCTTCCAGCAGGTACTCGCAGAACGCCGTGTCGGTCTCGATCGCCTTGCCTTGGGGCGTGCGCTTGCCGATCGCACCCGCGCAGGACGGATAGACGTAGAACGCGCCTTCCGGCACCGGGCAGCGAATCCCCGCCGCCTCGTTGAGCATGCCCACCACGAGGTCGCGCCGCGTCTTGAAGATGGCGTTGTGCGTGGGGATGAAATCCTGCGTCCCGTTCAGCGCCTCGACGCCGGCGGCCTGGGTGATCGAGGACGGGTTGGTGGTCGATTGCGATTGCAGCGTGCCCATCGCCTTGATGAGCTCGACCGGGCCGCCGGCATAGCCGAGCCGCCAGCCGGTCATGCAATAGGCCTTCGAGAACCCGTTGAGGGTCAGCGTGCGCGGATAGAGCTTGGGCTCGATCTGAGCGATGGTGGCGAATTTGAAATCGTCATAGGTCAGATGCTCGTAGATGTCGTCGGTCAGCACCCAGACCTGCGGATGCTTGAGCAGGACGTCGGCGAGCGCGCGCATCTCCTCGCGCGTATAGGCGGCGCCCGTGGGGTTCGACGGCGAGTTGAGGATCAGCCATTTCGTCTTGGGCGTCACCGCCGCGTCCAGATCCTGGGGCCGCAGCTTGAAGCCGTGATTCTCGGGGCAAGTGACCGCGACCGGCACGCCCTCGCACAGATTGACGATGTCGGGATAGGACACCCAATAGGGCGCCGGCACGATCACCTCGTCGCCCGGATTCACGGTGACGGTGAGGGCGTTGTAGAGCACCTGCTTGCCGCCGGTGCCGACCGAGATCTGGTTGGGCGCGTAGTCGAGCTGGTTCTCGCGCCGGAATTTGGCGGCGATCGCCTTCTTCAGCTCGGGCGTACCGTCGACCTGGGTGTATTTGGTGTCGCCGCGATCGATCGCGCGCTTGGCCGCGTCCTTGATGTTCTGCGGCGTGTCGAAATCGGGCTCGCCGGCGGCGAGGCCGATGACATCCTTGCCCTCGGCCTTGAGCGCGAGCGCCTTGTTGGCCATCGCAATGGTCGGCGAGGGTTTGATCCGCAACAGTCGGTCGGCGATGAAGCCCATGGGAGTCGCAATCGTTCGGGGGTTTGAAGGAGCCGCAGATTAGCCAGGGACCTGCTGCGGCGCAACACGAACGGCGAATCGGCCGCACGTCGTTATCGAGAGCCCGCCGGGACCTCGCGCCATCCGCCGCTGCAGGAACTGACGTATGGGAAGTAGGCTTTTGCGGCGTCGCAATAGTACCAGAACTGGGGTTGCCCTCCAGCAACGGGTGCAGCTGGCGAAGGTTTGCGCGCTTGTACAACCAGCAACTTGGATTTCAGTTCCGCGACCCGATTGGTCTCTTGGTTGTCCATACACTCAGTCAAATTCGCGCGATTGCTCTGGTCGACCTGAGTGGCAGCGTTGATACCGCAGCGGACGTTGCGAGTATCGATCCAATGGGTTTGGTCTTGAACGACTCCGGGCTGGTCTTGCGTTGTGCTGGCGTCACGATACTGCCTGTATAGAAGGCCCATTTCCCGATCTGTTTCCGCCAGAGAACCATCTGAACAAATGATTTTTTCATCCGCTCGGCGGGCTAACGCACAGTCGAAGCTCGCCTGGAGTGGTGGCTGGGGTTGCTCGGAAGATCCTATAGAAGCTTGAGACGATACATCGGATTGAGTCGGAGGCTGTGGTGTTCCGTTAAGGTCTGAAGTATCCGGCGGCGCCGATCTAGGTGTAGAAATATCGGTAAACGAAACGACCACCCCAGTCGCGGCTTCGGGAGGACGCGCAATTACAGTATGAAAGGGAGCCGCCGCATTTGGGGCCAACTCAACTGTTCCAGCAGCCACCGTCCATGATTGTACATCGTGCTCCCTGTCATCGCGCAGCGTAACTCGAAGTAGGGGCACGGCGCGTTCAACAGTCGAGATATTGAGCACTTCCCCGTCGATAATGAGAACTGGAACATCGTTGTTGACACTCCTCGACGGCGTGACATTCCGTAGCTCGAGACCAACTCCCGCTTCGTTCTGAGTGGCGGGTGGCGATGGAGTTGCTGTGTCAGGAGCTGACGACGGGGCAACCGTCTCAGGAGTCGGCCTAGGAGTCGCCGTCGCTTCCTGCCCAAGATTACTTGCCTCGCTCAATCCTGCTTGGTGGAGGGTTTCTCTCGCAAAGCCAGAATCAACCAACGATCGATAATAGACCATCGTGCAGCCCACTAGTGCCGTAGGATGCCCATATCGCTGAACCAGACGATCAATTACTGATTCGGGATTTGGCCTATCGGCTGGACTGCCCGCGACGTCCCTCGCATCCACGAAAGACTTGACCAGACGTGCCGCTAGCCCGTCTTATTCACCGAAAAAATAGAAGTTGGCCGCCGGGCATAATTTTTTGACGCGCGGCGCGGCGCAGCTATCGCATCGGATGCGGCCGACGCGGTGGGCAGGTTTGTATTTTTCTGGGTTGGAGGTTGCAAC
>DATLUE010000219.1:0-14747 GCA_035533255.1 Allostellaceae bacterium | reverse complement strand
GGCGCGATCGCGCCTTCGCGCAAGGATTTGCGCTCGTCGGCGATCACCAGCTCGGGATCGAAGAACAGCTTGGTGCCCAGCCCGTCGCAGGCCGGGCAGGCGCCATGCGGATTGTTGAACGAGAACAGCCGCGGCTCGATCTCGGGGATGGTGAAGCCCGAGACCGGGCAGGCGAATTTCGCCGAGAAGATCGTGCGCTCGCCGCCATCCGCGTTCTCGCCGATGGCGATGCCGTCGGCAAGCTTCAGTGCGGTCTCGAGCGAATCGGCGACCCGATTGCCAAGGCCTTCGCGCACGACGATGCGATCGACCACGATCTCGATGTCGTGCTTGAGATTCTTGTCGAGCTTCGGCGCTTCCTCGATCTCGTACATCTTGCCGTCGATTTTCACGCGCTGGAAGCCGCGCTTCTGCAGGTCGGCCAGCTCCTTGCGATACTCGCCCTTGCGGCCGCGCACGATCGGCGCCAGCAGAAAAAGCCGCGTGCCGTCCTTCATTGTCATGACGCGATCGACCATCTGCGAGATGGTCTGGCTTTCGATCGGCAGGCCCGTGGTCGGCGAGTAGGGGATGCCGATCCGCGCGTAAAGCAGGCGCAAATAGTCGTAAATCTCGGTAACGGTGCCGACGGTCGAGCGCGGATTCTTCGAGGTCGTCTTCTGCTCGATCGAGATCGCGGGGGACAGGCCTTCGATCAGATCGACATCGGGCTTCTGCATCAACTCGAGGAACTGGCGCGCATAGGCCGAGAGGCTCTCGACATAGCGGCGCTGCCCTTCGGCATAGATGGTGTCGAAGGCCAGCGAGGATTTGCCCGATCCCGAGAGCCCGGTGATGACCACCAGGCTGTCGCGCGGTATATCCACATCGACATTTTTCAGATTGTGCTCGCGGGCGCCGCGAACGCGAATGTATTGCATCGCTTAAAGATAGGGGCGAGGAACCCGCTTGGCAATGTTCCGGGTGCGTTCTAAAGTATCCGGCAGACGCAACAATCTCTTGGGAGCATCGGCATGGCCGGCAGCGTCAACAAAGTCATTCTCGTCGGCAATCTCGGCCGCGATCCGGAAATCCGCTCGACTCAGGACGGCCTGCGCATCGCCAACCTCTCGCTCGCGACGTCGGAGACGTGGCGCGACAAAGCCAGCGGCGAGCGCAAGGAAAAGACCGAATGGCATCGCGTTGCGATCTTCAACGATCGACTGGTCGAGGTCGTCGAGAAATACGTGAAGAAGGGCGCGAAGCTCTATATCGAGGGTCAGTTGCAGACTCGCAAATGGACCGACAAGGATGGCCAGGATCGCTATACCACCGAGATCGTGCTCGGCCGCTTCAACGGCCAGTTGACGATGCTCGATGGGCGCAGCGGCGGCGGCGAAGGCTTTGGCGGCGACCCGGGCGAGGATGCGGCACCGGCGCCGCGGGCGGCGAGTGGCGGGGGCGGCGGCATGGCGCGCAGCGGCAGCCGCGCCCCGGCAACGCAGGACCTCGACGACGAAATTCCGTTCTGATCGAGGGCGTTCGTCGCTCGGGTTGCGCGGCGACCGGCTTTATGAGTTAATCGATGCACTCGTCCGGCCAAAGCCGGACGTAAAGTTTTATTCCCGAGGGAGGGAGCGATGTCGAAGCGCAAGGATGCGACCGGAGTCGGCCGCCGTGGTTTCCTCAAAGGTGCGGCTCTGGCCGGCGCGGCGACGACGCTCGCGTCGCCGCTGGCGTCTGCGGCACAGCCCCAGATCCCCAAGCGGGTGAAGGCGCCGCAGGGCATTTCCGAGATCCAGAAGGCGGCCGAGACCGGCGCGCCGCCCGCGTCTACCGCCAATCTTCCGCCGGGCGCCGCGGCTCTCGTCTCGGCGACCAGCGGCTCGGATTTCATGGTCGACAGCTTCAAGTCGGTGGGCATCGAATATCTCGCGGCGATGCCGGGCTCGAGCTTCCGCGCGCTGCAGGAATCTTTCATCAATTACGGCAAGAACACCGCGCCGCAATGGATCGAATGCCTCCACGAGGAAATCTCGGTGGCGATGTCGCAGGGCTATGCCAAGGTCGAAGGTAAGCCGATGCTCAATCTCGTCCACGCCACCGTCGGCCTGCAGCACGCGTCGATGGCGATCTACAATGCCTATTCCGACCGCGTGCCGATTTGCATTGTCACCGCCAACATCGCCGACGCGACCTTGCGGCGGCCGGGTGTCGAGACGGATCATACCGTGCAAGACGGCGCGGTGATCGTGCGCGACTATACCAAATGGGACGATTCGCCCGCGTCGCTCCAACACTTTGCCGAGTCGACGGTCCGCAGCCATGTGATCGCCACCACGCCGCCGATGGGGCCGGTGCTGCTGGTTGCCGACAGCAGCCTGCAGGAAGACCCGATCCCGGAGGATGCGAAGCTCAGCATTCCCAAGCTGCCGCGCTTTGCCCCGGCGCAAGGCGACGATGCCGCCGTTGCCGAGCTCGCGAAAATGCTGGTCGCTGCCGAAAGCCCTCTGCTCATCGCCGACCGCGGCAAGCCCGGACCGAATGGCGTGATGGCGCCGTTGGTCGAATTGGCCGAGCTGCTGCAATGCGCCGTGGTCGACATTGGCGGCCGAATGAATTTTCCGACGCTTAACGGGCTCAATCACAGTACGCGGCGCGGCGTCGTGCTGCGCGAGGCCGATCTCGTCGTCGGCATCGACATGGTCGATTTTTGGGGCACGACGCACGGCTATCGCGATCAGCTCCACCGCAGCTCGCATCCTCTCCTGAAGCCCGGCACCAAGACCGTCACGCTGGGCGCATCCGATCAATTCATCCACTCCAACTACCAGAATTTCCAGCGTTTCCCGGGCGTCGATTTCGAGATCAGCGGCGACGGGGCGGCCACGATGCCGGCCCTGCTCGAGGCGGTGAAGAAGCTGGTTCCCGCGGCTAAGAAGGCATCCTACGAGGCGCGCGGCAAGAAGCTCGCAACCGCGCGGCAGGCTGCCTATGAGGCGTCCAAGACTCAGGCCGCCTCGGGCTGGGACCTATCGCCGATCAGCACGGCGCGACTCGCAATGGAGGTCTGGAATCAAATCCAGAACGAAGATTACTCGCTTGTGGTCACAAGCCAGCCGGGCGGATTTTGGTCGCACAAGCTATGGAAGATGGACAAGCCGCACCACTGGCTCGGCGATTCCGGCGCTTACGGCGTCGGCTATGGCGGCGGCGGCGCGGTGGGAGCGGCCCTTGCGAACCGCAAATACGGGCGGCTTTCGGTCGCGATGATCGGCGACGGCGATCTGATGGTCTCGCCCGGATCGCTTTGGACGGCGGCCAAGTACAAGATTCCGATTCTGATGATCGTCCACAACAACCGCTTCTATTTCCAAGAAGTGATGCATCTGCAGGCGATGGCGGAACGCCATATGCGCGATCCCAAGACCGCGCATATCGGCACCGAGATTGCCGATCCCAATATCGATTATGCCAAGCTCGCGGAGAGCCTGGGCATGCAGGGTTTCGGGCCGGTCACCGATCCGGCGAAGCTCGGCGGCGTGCTGCAGCAGGCGGTCGCTATCGTCAAGCGCGGCGAGCCGGTGCTGGTCGATGTGGTTTCTCAAGGACGTTGAGGGGATGAACATGCGTGTTGGTATTGCCGTCGTGGCGGCGGCTCTGTTCGGCTTTGCGGCGACCGCTTCCGCTCAGAATGCGGCGCCGCAACAAACGACGCCCCGGGGCGATGCAAAGGCCGGGGCGAAGATTTTCAAGGCCGATGGCTGCTGGGAATGTCATGGCTCGGCTGCGCAGGGCGGGGCGCTCTCCGGCCCTCGTATCGCCGATACCGCCTTGCCGTTCGCCGCGGTCTTGCAGCAATTGCGCGTGCCGCAGAACGCCATGCCGCCCTACGAGGCCTCGGTGGTGTCGGATGCCGAGGTGGGGGATATCTACGCGTTTCTCAAATCTCTGCCGGCGCCGCAAACCGCGGCAAATATTCCCCTGCTGAGCAAATAGCGGTCGGCGGCGCTCGGCCCAACCCGCCGCGAGTGGCTTTTCGCCGCTCGCGGCGAATCGTTTGGTGCGCGATTTTGCGTTGCGGAATCGAGGGGCGCGGATATGGTCGTCCGAGGTCGCGTTAGACGCTAAATTTCTACATTCAAAATGTTAATTAAGTAACTGAAATTAATATATAAAATTTTCTCGATAAACGGACACCGGCGGCTTGGAATCCGGTTCGGCATGGATTGCTGACAAGCGCAAAATTCGCTACTGTTTTTTGACATTCCTTGCTGGCGGTCTCGTCGGTTTCCCGCCTGGCCAGCGCCAGCTCTCGGATACAAATTTTGGCTGATACACCCGCGCCGCCGCCGCTCGACATCACGCCCGTCGCGATCGAAGAGGAGATGAAACGCTCCTACCTCGATTACGCCATGAGCGTGATCGTGGCGCGGGCGCTGCCCGATGTGCGCGACGGCCTGAAGCCCGTGCATCGCCGCATCCTCTTTGCGATGAAGCAGGCCGGCTACGAGTGGAACCGCGCGTTCCGCAAATCCGCGACCAGCGTCGGCGAGGTGATGGGCAATTTCCATCCGCATGGCGACGCGCCGATCTACGAGGCGCTGGTGCGTATGGCGCAGGATTTCGCGATGCGCCTGCAATTGATCGAAGGCCAGGGCAATTTCGGCTCGATGGACGGCGACCCGCCGGCGGCGATGCGTTACACCGAATCGCGTCTCTCGCGCGCCGCCGACGCGCTGCTCGACGATATCGACAAGGAGACCGTCGACTTCCAGCCGAATTTCGACGGCAGCCGCCAGGAGCCTAGGGTGGTTCCGGCGCGTTTCCCGAACATCCTCGTCAATGGCGGCTCGGGCATCGCCGTCGGCATGGCGACCAACATCCCGACGCACAATCTCGGCGAAGTGGTCGATGCCTGCATCGCCTATATCGACAATCGCGAGATCACGATCGAAGAGCTGATGGAGATCGTGCCGGGCCCGGATTTCCCGACCGGCGGGATCATTCTCGGCCGCGCCGGCATTCACGCCGCCTATGCCCTCGGCCGCGGCTCGATCGTGATGCGCGGTCGCGCCGCGGTCGAGGAGATCCGCAAGGACCGCGAGGCGATCGTCGTCACCGAAATCCCCTATCAGGTGAACAAGGCGCGCATGGTCGAGCGCATTGCCGAGCTGGTCCAGGAGAAGACCATCGAGGGCATCGCCGATCTGCGCGACGAGAGCGATCGCCACGGCGTGCGCGTGGTGGTCGAGCTGAAGCGCGACGCGATGGCCGATGTCGTGCTGAACCAGCTCTATCGCTACACGCCGCTGCAGACCAGCTTCGGCGTCAATATGCTGGCGCTCGACGGCGGCCGGCCGGTGCTAATGAGTCTGCGCGACATCATCGTCGCCTTCGTCGCGTTTCGCGAGCAGGTGGTCACGCGGCGCACGGCTTTCCTGCTGCGCAAGGCGCGCGAGCGCGCGCATACGCTGCTCGGCCTCGCCGTGGCGGTCGCCAACATCGATGCCATGATCGCGCTGATCCGCCGGTCGCCGGATCCGGCGAGCGCGCGCGCCGAAATGATGGCGCGCACCTGGCCGGCCGAGGACGTGCTGGCGCTAATCGCGCTGATCGAGGAAGCGGGCCGGGGCGGCGCCGGCCCCGACGGCAGCTATCGCTTGACCGAAGAGCAGGCGAGGGCGATCCTCGATTTGCGCCTGCAGCGCCTGACCGCGCTCGAGCGCGACAAGATCGCCGAAGAGCTCGACGGCATCGTCACCGAGATCAAGGGCTATCTCGAAATCCTCGGCTCGCGCGCGCGGCTGATGGATGTCATTCGCCAGGAGCTGCGCGCTGTCAAAGAGCAATTCGCGACGCCGCGCCGCACGGTGATCGAAGACCTGGAATTCGAGACCGATATCGAGGCGTTGATCCAGCGCGAAGACATGGTCGTGACCGTGAGCCACGCCGGCTATATCAAGCGCGTGCCGCTCTCGGCGTATCGCGCGCAGCGCCGCGGCGGCCGCGGCCGCGCCGGCATGTCGGTGCGCGACGAGGATTTCCTCAGTCAGGTGTTCGTCGCCTCGACCCACGCGCCGGTGCTGTTCTTCACCTCGTCCGGCCGCGTCTACAAGCTCAAGGTCTATCGTCTCCCGGTCGGCACGCCGCAGTCGCGCGGCAAGGCGATGGTCAATCTCCTGCCCAATCTCGCGCCCGGCGAGACCATCTCGACCGTGATGCCGTTGCCCGAGGACGAGGCGAGTTGGGGCGACAAATTCGCGGTGTTCGCGACCGCCAAGGGCAATGTGCGCCGCAACGCGCTCTCGGATTTCGCCAACGTCTTCGCCACCGGCAAGATCGCGATGAAGTTCGAGGGCGAGGATGCCGACGATCGACTGATCGCGGTCGCGATCTGCAGCGCGTCCGACGACATTCTGCTGGCGGCGCGCAACGGCCGCTGCATCCGCTTTCCGGCGAGCGACGTGCGGGTGTTTTCCAGCCGCAGCTCGGTCGGCGTGCGCGGCATCCGCCTCGGCGCGGGCGACGCCGTCATCTCGATGTCGATCCTGCGCCACGAGGACGTGTCGACGGCGCAGCGTTATGCTTTCCTGCGGCTCGATGCCGAGCGCCGCCGCGCCGAGCCCGAGGAAGCCGAGGGCGAGGACGGCGATGCCGAAGTTGCCGAGGCCGAGGCGGGGGCGATCGCGACGCAGGTCAGCGAGGAGCAATATGCCGATCTTGCCGCGCGCCAGGAATTCGTCCTGGTGCTGACCGAGAAAGGCTACGGCAAGCGCAGCTCGTCCTACGACTATCCGATCACCGGCCGCGGCGCGCAGGGGCGCGAGAACAACGATTCCGCGCGCGGCCAGGGCGCGACCGCCGCGGTGTTTCCGGTGAAGAAGGGCGACCAGATCATGCTGGTCACCAATCTCGGCCAGCTCATCCGCGTGCCGGTCGACGACATCAGCATCCGGCGCCGCCGCAGCGGCGGCGTTACCGTGTTCAAGGTTGACGAGGGCGAGCGCGTGGTCTCGGTGGCGCGGCTGCCGGACACGGGCGACGAGGTCGGCAACGGCAACGGCAACGGCAACGGCGAAGCCGAATCCGGCGAAGGGGGAGTTGCCTCATGAGCACGCGCATCGCAGTCTATCCCGGCACGTTCGATCCGATCACCAATGGACATGCCGACATCATCTTGCGCGCGGTAAAGATCGTCGATCGCCTCGTCGTCGGCGTCGCGCGCAACGCCGGCAAGGGGCCGCTCTTCGACACCGACGAGCGCGTCGCCATCGTGCGCGAGGAATTGCAGCATCTCGATGCCGACGCCGCCAAGCGGATCGAGGTACGGGCGTTCGACAATCTGCTGATGCATTTCGCGGTCGAGGTCGGCGCCTCGGTCATCATTCGCGGTCTGCGCGCCGTCAGCGATTTCGAATACGAATTCCAGATGGCCGGGATGAACAATCGGCTCAACCCGAAAGTCGAGACCGTGTTCCTGATGGCGTCCGACAAATATCAGTTCATCTCGTCGCGCTTCGTCAAAGAGATCGGCCAGCTCGGCGGCGACGTCTCGCATTTCGTCAGCGCGCGCGTCGTCACGCGCTTGGCCGAGCGTTTTGCCGCCGATAAAAACCGCGCATCTTCGTGAAATAAGTTTAACTGGAATCGCTTCGGGCTTTGCGCGGTAATGCGCTCAAGCGGCTTTGCCGCCTGCCCGTTCGACCCCCTTGGCGGGCTTCGACCCTCGGGTCCGTCTCGCCTGCACCCCCCAATCCTCCAGATGGCAGGCGAGACGGCTCGGGACATTGTCCCCCGAAGAGTTCCGTCGGTTGCTCGCGCGCGGGACGCGCGATAGTCTGCCGCGACCATGAGCGAGCTCTTCACGCCCTTCACCTTGCGCGGCCTCGCCTTCGCCAATCGTATCGTTGTGCCGCCGCTGTGCCAATACAGCTCCGACAACGGCGTCGCGCAGGATTGGCATATGCAGCATCTGCCGGCTCTGGCGATTTCCGGCGCCGGCCTCGTCGTGGTCGAGATGACCGATGTCGAGCCGATCGGCCGCATCACGCCGTGGTGCGCCGGCCTGTGGTCCGACGAGCACGAGGCGGCGCTGGTGCGCGTGCTTGCGTCGTGCCGCAAATACGGCCAGGCCAAGATCGGCATCCAGATCGCCCACGCCGGCCGCAAGGCGTCTTGCGAGGTGCCGTGGCGCGGCGGCAAGTATCTCGCGCCCGAGAACGGCGGCTGGCAGACTATCGCGCCGTCGGCGATCCCGTTCGGCGACGGCTATGGTACGCCGCGGGCGATGGTGCGCGAGGATTTCGATCGCGTGCTCGACGGCTTCGTCTCGGCCACGCGCCGCGCCGCGCGCGCCGGCTTCGACACCTGCGAGATGCATGGCGCGCACGGCTATTTGCTATCCTCGTTCTTCTCGCCGTTGGCGAATCGCCGCGAGGATTCGTATGGCGGCAGCATCGAGAATCGGATGCGCTTTCCGCTGCAGGTATTCCGGGCGATGCGCGAGGCCTGGCCGGCGGACAGGCCGCTGGGCGTGCGGCTGAGTTGCGTCGATTGGGTCGATGGCGGCACGACCATCGAGGACACGATCGTCTTTGCCCGGGCGCTCAAGGACGCCGGCTGCGATTTCATCTGTTGCTCGAGCGGTGGCGTGGTCGCGATGGTTCCGCCGCTGATCCGCGCTGGCTACCAGGTCAAATTCGCCGAGCGCATCCGCCGCGAGGTCGGCATCCCCACCCGTGCGGTCGGGATGATCTTTACCGGCGCCCAGGCCGAGGCGGTGGTCGCGGAGGGCCAAGCCGATCTGGTCGCGGTGGGCCGCGGCTATATCGACGATCCGCGCTGGGCGTGGCACGCCGGCGACGATCTCGGCGTACTGGCCCCCTTTGCTTCGCAAGCGCACACCGCGCGCAATCCAAACTGGATTAAGAACAAGTGCGAAGTCCATAAATTACCAACAATTTAACCGGCATTTAAGGGCGGTATGCGACAACGCGCTATGCCGATGTCATGCCTCGTCCGCCGTCTTCACCTGGTCGCCGCTCGCTTGGTCAAGGATGCCGCCGCCGCGACCGCAATCGAATACGCATTGATCGCGTTGCTGATCGCGGGCGTCATTGCGGCAGCTCTGCCAGCCATCCCGACCAAAATCAACGCCACGCTCACAAGTATTTCCGCCAGGCTTTGACGGCCCGACACGGCAGCGTGCGATCATTAAGGTTAAAAAATTAACTAGATCAATATATTATGTTCATATCTTAATAACTCAGTTCTGGTTCTGGGCGAGCCGCCGCGGTAGGATGCTCCGATAAGTAGGGGTTATTCCTTGATTAACGTGGTATTAGCAAACAGCCTGAGGACACGCTGATGGCGGATGGCTTCGGCTTTCCTCGTAGCACCGCGAGGCGCGGTCAGGCGGCGGCGCTGCCGTTCCTGGTGACAGGCGGCTGTGGCTTCATCGGCGCGCAGCTCACGGCCGCGCTGGTCGCGCGGGGCGATGCCGTGCGCGTGCTCGACGATCTCTCGAACGGCTCGGTGACGGCGCTGCCGCCTACGGTCGAGCTCATTCAGGGAGACATTGCCGATCCAGCGGTGGTGCGCCACGCGATGCAGGGCGTCTGCGGCTGCTTCCACCTCGCCGGTTTCGCTTCCGTGCCGCAGAGCCAGCGGCAATGGCTCAATGCCCACCGCACCAATTTGACCGGGACGGTGAATGTGCTCGATGCCAGCCATCGCGAGCGGCCGCCCAGTCCAGTGCCGGTGGTCTATGCCTCGACCGCCGCGATCTATGGCAATCACGAGAATATGCTTCTGGCCGAGCGGCTGCCGGGCAAGCCGATCTCCTCCTATGGCGCCGATGCCGTGGGCGCCGAGCTCCATGCCCGGATCGCGCGCGCAGTGCATGGGGTTCCAGCGATCGGCCTGCGGCTGTTCAATGTCTACGGGCCGCGCCAATCGGCCGAGGCGACCTATGCCAGCGCGGTCGCGGTGTTTTGCGACGCGCTGCGCCGGCGGCGGCCGATCACGATTTTCGGCGATGGGCATCAGATGCGCGATTTCGTCTATATCGACGACGCGGTCGCGGCGCTTCTGGCAGCGATGGAGCATCTGCCGCTGGTGCCGGAGGTGCTGAACGTCGCCACCGGCCGCGGCGTCTCGCTGCTGCAATTGGTGGCGGAGATTGCGGCCCTGTGCGGTGTCGAGCCGGCGCTCGCCTTCGCTCCGGCGCGGCTGGGCGACGCGCGCTATCTGGTCGGCGATCCGGCACGCGCCCAGGATTATCTCGGCTTTCGCGCCGAGACCGACCTTGCGACCGGCCTCGGGACGATGTTGCAATCGCTCGACGACGCGCTGCCGGCAATTTGACCCGTTAAGCGATCTGCCGCGCGATCGGCGGGCCGAGCGTATTGGCGATCGGTAAGGGCAGCTTCTTCCAGCTATCGACCATCAGTCGATATTTCGGATTGAGCGGATTGATCTCGGGCAGGCTGCGCTGCCGCACGAGATGGAATTGATAGTGCAACGGCGTCGGCTCGAAGCCCCAATAGGTCTTATAGTCGAAGGCGCCGGTGCCGCGCTTGCTGCGGCCGAAATCGAACACCTGGCAGCCGCGCTCGATCGCGCGTCCCATCAGCCGCCAATAAATCAGATCATAGGCGTGCAGCGGCCGCGCGGCCGGCGTCGCACCGCCGTAATAGGGCAGCGCGACGTCCTTGAAGAAATAGGTCATCAGCGCCGCGACCGGGCCCTCCGCCCCGCCGATTGTCGACAGCTCGACGGCGTTGCCGAATTCCGCGGCGACCGCGGCATAGAAGCGGCGCGGCAGTACCGGCGTGCCGAGGTTGCGCAGGCTCTCGGCATAAATGCGATAAAAGGTCTTCGGATCGACGCCGGTGTCGACGCGCAGGGTCTTGTTGTCGATCGCCTTGCGCAAATCCGCGCGCTTCTTGCGCGGGACCGCCTTGAGATTGGCCGCCTCGTCCTGGCTGAGCGTGCGGCGGAAGGTGAAATAGAGCTCGGGCTTGGCGAGCCACGGAATGTCGCGCGGCGTCTCGTGGCGCAGCTCGACGAAATCGACGCCGAGGGTTTCGCCGAGGCGTGCCGCGTCCTCCGCCAAGGCGGCGACCGCGCCATCGTCGCCGGCGGCGATCCCGCCGGCCACCCCGAATGCCAACGACACCAGCGCATGGCCGAACCAGCGCGATTTCACCTCGATCAGCGGCAGGATGCCGACCAGCGCCGCGCCGCGCCAGGCGCAGCGGTAATGCGCGCGATGGCCAATGCTGCTCTCGATTACGCGGCGCCAGCCGGCGCGGTGGAAGAAACTGGTCTCCGGACAGGCGAAAACGAACGCTTCCCACGCCGCCTCGTCGCGCGGCTCGAAGCCGCGCACGATCGGCAGCGTCGCGCCGAGATCGAGCGCGTGGTTAGCGAGCGCCGAAGACGCGGTCATAGTCATCGACCATGGCCTCCCAGGAATAATGGCGCCGCACATGCGCGCGGTTGAGCGCGCCGAGCTCGGCACGGCGCTCGGGTGCGGCGGCAAGCTCGGCGAGCGCGGCGGCAAAGGCTTTCTCGTCCGCCTTGGCGACGACGAAGCGCCGGTTCTCGGGCGCGAGCATCGGCTTCACGTCGCCGACATCGACCGACACGACCGGCAGTCCCATCGCCATCGCTTCCAGCACGCACATCGGCATCTGCTCGGTGTCGGAGGACAGCGCGAAAATGTCGAACAGCGCGAGCGCGCGCTGCGGCTCGGCTACCCCGCCGAGGAAGATCACGCGATCGCCGAGGCCGAAGCCGCGCGCCATCGTCTCGATCTCCTCGCGCTGCGCGCCGGCGCCGGCGATCGCCAGCCTCATGGGCAGCGCCGGGTCGAGCGTCGCGAAGACGCGCACCAACCGGCCGACATTCTTTTCCGGCCGCAACGGCGCGACCGTGCCGACGATCACCTCGTCGCGGTGCCGCGCAAACAGCGGCGCCGGTGTGCTCGCGGCCGCAAATCCGTCGGCATCGATGCCGTTCGCGATGTAACGCAAGCGCTTCGTCGAAAGATGCCATTCGCGCCGCGCGATCGCTTCGAGACTGCGCGACGGCACGACCACGCATGTGCTGCAGGCGAGGGCGACCCTGCGCAGCAGCGAGCGCCGCCGCAGCCGGTGCTCGCTTTCGTCGGGGCCGAACCCGTCCTCGCAATGCACATGCCGGGCGAGGCCGAAGACGCGGTTCGCCAGCGCCCATTCGATCGAGCCCCAATTGTAGGTGAGCAGCAGATCGGGCGCGGCGGCGATGAGCTGGCGCCGGATCGCGAGCAGCGCGGCGGGCAAGGCCTGGCGCGCGTGCGGCACCGTGTCGATGGTGACGTCGAGGGCGGGATCGATCAGGCGCGCGGCGGCGCGGTTGCCGTCGAGCGCGATGATCCGGTGGCGATAGCGCCCGCCAAGCGCGCCGATGACGCGCGCCAGCCGCACCTGCACGCCGCCGACGGCAAAACTCGGCAGGACATGGAGGAGAAGCGGGGCAGGCGCCTCGCGACGCATGCGGGCGCATGGGCGCGCCTCGTTGGCCGCCAGATCGATCACCATGAGGCAGGAGTAAGCCTTGAAACCGCTAAAGAATTGATACTGCGGGAAGGGCGCGCCGACTCTCCTGCGAAAGAAAAAAAGCGCGGCGGATCCCCTTGGGGATACCGCCGCGAGTTGTCCGCCAACCGTCAAAAAAACGCGTACCAGGAGGCAAGAGAAACGCAGGATCGATTGGCGCTGATGTCGCTTCCTAGGCAAGAGCCGGGCCAGATTCGGCAAGCCAATGAAAACAAGAGCTTGCAGGTAGGCGCCCTGCGAGTGGCCGATGGTTTGTCAGATCGGTCGACAAAAACTCAAATCCGATCCTCGGCGAATTCGCGCGTCAGGTCGCTCTCGAGATAGCGGCGGGCGAAGCGCAGCAATTCGAGATCGCAGCTCATCTTGGCGATCGCCTCGAGATCGCGGAAATAGGTATAGAGCTCGTTCAGGCTGAGACGGCTGGCGAGCCACCGCACGAAATCCTCGGGCGTCTTGATCCAGTTCGGCATCGGGCTCACCGGCTCCATCCGCGGCTTGGCATTGTGCAGAATGCGCCAGCGCCGGCGGGGCAATTGCGCCTCCGCCGAATCGTCAAGGGCGACCGCCCAGCCCGGGCGTGTTTGCGCGCCGGTGGGATTGCGAGTCATAATTTTGAGCTCCTTCCTCCAAGGTGGGCGTTCGCCCTTATTGCAGAAAGGAAGGTAGAAAATATCGATTAGTTAATACAATGCTTATTTCTATAATATTTTAGATCGTATCGTTAAGGAATCACTTTGGTTGTTCACAATTATTATTTGGAAATACGCGGCGTGGCTTTGGATATTTTTTGTCGCCGTGGGCGGCGCTTCGCCGGCTGGCGCTGAAGCCCGGCGAGCGCGGCGCGCAGTTGGTCGCGCTCGCGCTCGGCGCGCTTGAGCCGCGCCTGCGCGCGCGTCAATTCTCGGCGCAGAAGGACGAGATAAGGGTCGTTGCGGTTCATTGTCATTGGGTCCGGGTGGCTATCGCGAGGATCGTGCGGGCGAGCAGGCGACAACCTGGGAGGGTGGCATTTCCCGCTTTTATGACGACGCCGGCAAACCTCGTTCCTGCGGACAACGTGACATATCGTAAGTTGTTCCAAGCTTTTAGAACTGTTGCCCTCTTGCAACACTTGATGGAAAAGCGACCGGATCGCGCAAATAGAGCCTGTGGTCGCTTGCCGCTTTTTACAGCGGGCGCGTATAACTAGTGGTAAGTGCCGTTTGGAAATACTTTGGTAGGAGGAATTTTATGAAGATCATGCGAAGCACCGTGCTTGGAGGCGCTTTTTTGCTGACCGCCGCGACGAGCGGTTATGCTCAGGAGATGGCGCCGCTGCCATACGGCGTCTACGTCCGCGGCGATGTCGGCGGCGCCTTCGGCGCGGACACGACCTTCAAGGACACGAATCCGACCTCGCCTAATTCCCTGCTCGGCACATCGACGCAACCCAGCGAGACCGGGAAATCGGTCATCTTCGGTGGAGGCATCGGCTATCGGTTCAACCCGATGTTCCGCAGCGACCTCACATTGGACTACATTCCTTCGCTGAGCGTGAAGGGGCATAACTCCGTCGCGACCTCGGCCACGAATTCGGCCGATCTCTCCTCCCTCGTGGGGATGGTCAATGGCTATCTCGACATCAACGGCTTTGCGCCGGGCATGTTCGGCCCGTTCCAGCCCTATCTGCAAGGCGGAGTCGGTTTCGCCAGGAATGATCTCGACAAGATGACCTTTGGCGGTCCGTTCGCGGGTGCCGCTCTCGGCGGCAGTACGCGCACCAATTTCGCGTGGGGTGCCGGTGCGGGTGTCGGTTATGCGCTCACGCCGAATCTTACCCTCGATGTCGGCTATAAATATCTCGACCTCGGCGATATGAACACCGGTTCGGCTATGGCGGGCGTTGCCACGCCGCTTAAAGCCGATCTGCACGTCCACACGGTGATGGTCGGCGTGCGCTTCGCCTTTGGTGCGCCGGAAGCACCGCCGCCCGCTCCGACGCCGGTGGTTGCGGCGCCTCCTGCGCCACCGCCGGCGGCAGCCGTTCCCTCGCGGCAGATGTTCATCGTGTTCTTCGAGTTCGACAAATCGTCGCTGACGCCGGACGGCAAGAAGGTCGTCGATGCGGCCGCGGAGGCATTCAAGAGCGGCAAGAGCGGCATCGCGATTGCCGGCTACACCGAT